>NZ_CACYJE010000001.1 GCF_902774605.1 uncultured Methanobrevibacter sp.
TTATATCGCAGAAAAATTCTAAAAATTCATGCCTCTTAAAAGTGCAATTCATCTCCGGCTTAAAGAAGCCGGAGAATTCTTGCACAATAATGTTAAATTTGTTAAATATTGCTCCCATGCCGTAACATATATAGTTTTGCCAAGTGCGCACCCGCACAAAATCACCGAGTCGCACTTCGACAATCAATTTATAAATCCGACTCCAAACTTTTAAAAATGAAAATCAGAAAACCAGATTCAAAAGGCAATATGATAGTGGGCACGACTGCAATTCTAATTGCGGCAGTTGTGCTGATGTGCATTGTCACCATGACGTCGCTAAATTACATTCAAAACCATAACATTGAATCACAATCCAATGACAACTTCAAGTACATCATTGATGACTATTCAAGTAATTTGGAGGTTCTTGGACGGGAATCGATTGCGGATGTGACGCAGAAGGTTTACAATGGCCTGCCCGTTCGGGACAGTGAAAGCGACATTAAGAAGAAACTGACCGACAAGCTCGAAAGCAAGAATGATGATTTCAAGGAGAAGTATGATGTTGACCTTTCAAGCGAGGTATTGTCTGTGGAAACCACGGATTCGCCTTGGGTAATATTGTTCAAGGTTCGCCTGGACGGTGTTAAGGACAATGAACGCTTTTCCCAGGTGATTGAAAGGAACGCTTCAGTCGAGGGATTGAGAGATCCGCTTCCGATTGCAAAATTGACGATTGCATCGGGAATCATGGCCTATGATGACAAGATCCACTACAAGACCGCATTGTCTGCGTATATGCTACTGCACAATTTCGACTCTCCGGAATCATACCTTGAAGCCACAGCGCCAATGACGATAAAGAAATGCCCATATGACCCTTATATCCATCATGGCGACCCAGGAGTCCTGGAGGATTGCCTGGATACTGGGTATTTCCATGAAAGCGCTGACGGAAGCTGCTACCTGTGCCGCCTTGAGGGTAAGGGAAAGTGTCCTCATTACGGTTTCGAGGTGTTCATCCAGACGCACACTCCTCTTGGAAACGAATCCCTGTCATGCTCTGACCATGTGGTGTTCGCTGACCATTACAACGGTCAAAAGATTAATCCGGATGATTGGGACAGTCTTATTCTTGACAGTTCACACAGAAAGAAATACGGGTTGAGTGATTATGGCAATGAGACTTATTGAAATTGGAGTAATGCTGATGGTGGTCCTTATGATTTTCGGCGTTGTCCTCTCGCATGTCGAGGATGCAACCGAGAAGGTTGTGAATGCTGAGAAGACCAATAACATGGAGAAGCTGACATCGGAAGTCATGGATAATTTAATCAACAATCCCGGCGAGCCTGAAAATTGGAACGAGTACAGGCAGGGCACACCCGGCCTTGCAATCATCAATGAGGCGGGATTGGTCATACCCAACAGTGTCTCGTATTCCAAGCTGATTGCATTGGGAAAGGACTATGACAAGCTTGTCCATGAGCAGATGTTCTCCTCGAAGATTCACTCATCCCTTGAGCTGAAGCCCCATGAGAGCAGCATTGCAAGTGTAAAACTCGGTGAGTATGGGGAGGGTGAGGATATGTATTCGCTTACAAGGCTTGTGAAATGCGACTTTTACAAGCATTATGTCCTTAAGGATTTCAGGAATGACGGCAAGTGCGATAAGAATCATCCTCAGGATGAAAGCAGCTGCGATTACTTTAAGGTGTTTCCGGGAAACCTCAGGAAATCAGATTATTATCTTCTTATAGATGACGGTGAAATGGAGGATCTGGAATACATTGTGGAAACCACAAGGATGGTTAAGGCCCCCTCCTGGCAAACGCCAACTTCCAGCAGGATTTACTTGAATGACATGGTCAATTTCTATGATGATGACCATGCGATAGTGTTCATTCACTTGAACCGGCCTGACGCCAAGGCGGTTCTTGTGTCCGTTCCGAAGGATTTCGATGAGGGGTTTCTGGAATACGATTACTTCAGGACGAATGAGTGCGAGCTAGTAATGACCGCTTGGCATTGACTAGATTAAAACGCCCAACAGGAGCAATGAGACGGATATCAATATCAGACTTGAAATCGAATCGGTGATGCTTGTTGAAATCGGAATTACAATATTGTCCGGGTCCATATTATTGTTATATGAAGTGATGGATACGTAATAGACGATTATGACCATTATTGCAACCAGTATCACGCCTGCTAAGGTGGATATTTCAAGGATCTTATCGAATCCGACGCCGACAACGCCTAAAGCGTATGATGACCCTTCAGCCAATAGTCCAATCATTGGGAATACGATGATTGCCAGTATGAAGCTTATGATGAAATTATGGATAGCTTCACCTTCAGGCTTATTAAATGGTTCGATTAAACCGGAATGAAGTCCTGATGATAATCTTGCACCAAGTATGCTTATAAGGCTTCCGCATTCACCGGAGAATAATGGCAGTAATGTGAGCAGGCTTGGATTGGTCAGTAAGGTTTCGACCGCTGAGTTCAGTATTCCTCCTGCTGCCCCTCCCAACAATGAGCATAAAAGCAGTACTGGTGTTGACTGCTTAAGGATAGTGTTGGTTTCATATGACAGCCTGTAGCAGTATATGAAGCTGACAATGACTGCAATCAGTATAACTACGAGTACGATGTCCTTAAAAATGTAATTGAAATTAATGGCTTGTAAAATAAACACTGAAGCGATAATGGCCGGCAATGTGAACAGGTCCCCGAATGCCGCTATGATTGGACTTGTAATGTTGTCAGGGTCCCATCCATGCTCGAAGCTCTTGAATGACACGAGCATTGTAATAGGAAGCATTATGAGATTTGAAATCACACCGGCGATTACGCTGATTAGAATAAAATCAATCAGGTCCATTGAAGGCTGTCTTAATAACAGGCACAGTACTTTAGCGATTATGGCCAAAAACAGGGACAGCACTAGTGTCAGTACAAATGATGAGAATATGTTATAGTTAACCTGTTCTGAAAACTCGAATTTAGGCGAGATTATACCTATGTGCAGGTTGGTGGATAGTCTTGAGGCGAATGACCCGAAAATGTTTCCCCTCATCCCAATGGCTCCTGGGATTATTACAAGCAGTCCTGGGAATGTCTCAAGGAAAAAGGTCATCTTTCCTAGAATAACTCCTGCGCATAAATCGCCGATAGCACAGATTAATAATGCTATGAGGCTTTCTTTTATGATGGATTTATGTTCGCTTACAAAATCAGGAAATGTTGAAATTACAGATAGTGGACTGCGAATCTTCTTCTGTTGGTCTTTCACACATATCACTACCCATAATCATTTTAAATCAACTCTCTCTAGTCTTCGTCTTCTAATTCTTCCGGAATGTCTTCAAGTGAGCAGGTTCCGGCGGCCAGTTTTTCAAGCAGGTCTGCGCCTTCGTCTGTTCCCTTCAAAATGAGTGTGTCATCGGCCAATAAGGTGGTGTACTTATCAGGTCCGTAAATCCAGGACACTCCTCTTCTAATAGCAATAACCCTCATTCCGGTACGGTTAACCAGCAGCAAGTCTCCGAGACTGTTGTTTGCAAGGTCTGAGTTTTCAGCGATTGTCACTCTGACAATACTTTTATCGGACTCTTCCATAACCATCTTGAACACTGGGTGTGGCTTGAACCCGGTTATTACTAGATCAGCTAAATCCTTCGCTGCATTCGCTATACTTTCTGCAGCTTCTGCAATTTCAAGTAATGCTGTTAGCTTCTCAGCATCTTCATATGATCTGGCGGCCACTAATGATTCTTTCTTTATCTCATAGTTCATTGCGTTGACTTCGTTTTCTAGCGCGATTACTTCTTCAGCTGCCGCTTTACTGTTGAATAATATAGCGGAATATGCTAAATCGACCATTAGTTCCGACATGTTTTTCATTTCTATTAAAAGATTTTTGATTGACAATTCAAACTCTCCTAAAGATCATTTGGATTAGTTTTTAATAAGCATGCTTTTCTAAGCTTCAATAAGGTTTTCTTCTTGGTTTTCAAGTCTTCGACATCCTCAATGATGTTTTCTATAGGTTCTCTCAAGTATTCGACTGTTTCCTTTTCATGCAGCCAGTGGCAGTTGGTGCAGTTCCAAACACCCTTACCCTTGATCCATTCCCCGCCGGTTGCTGAATCGCCGCATGGGTAGAATGGACAGTAGCAGAAGTCACAGTATTGACCGTCATAGTGGCATGGATAGAATTCACATTCACGGTTAGGCCCGTGGCCCACTTCTCCATTGAGGAATTTTTCATAATGATTTTGTGATAACGGATGGATCTTTGACCTGATAACGTATCCTCTTGGTGTTATTAGGTTGTCATCCTGAACATAGGTTAAATCGTTTCCGACAATCAGTGTGCATGACATGTTGACCATGTCCTCTGTCAAGTCCTTGGCCTTGACGATTGTTGATTTTGGAGGCTCATAGGTGCTGTCTACAATCCCTATTAATGCATCCTCGCCCTTAATTTGCAAAACGCACTCCATAAATCTTCTGAATGGTTCCTTTCGTGTCTTGCTGATTGGATTATATATTGCAACTATCATGTTGGATTCAAGCGCATACCTTAACTTCTTTTCTATTTCAGACATTGGAGTCAGGATGTTGCTTAGGCTGATTGCTGCAAAGTCATGCAGAGGTGCGCCCAGATGGCTGGATGCGTAATTGAGTGCTGACACTCCCGGATAAACCTTTATTTCAACGTCTTCATATTTGCTGACAATCTGATACAGTACATTTGCCATGCCAAAGACTCCCGGGTCTCCGGAACTGATCAATGATACGGTTTGGCCTTCAAGACTCCTTTCAATTGCAAACTCTGCACGGGCTATCTCATCGCCCATTCCTTTCTTGATGACTTCCTTATCCTGGATTAAATCCTCAATCTGGTTAATGTATTTCTTATAACCGATTATGACGTCGGACTCCTCTATGGCCTTTATAGCCCCCAGGGTCATGTTGTCTCTGTTTTGACCAATACCTATAACATTAATCATTTTTATCACTAGTAAAGCTTCAAGATTGAATTAATAGTCAGCGTATTCTCGTCAACCCGCAAGCCGTTCTCCTTGTATTCGGCCTGTGCGGTTGCAACCACCTTGTAGGATGGGTCTTGACTGATGACTATTTGTCCTGATGTTGAATTCGGTGAAGCGTAACCTAGCGCTTCGATGTTAACTGTTAAGTTCTTGTTGTCAGTGTCATCATAGGTTGTTATGTTCATTGAATCCACACCTACACCGTCAACCTTCGACAGGTCCTCCATTTTCAGTCCCACATCCTTCTTGTTGGTGATGTTTACAGGGGTAGGGTCCTTGATTAGAACCTCATTGACCTTTTCCGGACTGAAGATTGACTGTATTTTGGAAACCTGCATATCAATCAGGGCCTGTGGATTAGGAGCTTCTGCGGTTACAATAGTGTATGAACTGAAAAGTCCCAATTCAAAAAACACCAGGAATAACACTACAATTAAAACGATTCTAACTATCTTATTCGCCATTTTATCACAAACTCTTAATCTTAAAATTTAAAGATTATTATATTATGTTTAATTTTATGTTTAATATATAATAAATATAACTCAAATTTCGCATTTTTTACAGGTGCAGGTAAATATTGCAGCCACCAATTCTCAAAGTTTATTAACATAAAAGAATAAAATTTTTATCAATATGTCAACTAATAAAATTCTATTAAAATTTGCAAAAAAGGGAATTAACCTATCACCTGAAGCATATGATAAAGTTATTAATGCAGAAAATCCAGTTAATTTTGCATCTAACTTAATAGTTAAATTGAAAGGGGATAAATTCACATCCAAGGATCTGGTTTCAGTCAGCGGCGAAACCGTTGACGAGGTGCTTGGCGTTGAAAGCAAAACCCCTGATGATACTCAGAAAACCTTAAATGATGATAAACGGGAGCCTGTCATAAAGCAAGCGCCACAGGCTGAAAAGCCTAAGGCACCGCAATCAGCAGCCCTCAGCAAAACACCACAACAATCCCCAAGGGTTGAAAAGCCTAAATCACCGCAGGCATCAGCATTGGCTGGTGAAAAGCCGCCAGTCAAAAAGACACCTGAAAGGCCAAAGGTTGAAAAGAAAGCTGAAGAGCCTGTCAAGCCAACCTCCATCGATAACCTTAAAAAGGAAAGTGACGAGCCAGAGCACTACGTTAACGAGGCTATCCAGGAGGCTTCAGAAACAATCAAGGACACTAAAATCAAGTTCAAGAGAAACCAGCAAAAGACCAACGTCGAATATGATTTTGAAATCATACAGGACACAAGTAAGAAATCATACACCAGCGGGGAGCTTGAAAACCTCATTTCATACTTCAAGAGCCGATATGAAAAGCTGGCGAATATCCTATCCAAGAGGCCTGAACTCAGGAACTACACTAAAATCAATGATATCGATGATGGAATGGACAGCCTTAGCCTGATATTGATGGTTCGTGAGATAAGGACCAGTAAAAACGGTCATAAGATTGTTGAGTTCGAGGATGATACCGGCACCATTTCAATATTGTTCTCAAACAAGAACGAGGAACTTTTCCGTGAAGCCGAAAAGCTCGTGAGGGATGAGGTAGTTGGAGTCATCGCAAACAAGAGTGATGACCGCAACTTCGCATTCGGACAGGAAATCATCAACCCTGGGGTTTTAAGGGTTCCAGACAAGGAAATGGATTTCGGTATAGTTTTCCTTTCCGATGTTCACATTGGAAGCCTGACATTCCTTGAAGATGCGTTTCAAAGGTTCATCGACTGGATCAACTGTGAAGCGGGTGACGAGGAGCAGAGAAGAGTTGCTGAAGACGTGAAATACCTCATTATCGGAGGAGACATCGTGGATGGAATAGGCGTTTACCCGAACCAGGACAAGGAGCTCGCCATCAAGGACATCACAGAGCAGTACAATGAGGCTGCAAGGTTCCTTGGAAATATCAGAAGCGACATTAAAATCATTATTGCTCCTGGAAACCACGACGCTTCAAGAGTGGCTGAGCCTCAGCCTGCAGTGCCTGAAGAATACGCCAATGCGTTGTATGAGCTTGACAATGTTGAGTTCATATCCAATCCGGGTGTAGTGTCACTTGACGGCATAAAGGTTCTCATCTACCACGGGCGCAGTTTCGACGACATGGTCATGGCCGTCAAGGAATTCGAGTATGAGAAAAGCGATGCCATAATGGAGGAATTGTTATTGAAGAGGCATTTGGCACCATTATACGGGGAAAGAACCCCATTGGCATCAGAGCTTGAGGATTATCTAGTCATCGATGAGGTGCCTGACATTTTCCACACCGGACACATTCACATTAACAGCTACAGAAGATTCAAGGGCGTTCACCTGATCAACTCAGGTACTTTCCAGACCCAGACTGAGTTCCAGAAAATCTACAACATCAACCCGACACCGGCGGAAGTTCCAGTCATTCACAAGGGAAAGTATAGGCATTTCAAATTCTTATAAGAGAGGTTGTTTTTTATGAAAAAGAATATTGCAGAGATTATTAGCATTGCAAATGAGATTTACGATAAAGGACTGGTTTCAGGTAAGGCAGGAAACATCAGCGCAAGATTCGGGGATGTTGTTGCCATAACCCCAACCCTTAAGTCACTGTCAAACCTGCATGAAGAGGACATTGTCCTTGTTGACATGGAAGGTAACGTGCTGACCCATGGAAAGCCTTCAAGCGAAGTGAACATGCATTTGGGAATCTATAAAAAAAGGCCAGACGTCACCGCTATAGTGCATACCCATTCACCATACGCAACAGGATTTGCATTCTCAGACAAGAAGCTTAAAAGACTGGAGGGTTTCGGCGCTATCAAGACCCCTTATTTGCCGTCAATCGAGTATGAAAAGCCGGGGACTGATGAGCTTGCAAACAGTGCCAGCGAGGGCATTGGCGATGAGGATGTTCTGGTTTTAAAGAATCATGGTGTTATCTGCGTCAGTGATGATTTAAGGGAGGCGATGTTGTTAGCAGTTTTTGTTGAGGAAACCGCCAAAACTCAATTCATTACATTAATGTTAAATTCAGTTGAAGATTAGAAAGCATCTTCATCTGAACTTACATCAGTTTTGTTTCTGTTTTGCATTCCTTCTTCAATCATTTTGATGATTAATCCGGATAATGAAGTGTCTTCATCAATTGCAATTTTTTTCAATTCTTTTTTTAAATCTACTGGTAAATTTATTGTAGTTTTGCTTACGTCTGACATGTATAATAATTCATTTTTAGTTAATATATATTTTTCTAAATGAAATATATTTGAATAACCACAAACTATTTAAATTAAATAAATATAAACATTACTATTAATAGTTATTTTACTTATTTTTAAATATTTTATTTGGAGGGAGTATATATGAGCAATCAAGCAATCGATGAAGTATGTGAAATACTTGACTATATTTCAGATAACAACACTGTTCCTCGTAACATTAGAGAGGCTGCAAGTCAATCTAGTGACTTGTTAAAAGACGAAGAGCAAGATCAATCTGTTAAAATAAGTACCGTACTTGGAAAGTTAGATGAAATCAGTAACGATCCTAATATTCCAGTTCACGCTAGAACTTTAATTTGGGAAGTTCTATCAAAATTAGAAGCTATTTAAATTTAGCTTTTAAATTCCTTTTTTTATTTACCAACCGCAACCGAGACTGTCACACCGTCATATGAGGTTTTCTTGTAGATTAGTTTTGAGTCATATCCTGCCATTATCAGGGCTGACGGTTCGCACACGCCCCATATTCCGAATTTTGACATTACGAACTCTGATTTTTTAACATCACTTGAATGGAACAGTTTCAGCTTGTCAAGTTCAACGAATGATATCGGTATGTCAAGTCTGCTTGAAAGCTCAAGCATTCCGCCTTCATCCTTTTTTATTTCAGCCGATGCTAGCATGTTCACCCTTGAAACCGGTATTTTCAAGTCATCCAATGATTTTACAACGCCATCATATATTGCTTCACATTCCTTTCCTCGCCTGCAGCCCAGTCCGACAACAATCTTTCTCTCTTTCAGGGTCATTTCATGCTCATCCAATTGAACATGTATTTCATCCTTATCCATTTTTGATGAGTAGTATATTGAGACATTGATTTCAAGTGTATTGTTGTTGAGATAAGTGAAGAGGTAGTCGAAATTCCTGTTCGGATTTACTGTCAACTTTATTTCACCTCCTTCAAGTATGGCCTTGTTGAAGTGCAGTATCTCCTTTGGATTGTCGATTGACAGGTACAGGTCCTTTGCCATGACATCAATTCCCAGTTTGCTGTTCACATCAGTTGAAGTGGTTATCACGGGTGTTGCACCGATCAATTCTGCAACCTTTTTTGCCAATTTGTTGGCTCCTCCGAGATGGCCTGATAGTGTTGATATTGCGAAATTGCCGTTGTCGTCAATGTTTATGACTGCAGGGTCTGTGGCCTTTGATTCGACCAGCGGCGCAATGGATCTTATGAGTATTCCTGATGCCATAACCGCTATTATTGCATCATATTCTTCAAACAATACTGGAAAGTGTTTCTTGACGTTCTTGTGATAGAGGTCGCATCTGATTATTGTCGAATCCGAATCTAATTTTTCCTTTAGCTCAGCTGCCAATTCCTGACCCTTGTTTGATACTGTAATTATTGCAATCTTCATAATATCACATATAATATAATAAATAATAATATAATAATTATTGTAAATAATAATATTGTCATTTTAGACAAGTCAACAGCCTTTTGAATATCCTCGCCTGTGATGCTTTTGTTGTCATCGCCCAGGATATAAGTCTCCTTTTTTATGAGCTGAATGTTCAATGCCCCTGCTGTTGTTGCCATTGTGTAGCCTGAATTTGGTGATGGGCAGTTCCTGGCATCCCTCATCATGACTTTATAAGCGTTCTTACCATCCAAATTGAGGAGGTATGCTGATATGACAACGCATAATCCGCTGATTCTTGACGGAATGTAATTGAGGATGTCATCAATCTTTGCAGGCACATAGCCTATGTTTATGAGTTCATCTGTCTTATAGCCAAGCATTGCATCCATCGTGTTGGATATGCGGTAAAGCATCGGTATCATAAGCAGGAAATACAATGGGTCATTTACCGGACATTTCAATATCACCAGTGCGAATATGAAATAATAGAATATCGGAGCGACATATGAATCTGTTATGTTTTCAGTTAGGCTTTCAATCACAGCCGATACAATGAAGCTTTCAGTCAGCTCATCAGTGTTTCTGCTCACAAGGTATGACACCATCTCACGTGCCTTGTCAATGCTTTCATCAAGCGCATCCTTAACGTCAACTGCAGTGCTCAAAAGCATCTTGATTGAGAATGTTGATGACACGAGTATTGCAAATGCAACAAACCATAAGACCACATTGAATGAGCAAATCCGGTATATGACATACACTATTGTACTTGAAACGATGCACACTGCGATTACAACCATCAATCCTGGCAATCTGCTTTTAAACCTTATGAAAAGGTTCTTGAAAAAACCAATGATTGATCCGATGATGACAACAGGATGCACTCTTGCTGGAAGCTCACCGAATATAATGTCTATTACCAATGATGTTAGAAAAGCAATAATAATAAATAAAAATAAATTTAATGAAACAATATTGCTTGTTTTAACTAATATTATATCATTAAGTAAATAATTATATTCAATCATAGTTTATTATATATAATAAAAAAATAAATAATTTATTATTAAAAATTTTAAATAAAATGATGATATTATGATTGAAGAAGAAAAGATAAGACAATGGTTAACAGATGAGGATTTCCTGAGGGAAATGAAATATGATGAGAACGCTGATTTCCACTGTATCATTGAATTTCCTAAGGACAATATAATGGATGTTGTCAAGCCTACCGGCAAGGATTGCATTGTCATTGCATGTGCAACCCAGGTTGCTCCACAGCACTTGAGCCTCATGCAATCAAGCAGCAAGCAAACACAGAAGGATTTCATAATGCAATTGAATTTCGGACTGAACCAGTTCCTGGTTGATTATGAGCTTCAGGTTCAAAATGACATTCTTCAGCAATTCGTCGTCACCGATCAAATCTTTGAAGATGGCTTGACTAAAAACGAGTTTATAAGAACCCTCAAGAGAGTGTTCAAGGCAAAGCTGCATTGCATCTGGTTGATTGATGAGAAATTCGGCAATGTCACTGTGAATGTAACCCCTTCCAATCAGAACGACATGTTCATCTAGGAGAGGGAGAGGTGCATTGCAAGTGAAAACATTTTGAGGGTATATTAGGAATCGAGAGGTATATTTCAACTGTATTCAGTTGAAGTTCATCTCCCCTATTCTTTCTTGTTTTTTGATTCTGATTGATTCTATTGATTTTTTTACATTTGAAAATTATCTTTTTTCATGATGAGTGTGATTTTACACTTGAAATGCACGTCTTGTTTTTCGCCGGCCCCATGAAAAGTGTTACACTTGAAACACACCTCCCTCTCTCTTGCATGTGTCATGATGATTTTCGCTTGTCAACATATTTTTTCCATTTAGCCACATGTGACATGTTGTTTCAGCCTATGGGTTACACTTGAAATCCATATCTTATATTTGAAATAGTCCAATTTCATATTTATTTTCAAATCCAATTTAAATCATCTTATGATGATTCAACACTTATATAATTTGTTTTAACCAATAATAATGATTAATATTTATTTTCAATGGTTTTAAAATGTTTTAACCGGATTAATTTTTCACTCTCAAGGCAATTTTATTACTTTACATGATATAGGTAATAAAAAACTTTATTTAATAGCATTATTATAATATTAACACTGGAAATAATACTCATCTATTTTTTTCATTATTCTAATTGATTAACATTATAAATTTTTAAGGGAGATTCAACATGAGCAATATTTTTGAAGACGAACGACTATTCGCAAATCGTCGCAAAAACCATATATTTAAAGATAAAAAACCATTGGATCACCGGTTCCTGCCGGACAAGCTGGTTCATAGGGATGATCAAATAAGGAAAATAGCGAAATACTGGGTTGACGTATTGGATGATGTCACACCGTCAAACGTAACACTATACGGAAAAACAGGAACAGGAAAAACCGCAGCATCAAAATTCGCACGCGAACAACTCATAGAGGCTGCAAACAATGAAAACATTTTCATAAAGATAGAATACATCAGATGCACAGACTACACCACAGAATACCAGGTGATAGCCCAATTATGCAACAGGCTGGGCAGGGATGTTCCAAACCGTGGATGGACCAAGGCAGAAGTGGTCAAGGCATTCAGGGACCTTTTCAGAACCAATGCATTCGGAAAAAAACTGCACCTGATAGTCATACTAGATGAAATCGACATACTGCTGTCCAAGGATGGGGACGGAATACTCTACACATTAACAAGAACAGACAATGTTGCAGTACTGTCAATCAGTAATTACCTTGACTTTAAAAACCTGATCACTCCAAGGGTAACAAGCAGTCTCAACGACAAGGAAATAATATTCCCTCCTTACGGTGCAGGACAATTGTCAGACATACTCACCGAAAGGGCAATGTTGTCATTCCATGACGACATACTAAACGATGATGTAATACCGTTATGCTCAGCGATGGCCGCCAAGGAAGAAGGTGATGCAAGATACGCTCTAGACCTATTGAAAAACGCTGGTGAACTCGCATTCGATGAGAATTCAGAAAAAGTAACAAGCGAGCATGTCATAAGGGCTAAAGACAGGATTGAACACAATAAGATTACTGAAATAATCTCAACACTTCCTCTTCAGCAGCAAAGGGTTCTCGAAGCAATCCTATTGCTGACCAAGAAGGGCGATGAAATCACTTCAGGAAAACTCTATGAGGAATACACTGAAATATCCAAAAAGGATTCAGTCACCTATAGAAGAATATTCGACTTCATCAATGAACTGGAACTCTTGGGAATAATATCAACCAATACCATTTCACGCGGACGTGGAAGGGGAAGAACAAACATTATCAAATTGCAGTGCGATGAGCAATTGTTGGAAACAGCCTTATACTCTATTTAGGGTTGTTTTTAATCAATGTTTTTAAAATCGCCATTCTCACAGGCACCGCATTTGCAGCCTGTGTGAAGTACTTATTGTATTTGGTATCGTCAACATCACCATCTATCTCATCGATTCTAGGTAAAGGATGCATTACAATCAAATCCTTGCCTTCCAGCATTTTCCTGTTGATGATGTACGCTCCCTTGATTTGCAGATAATCGTTGATGTCAGCGAAACGCTCCTTTTGAATCCTTGTCACGTATAAAACGTTAACGTCATCGATAATGTCCTCGATATTGTCGACTTCCTCATATTCGATGCTGGTCTTGTCCAGGTCATGAAGAACCTCCTGCGGCATTCTCAGTTCAGGCGGTGAGACCAGGTAAATCTTAACGTTGTCGAACAGGCATAACGCATTTGAAAGCGAATGGACTGTACGGCCGAATTTCAAATCACCGATCAGGGCAATCTTCAAGCCATCGATTTGGCCGATCTCCTTCTTGATGGTGTAGAGGTCCAATAGTGTCTGTGTAGGGTGCTGGCCTGCACCGTCACCTGCATTGATGACCGGTACATCCACAATGTCTGAAATGAACTTTGACACTCCCTCAAGCTCATGCCTTATTACTAGAGCGTCACTGTAGCCCTCAAACATCTTTGCGGTGTCGGCGATGCTTTCTCCCTTGGACACTGAACTGGATCCGCTGCTTGTGAATCCTATGCATCCTCCGCTCAGGCGCTTCATTGCTGTTTCAAATGAAATTCTTGTCCTGGTGGATGGTTCGAAAAACATCAACCCAAGGATCTTGCCCTTCAATTCCTCTGAAATGTCTCTGGATTGTGCAATATCCTCCAGTTTTGATGCTTCATCAAGAATGTATTCGATGTCCTCTCTTTCAAAGTCCTTTATTGATATTATGTTTTTTAACCTGAAAATTTTAATCAACCCTTTTTTCAATCATCTTGTTAATGTCGTCTGCAAACCTGTCAATCTCATCAATGTTCAATGTTGGAAGATTCTCATTATTCTTTTTGTATTTACTAATTAATTTATTTGTTTTTTTCCTTTCAATATAGTTGCCGTAATCAGGATTCAATTCATAACCGAAATTCGAGTGAATGTATGATGAATCTAGAAGCTCTTCGGTGAATGCTTTTGAAAACCTGTCCCTATCCTCCTCACAGTTGACTATCAATCCCAACGGCCTTCCCTTCAATGTCTTCAGGTTGCTTGAAACGTACAGCTTAAAGCTGCCCTGCACCTTGCCGCCGATTGCTGATGCTGCGAGTATTATGAAATTGTATTTTAAAAGGCAATCCTTTTTAGCCATTTCAATCGGTATCAATTGGGTTTCGGCGTTGAGCTTGCCTTCAAGAATCTTGCAGGATTTCCTTGTTGATTCGTTGTTTGTAGTGTAGATTATTCCAATTCTCATATGATCCTTTCAATTGGAACTACTAGAATGTCCCTTGCACCGGCGTTTCTCAAGTCATTGACAAGCTCGAACACTTCCTTCTCATCAATGACCGCCTGCACTGCAACGGTCTTTTCATCAGATAAGACTTCTGATATTGTCAAACCGCCCATTGAAGGCATGACCTCCTTGACATTGTCCAGGTCAACCTCTGAAACGTTCATCATGATGAGTTTTTTGCGCTCAGCGTCAAGCACACCCTTGATGCTTGTGCTCACGGCCTCAATCAATTCCCTCTTTTCATTCAAGCTGTTGGGATTTGCTATCAGCTTGATGGTGCTGTCCAGTATGGTGTCTATTATCTCAAGATGATTCATCTTGAGTGTTGTTCCTGTGCTTGTTAGGTCTGTTATCAAATCGGCAATGCCGATGAACGGTGCAGCCTCTGTCGAACCGCTAAGCTTCACGATCTTCAAGTCCAATCCTTTCCCCTTCAGGTATTTCTCGGTCAGGACTGGAAACTCGGTTGCAACCTTCATGTCGCCGGTGATGTCGTCGATGGAATTTATGCTTGACTCCTCAGGCGCTGCTATAACAAGCCTTGTTTGGCCGAACCTCAAGTCAAGAAGCTCACTGACATCAGCCTCGTTTTCCTGAATCAGGTCAACGCCAGTGATTCCCATGTCAGCCACTCCGTCATTGACGAATTCCGGAATGTCTGATGCTCTTGCAAACATGACTTCAATGTCATCGTTGAAAGTCTTTGAAATCAATTTACGATTGTTCTTGTCAATCAATCCCAATCCTGCCTTTTCCAGGATGTTTATTGACGGTTCGCTTATTCTTCCCTTTGATGGAATTGCAATTTTAATCTTCATCATATCATAACTCGAATTTTTATTCTGATATTATATTGTTAAATAATTAATAAATACTTTTTTAAAGAGTAATAATTTTTAGTTCTTTTAATTTTATAGTTCTATAATTTCTTTATCCCATTTTTAAATAATAGCACAATTTTGCAAAATATTTAAATATAAAGATATCTTATATTGTTATTTAACTTATTATTAAATTGCCTAATAATAAGTTTTAACAAATTTTATGTGAGGTGAAAAACATGTCTGAAATACCAAAAGCTCCTGTCGCTAGAATCATCAAGGAATCTGGTGCAGAAAGAGTAAGTGAAGATGCAAAAGCTGAATTAGCTGCATACTTAGAAGAAGTTGCTCGTGATGTTGCTAAAGAAGCTAACAATGTTGCTAAAATCGCAAAACGTAAAACTGTTAAAGCAGAAGATATCAAATTAGCTATCAAAAACTTATAAATAGTTTTTAGCTAACTTTTTTTTTTATTTTTTTTTAAAGGTGTTATTATGAGCGATAATACTATACTTATCAAGAATG
Organism: uncultured Methanobrevibacter sp.; assembly: GCF_902774605.1. GTDB lineage: Archaea > Methanobacteriota > Methanobacteria > Methanobacteriales > Methanobacteriaceae > Methanocatella. Next base: position 15,891 of record NZ_CACYJE010000001.1, read on the forward strand.
CAATAATTTTAAATCCAAATTTTGACAATAAAAAACAATCCTTATTAATCAAAGATGATTCAATCGCTGAAATCGCCGATGAAATAGATGAAAGCGGTGTAGGCAAAGTAATCGATGCGGAAGGCAAAATACTTCTTCCGGGACTAATAAACACTCATACTCATTTGTCAATGACATTGTTCAGGGGCCTTGCAGATGACTTGAGCCTCGACACTTGGCTCAACGATCACATATGGCCAATGGAAGCGAACCTCAACGGCGAATACTGCTACATAGGAGCGCTTTTGGGGGCTGTTGAGCTGATCAAGTCTGGAACAACCACATTCTCCGATATGTACTTCTACATGGAGGACGTTGCACGTGCAATCGAAGACGCCGGCATAAGGGCGGTGCTGTCATATGGAATGATAGACTTCGGCGACGCTGAAAGAAGGGAAAATGAACTCAATGAAAACCTGACATTATTCAAGAACTGCAATGGAATGGCTGACGGCAGGATAAAAGTCTTTTTAGGACCTCACTCACCATACACAGCATCCGAAGAGTTACTGGTTAGGACACGTGAACTGGCGGATGAATACGGTATGGGAATTCACATTCACGTTTCAGAAACACAAAAGGAAATCGATGATGTTTCAGCAGAAAAGGGCTTAAGGCCATTCGAATACCTTGAAAAAATAGGATTATTAGGTCCTGATGTTGTGGCCGCTCACAGCGTATGGCTGAGCGATGATGAAATCGACATAATCAAAAAGCATGACGTCAAGGTTTCACACAACCCATGCAGCAACATGAAGTTGGCATCCGGCGTTGCACCGGTCTCCAAGCTCATTGAAAATGGTGTCTGCGTTTCCATCGGAACAGACGGCGCATCCTCTAACAATAACTTGGACCTGATTGAGGAGTTGAAGACTGCAAGCCTGCTTCAGAAGGTAACCACTCTTGACCCTAAGGTATTGTCATCAGATGAGGCTATTGAAATGGCTACAATCAAGGGTGCTGAGGCTTTAGGTTGGGATTCAGAAATAGGTTCAATCGAGGTTGGCAAAAAGGCGGACATTATTCTGATAGACACTAACGCTGCCAACATGACTCCGGACAGTTCAAACATCACATCAAATATCATCTACTCCGCAAACGGATCAAACGTTGACACCACCATCTGCAACGGTAAGGTATTGATGGAGAATAAGAAGTTGACTGTTCTGGATGAGGATGAAATCTATGCCAAGGCCAGGCAGGCCATAAAAGAATTGAAAGAAGCTATCTAGCTTCAAATTCTATTTTTTCTTTATTCATCACTATACTCTTTTTCCATTCATCATTGCTTTCAGGAAAATCGCTTCTGTAGTGTGCTCCACGGCTTTCCCTACGCAATATTGCTGATTTGACTGACAATATGCATATGTCAACCATGTTAATGACTTCAAGAGCTGTGACAAGGTCGGTATTGTACTGTGTCTTGTCGCTGATGTCAAGGTCTTCAAGGTCCTTTTGCATGTCCAATAGTTCCTTCAATGCCTCGTTGAGGGTCTTTTCATCACGCACGATTGCGACTTTTTCCCACATCAGTTTCTTGATGTTGTTCTTGAATTCCTGCGGCTTGATGGAGCCTTTCTTGATCAGTGATTCTATTCTTGAGGCTTCCGCCTTCACTTGCTCATCATTTGTTTTAAGTTCACTGCCTTTGGCTGCCTGTGATGCGCTTACGCCTGCTATTTTTCCGAACACCTGTGTGTCGGCTAAGGCATTTCCTCCGAGACGGTTTGATCCGTGAACTCCTCCGCAGACTTCCCCCGCTCCGTAGAGGTTTTCAAGTGATGTTGATGCGTCAGGGTTTATCTTGACGCCTCCCATGAAATGGTGCGCTGTCGGTGCGACTTCTATCGGCTCGTGCTTGATGTCTACGCCGACGTTGTCGAACTGCAGAACCATGGTTTCAAGCTTCTCGTCGATGTAGTCGTCGTCAAGGTGTGAGATGTCAAGGTACACTCCGCCGTTCTCGGTTCCTCTGCCCTCGATGATTTCCTGGTATATTGAACGTGCCACGACGTCACGTGTTGCAAGCTCCATTTTCTCGGGAGCGTACTTGCTCATGAACCTTTCGCCCTCGCTGTTTATGAGCTTTCCTCCTTCGGCTCTCACGGCTTCGGTAACCAACACTCCCTTCTTGGATTCTGGCGCCACCATTCCTGTCGGGTGGAACTGTATCTGCTCCATGTCCACAAGGTTGGCTCCGGCACGGTATGCTATTGCAAAGCCGTCACCGTTTTTCTGGAAGGTGTTGGATGTTACAGGGTATAGTTGTCCGGCTCCTCCGCTTGCAAGTATGACTGATTTTGCCTTGAAGTATATGAGGCTTGAATCCTTGAGGTCAAGTCCGGTTGCGCCAATCACCTGGTTGTTGTCGGTGACAAGTGAGGTGACCATTACCTCTTCGATGCAGTCGATGCCCCTTTTGATGATTTCCTCTTTCAGGGCATTCAAAAGTTCCGCTCCGGTACGGTCTCCCTGGTAGCAGGTTCTCCTGTAGGTTTGTCCTCCGAACGGTCTTTGGTCTATTTCACCGGATTCCTGTCTGTCGAACAGTGCACCGTAGTTTTCAAGGTCTATTAGTCTTTTCGGTGATTCGTTGACGAGTATTTCAACAAGTTCCTTGTCGTTGAGGTAGCTTCCGCCCTTCATTGTGTCCTTGATGTGAGCTTCAATGGAGTCGTCCTTATCGACGGTTTTGAATACTGCATTGTATCCTCCTTCTGCCATTCCGGTACAGCCTGAACGGAATGACAGTCCTTTGGACACGATGGTTGCTTTCAGTCCTGCATCATCAACCTCAATGGCTGCTCTTGAACCTGCTCCTCCAGATCCGATGATTAATACATCTGTTGAGATAGTTTTTGTTTCCATTTCTATTACCCTGTAAAAAATTTTTTTTCAGTATTATTTCTATTTTTTATATTTAATAAGTTTCTTCAAAAATATTTATTAATTAAATTGAATTAATTTATAGTATTGAATGTATATTCCAAAATTCAATTAATGTGATAAAGTTTTGCAATGATGTTAAATTAACGAATCGAGTAAATATTTCAATACTTTTATTGCTTACATATAATTTAAATGAGGATTATTTAATGAAAATTGATGGTGAAGTGACAACCGGTTTGGGCAAGGCAGCATATTTCCTGTCACAGGAGTTTTATACGAAGGAATTTAGAAAAAATCTGGGTTTCATACCATACCCGGGAACGCTGAACGTCATCGTCAGCGAGGAATACCTCGATGAAATCAATGAGGTGAAGGACAGCTGCGAAAACATAATCAAACCCGACACAGAATTCGGGGCAGTGAACTATATTGAAGCCGTATTGAATGATGAAATCAAAGGCGCAATTGTTTTTCCGGCAAAGACAACTCATGATGAAAACTATCTTGAATTCATCGCCGAAGACAGGCTGAGAGACAAGCTGGGCATTGAAGACGGCGATACTGTATCCCTTGAATTTTGATACCGCAAACTATTTTATATATGACGAATATATTTTTTAATACGTTCTCAGGGGAGGGTGAAATTCCCCACCGGTGGTGATTTTTAAAATAAAATAAGTCCACGAGCACAATGGCAGTGTTGATTTGGTGAGAATCCAAAACCGACGGTTACAGTCCGGATGAAAGAGAAGATAATAGTTAATATAGTTATTTTTAACCCTGGTTCTAGTAAACATTTAGGAGACATTACTATGAATCAAGAAACAAATTTAGACAAAGCACTAGAAGCCATCAGGAATGGTGAATTCGTACTGGTTTTCGACGATGACGACAGGGAAGGCGAAGTCGACATGATCATCGCTTCCGAATTCGTGACCCCAAAATCAATCGCAACTATGAGAAACGATGCGGGAGGATTAATCTGCAACTGCCTGCACGCTGACTTCTGTGATGCAATACACTTGCCGTTCATGGTTGACATCATGGCAGCTGCAACCGAGAAATACCCTGAGCTTGCTAAACTGGCGCCTAATGACATTCCATACGATGAAAGGTCATCATTTTCAATATGGGCAAACCACAGGAAATCATTCACTGGCGTAACAGACCACGACCGTGCAATGACCATTAGCGAAATGGCTTTGATGATGAAAGAGGAAAGATTCGATGAGTTCGGTGCAACATTCCGCTCACCGGGCCACGTATGTCTTTTAAGAGGAGCAGACGGACTTGTCAAAAACCGTCAGGGACACACCGAGATAGGCCTTGCATTATGCGAAATGGCTGGTGTGACTCCGGTATGTGTTGTCTGTGAGATGATGGATGGTGAAACAGGACAGGCTACAAGCGTCGCTGACGCCCGCAAATACGCAGAGGAAAACGGTTTAATCCTTTTGAGAGGCGAAGACATTATTAATAAATATCTAGAGGAATAGCTAATTGGGATTATTGCACTTATTGGCTATGTGCTGAGCGACAAATTCCATTATTTGCTGATACTTGTAGGAATTATAAATGCTGAATGTGACGTATCTTCCGTCATGCATTTTAATTTCTAAACCATTTTTTACTTCTTTTGACTTGTTTATCTGGGAAATCATGCTCCATTTTATTCTTAGGGTCTTGGTTTTCAACGCCTTTTCGATATGGATTCCGTCATCCATGAACTTAACTTTTTTTACCAGTCTGCGGTTGATGTCTGAGTTTATTTGAATGTTCCCGTTTTCGTCAAAGACATAATCAGGTATCAGGCAGGTTGCCTTCCATCCTGTTTTCATTTTCTTAAGGACATGTGCCCTATCCTTTTTTGTAAGCTTGACTCCCTTTTCAGGGCTTAGATTAAGTGCCATTTTATATCACCTTGCTTTTTATCTCATCGAATGAGTAGATCTTGTTGAATTCGACCTCACGAGCCATGCTGATTATCAGGTCAATGTCCAGGTTATCCTCCACCAGATCCATTGCATGGGATGTGAAGAGCTCATATCGTATCTCCACTTCAGGGATGAACCCTCTCATGTCTGCGGATTTCAGTTTTGGAAGCTTTAGAACATTTTCCACACTGGTGTTGTTCTTGATATACGGAACCACATTGTCGAATATATCGTCATTGTATACTTTATTTAAAAGTATGGCTTCTACAGAGACTCCGAATTTCTCAAGCATGTTGGCATGTGAAACCAGGTCAATTGCCGCTGATTCGATTCCGCCCTTGTTGACGCCTGAAGCCAGTATCATCGGAATGTCTGATGACATTGCTATTTCAGCAGCTGAGAACGGTACCTTCTCATTCAAAAGACCGGTGAACACGCTCATAACGCCCTCAATCAGCACTATGTCATAGTCTGATCTGTTGAGTTTCGCGACGGTAGACTCAATGTCCATCCATCCGAGGTGTCCGATTTTCACTGATGCAAACTCTTCCATCCTGCCCTTGGTCAGGTAAAGTCCCGGTATGATGTCGCGCACATCAGGGCCGACCTTTAAAAGAGCCACATTATAGCCTCTTTTTGTAAGCGCACCTGCAAGCCCGGTCACGATGAATGTCTTGCCTGAGTCTGACCCGTTGCTTCCAATCATGAGGTATTTGGGTTTCTTGAATGCTTTTATTTGAGGTATTTCAATGCCGGTGTTGATTCCGACTTCATGTTTGAGGTATTTTTTAACTTCCATGTTTCTATTGTAAATATTGTCGATGTCTACTGCATCTATTTGTTCCAATAGATTATCTACAATTATCGGATTTTCATCGAGTATCCCATGAATCATTGTTCCGATAACGTTTCCGTCATCGTTGCATGCGCCGGAAAAGATATTGTACTCGCCGCTTTCATTGGTGTCACCGTAGTTCATCCTCTGGACCTGTGAATAGAATAATGGCTTCGCGTCACCCTCAACCTTTCCGTAAGTGTGGGTGTGGAAACCGTCGACGTCTTCAGTCTGGTTTTTTGTTAAAAATGAGTTGTCAAACACCTTCGCCTTTACACGGTCGCTTGTAATCAATGGTGAGAAGTCAACATCAATCAGTCCGAGGCCCGGCTTCACTATCGGCACTGGGGATTTTCTGCCGATGTCTATCTGATTTGACAGCAATTGAAAGCCGGCGCATATTCCGATGATCGGCTTTCCGTCACGTGCCATCTTTTTTATTTCAGTGTTCAATCCCATGTTGATGTCATTTGACTCAATAAGCGTGCCGCCTGGGATGATTAATGCATCCAATTCTTTACTAGCCCTATTCCCGTTTACCAGTCCGTTTTCCTTAACAATATCGGTTGGCAGGCATCCGAAATCCTCGAATCCCGGCACTGCACCATTGATATAAGCTAGTCCTATTCTTGTCATGATAATATCCTCTTGTATAATCTATTGTAGTTCTATTAATATAAAATTTAAGAGGTGCATTTCAAGTGTAAAAATGTCTATAAAAAAAGAAGTTTATTGAGTGTTTTCAAAAACACTCATTGCTTTTATGATTTTTTCATCATCCAATGGTTTTGCCTGAATCTGCAGACCGACTGGAATACCATCAACCTCGCCTGCAGGTATGCTTGCCGCTGGAATGCCTGCAAGGTTAGCTATTACAGTCAATATGTCGTAGGCATACATTTCCATAGGCTCGAGCTTTTCGCCGATTTCGTGAGGGAGCTTTGGAACGGTTGGTCCGACAATCAAATCAACGTTTTCAAGCATTGAGGTGATTTCCCCTCTGATGACTGACCTTGCCTTTAATGCTTGCTTGTAGTACTTGCCGCTGAATTCAGCTTCAGCAATGTGTGAACCGATCTTGATTCTTCTTAACACTTCGTCACCGCAAACTTCTTCGATTCTGGAACCGTAATCCCTTCCATCGTATTTCCTGGTTGCGGAGAAGAATTCCACATAATTGATAAGGTAATATGTTGGCAGGCATAAGTCAATGTAGTCGAAGCTCACTTCAACAAGCTCAGCGCCTGCATCAACAAGTTTTTGAATTGCCTTATTGACAGTCTTGTTGATTTCATCATCGGTAACGTCAATGAATTCCTTACATACTGCTATTTTCATGCCTTCTAATGAGGTGTCACCTAATACTTCGGTGAAGTCAGGCTTGTCCCAGTCAAGGGTTGTGCATTCGGTTTCATCATACTTTGCAATGGTATTCAATGCAAGTGCGATTCCGCTAACGTCATTTGCCAATGGTCCGATTTGGTCAAGGCTCATGGACAAGTCCAAAAGACCCTGTCTTGATACTGCACCGTAGGTTGGCTTGAATCCTACCACTCCACAGTGGGATGCAGGGTTTCTGATGGATCCTCCGGTGTCTGACCCGATTGAAATGTCACACATTTCAGCTGCGATTGCCGCTGCACAGCCTCCTGATGATCCTCCAGGGATTCTTCCCATGGCGGCAGGGTTCTGGGTCGGTCCGTAGTAGGAGGTTTCGGTTGAGCTTCCAGCTGCGAACTCATCCATGTTCAATATACCGATGATTATTCCGTCTTCTTTAAGGATTTCATCAACAACGGTTGCATTGTAGCTTCCATAATAGTCTTCCAGGGTTTTGGAAGCTGCGGAAATGATTAAGTCTTCAACATTAATGTTTGCTTTTATACCAAATACCAGTCCAGCTAAAGCGCCGACATCTTCGCCGTTTGCGATTTTCTCATCAATAGCTTCTGCTTGTTTTAATGCATTTTCATAGTTCAATTCAATGAATGCATTAATCTCATCGTTATTTTCATCGATGACTTTAATGAAGCTTTCCACATTCTCTTTAGCAGTCATTTCTCCATTTTTAATGGAGTTTAATTTTTCAATAACGTTCATTAAAACACCTTAATAATCGTAAGTTATAATATTAATAGTTTATTTTTTAAGGTTTATAAAGTTGTTTTTTTTAATGGAAAAAAGATTGTTTTGAAAAAGTTGATGATCTGATTTTAAAAAAAGAAAAAGTATAGGAGAAAATATTTTTCCCCTATTTGATTGTTATTGTTACTTTCTTGGTTGTTGCCTTGTAGTAATTGTTGCCTTTGAATTTGATGGTGGCTTTGAATTTACCTTTTCTAGACAATTTCTTGATTTTAAACACGGCTTTACCTTTGGCATTTGTTTTTGCCTTGTAGGTTTTTCCTTTAACTTTTAAGGTAACTTTAACTTTCTTGATAGCGTTCTTACCTGATTTTAAAGTTATTGTGTATTTTTTAACTTTTTTAGTCCTTTTAAAGGTTTTCTTCTTGGCTGTTATCTTTGATGCGGCTTTTTTGACAACCACTTTACCGGTATAACTTGAGTTAGCATAGGTGCCATCGCCTTTGAATACAATGTTTGCAGCGTATTCTTTAGGGTTCAATCCGTTGGTGGACAGTCTGGCCACACCTTTTGAACTTGTTTTGACGACGCTTGTTTTGCCGTTGATTGTGATGCTGACACTTGCTGATTTCAATGGGTTTGCGTTTTCATCCTTGAGTATTACCATTAAGTTGCCGTTTCCATTGTAGGTTGTTGTCACTGATGGTGCGAATATAACGGTTTTTATTAATTCAGGTGCTGCTTCAACAGTTATCCTTTTTGCATTGGAAACCGCTCCGTAATTCTCATCACCTGAGTAGGATGTTTCGATCAAATGAGCACCAGGAGTTAAGTTATTCAAAGTAATGTTTGCAGTACCGTTTACAACAGGAACAGTAGCTATTACTTCACCGTCAACCCTAACGGTCACGTTTCCGGTTGCATTTTCAGGCAATTTAACATCGATTGTTGCGTTGTCGCCTGCTTTGACATCAGGAATAGTGATGTTTGCTTTAGGAGATTCAGGCTTGTAGGCTCCGTTGAATTTGAAGGTCTTATTTGATGGGTTATAACCGCCATTTCCTTCGAATTTGATTAATGCATCGCCGTTTGCAACGCATGGAATGTTGAAGTTACCGTTTTCATCAGTTGTTACATTAGCTTTAATATCTCCGATTTCATATGAAACGGTTGCATTGCTAACTGGTTTGCCTTCACTGTCAGTCAATGTTGCATTGATGCTTGAATCCTCATTAACGGATACAATATCTATTTTAGTATTTTTGATTTCAACAGTTAAATTGACAGTTTGATTGTCAACAGTAGCTTCAGTTACATAAGTTGAATCTTCAGGACTGACTGGAATTGATATTTTATTTGCAATAGTGCCATTGCTGATTCCTAAAACCGCACCAGTAGCATTGATAGTGAATTCTCTAGCAGGTAAACTTCCTTCATAGTCGGTTAAATTTTCACCATCGAAGGATTTAAATGCTAATTCAACACCATTGTTGCTTGGATTTAATGTTAATACTAGGTAGTTTTCAGGGTTTACTACTTCTGAGCTGATTTCTCTGAGTTTTAAAATATAATTGGAAAAGAAATAGGAAGTTCCAATGGTAGCATTCTTAAATGTAGCGTTGTTGCTTCCCCACCAGTTGTTGGAAACATCCATTTCAAGAGTTTTACCTGAAGCAATTCCTATTTTTGCAGTATCATTTGATAAAATAACAGAATTGTGTATTTCTACAGACAAGCTACCTGAGTTGAGAGCTGCAATAATATATTCTACATTTTCAAATAAACATCCGTCAAATAATCTGTGGGAAGGAAATGTATTTCCGTCATTTCTTGTGTAGAATAAGCTTACTGCCTGTAAATTTCTGAATGTTGAGTTATAGACCTCAATATCTCCAGGCATGATTGTATTACCTCCTCCCACAATGTTCCAGGAGTTAAGTCCACCAAATGCGTTTGGAGTGTATCTTGCGCCTTGATTTTCGAATGTGGTGTTGATAACTGTCACATGTTCACATGATCCGATTGCAAGACATGTAAATGAATTTTGTGGTTGGTTAAAACTATGAGGTAATTCATCAATGGTTCTGTTAGTAACGGTGAGAATAGAGTTTTCTATTGTAATGTTACCGTATTGACCACCAAATGCACCGATAGCCACTAAATCCATATTATTATAATAACAACTTATACTGTCAATTACTTTTGAATTTTTCATGTATAATGTGCCCTGATTTGCAATAGTGGATAATCTGCCTGCATGGTTTGCTTCGAATGTTGTATTGTCGATTATTAAAACACCATCGTTGTAAATTGCTCCACCGTAATATATATTTGTGGATACGTATACATTACCGTTATCGAAGAAGTAGGAATTGTTTATAGTTAAAGTACCTGCGGTATTGATAGCTCCACCGTAGTTACCTTGTCCGTTTATGAATATTACATTGTCAATTTCAACATTTGCACCTTTTTCAACATAAATTGCAGATTGGCTAATACGAGCAGCTCTATTTAAGGTTACATTAGCTAATGTTAATTTAGAATTACCTGGCAAAGCGGTAATGAAGTAATCAGCTTCACTGTCTGAGATATTTACTTTATCTGCATCTTCACCGACAAGCAATACGTAAACAGTTGTTGGAATTCTTAAATTGGTATTTAATTCACCAGTGTAATTGCCTTCTAAAACATGAACAGTAATGTTTGTGGATTTTGCATAACCTTCACTTAATGCTTTAGAAATGGATTTGAATGGATTGTTTTCACTACCGTTACCTTTTTCATCATCACCAAGGCTGTCAGATACATATAACTCAATGCTGTCTAAGGCATCAGCAATGTTTGTAGATATGACGCCATTTACGTAAGTATCGTTTTCGGTTGCATATTCATAAATGCTTGTGAATTGATAGTCTTTATCGTTTTTAAATCCGACATATTCCCAGGTTGCATTTTGATTGATTAAATCGGCCTTGCCGATTACATCACCGTCAAGGTAGAAGGTTACTTGACCTCCTCCAATGATTGCACCTGATGGATGGGTTACTGTTACGGTTAGGATATCGGATAATTCGGTTACATTTTTGCTGTTTGCAGTAATTGTTAAATCATTTAAGTTTGCAAATGCATTGTTTCCTGCACTAGGAGCTATGAATATGTCATTTCCACAAGATGCAGTATTATTTTTGAAGATGACATCTTCAATAATCATTTCACATACCTGACCGTTTTTGGAATGGTATAATAAGTATATTGCACCACCATTGCCTGCTGCAGTGTTGTTGATGAATTTTCCGCCTTTGATTTTAGCGCCGGTAGTTGCTAATCCTGCACAGTTTCTGGATGCACTATTGTTGATGAAGGTAATGTTTTCCACTATAATTTCTGTAGCCATATTGCCGTTGCTTCTGTATTGGGCAACATAACTTGGAACTTTATTATTAATGAACTTGTCATTGATTGAAGTAATGTAATTACCGGTTGCATATGCAATGTTTGATGCAGTTCCTGTTACTGTATTTGAATCAAAAGTGTTATTAATACTTATTAAGTCACATTGAGCGTAATATGCTGCACCACCGGAATAACCATCGATTGTGTTGCCTTTAAAGGTATTGTTTTCTAAACGAACTTTAAAACCGTTACTGTTTGATAACCAGAGTAAACCGGTTGAGGTTTTACCATTACAGTTTTCAATCACTGAATTGGTTAAAACTAAATTATAAGCGTTGATTGCCTGAGTGGTTCCGTTAATTATTTTTAAGTTATCAATGTAAGCTCCATTATTAGGTGATTGAGAACGGATTGTGCTGGAGTTTATTACAATATTATCTTTCATTGTTAAAGCGTATGCATCCACTGGGCAGCCGTCACAGTTGATTAAGGTTAAGTTAACCAATTCGATTTCAACTTGTTGGCCGAATTTGAATATGTTTATTGCCTCTGTATCCCATCCACTTCCTTTACTTGCATGTTCAGCATCGATGATGACGTTTCCATAGGATTCGCCGATAATTGTGACTTTTCCAACATGTGAATATGATAAATCCCTGTTCTTGGATCCTTTGTATATGCCGTTTTCAATGTGTACTCTTAAATCTACAGTAGCTCCAGTACCATAATCCAAAGCTTTTTTAAGTGTTAGGAACGGATTGGTTTCGCTACCGTCACCAGTATCATCGTTTCCTTCACTTGAAACCCATACGTCTATAGGGGTGTGATCAAAGTTCACTGTTGCACTGCCGTTTATTACAGTTACATTGAAGTGATTGGTATTGTCATAGGCCTGTGTACCGGATATTGTGTGTTCACCGTTTTCCAATAATTTTTTCATCGGCAGGGTTGCAACGCCGGTTGCATCGGATTTTGCTGTGCCGACTTTTTCATCGTCAATGTAGAAGATGATTCTTGCACCGTAAACCTTATTTCCCATATCATCTGTCACATTTGCTTTTAAATCAAAACTGGTTCCGTCAATATTCAAACTTTCAAATTCAACTCTTGCGTTGAAGTCAGTTGATGAATAAAGCGGTGTTGTTCTTGTTGTACAGTTGATGAATTCATTTCCTTCAAGGTATGCGTTTTGGAAATATATGATTCCTCCGCTTTGACCGGTGTATGTGCAGTTTATGAAAGTGTTGTCAGTGATATTTGCAATTTTGTCTCCATTATTATACATTACAAATAATGCTGCTGCACTGTATGAGTTGGTCAGGTTCTTAAAGGTGTTTTGTCTAATGACTGAATTGCCATATTCTATATATACTGATGGAGCATATGCATATTGGGATGTTGCAGTGCTGCTTTCGAATATATTGTTTATTAAGGTTGCTAGACCATAATTTGAGTAGTATATATCCGCATACTGGTTTCCAGTGTTTTTGTAGAATTTAGAATTTGTGACTGTCAGGTCAGCATTTTCACAATCCACTGCCGCCCTATTGGTAACATAATTTTCTTCAAATACACAGTTGTCAATTGTTAATTTTCCATTTGACCGTATCGCTGAACCGATATCGCCTTTAGCATGTGTGAAAGTTATGTTTATAAATGTCACTATTGAATTGGCTCCTATTGATTTGAAAATTGGTGATGTGTTGTTACCGTCAATGATTGTTCCGCCATTCAAATCCCCGATGAATGTGAGGGATCCGCTATTGCTTTTATGGTTTAGGTTAATCTGCAAGTTTGTATTGTTTACATCTGAGTAAGTTCCACTACCTAAATAAATAACGGCTTTATCGGATGCGTTAACATCGCTGATTGCCTTAGTTATTGTTTTATATGGACTTGCTTCACTTCCCGCTCCGGTATCTGAGCCTTCTGCAGTTTCAACATATATGGTTTTGTTATATGCTGTTGAAGCGTCGTCACTTAGTTTTGAATCGTCATTACTTTCTAATTCTATTGCATCGTCTTGACTTGCTGATGTTGCATCATCAGTCACATTATCTTGAGCGCTCACAGCTCCCAATGATAATATGGTCAGCAATACAATTGTTATTAATAAAGTTTTTTTAAATTTCAATAGTTTCGACCTCTCTTGATTTTCGTAATCAATTAAAATTTGAATACATTTGTAACTTTGTTTAAAATATTATATAATATTTTTTTCATTTCTCTTAAAAAGAACAATCATTCGGTTGTTTTTTTGAATTTTATTTATTTATTGCCTGTTTTTGTTTTGAAAAATCGAATAAGCACCATGAGTCCTCGTAGAGTTTTTTCAAAAATCGTTAAGTATAATGATTGTGAGAGTCTAAATTATAATATTTAAGATTATTTCATGGTGGATGATTATTATGAGAAAAGCGGTTGTATTTGATAACTCCGGAACATTGATTGAAAGGTATAGGGTAATTAAGGATGTTGTCAACGGTAACATTTTCACAGACATCAATTCCCTAGATTTGATTGATCAGGCTGATGCGCTGGCTTTGGTTGTGCTTCAATTCAACACCAATAAGCTATTGAAGTTGGATGAGGACACCTTGATTTCAGATGTTATTAAACAGTTCAATATTGATTTCGACATCAGCTTTTCAACAAAGCAGGTTTCAAAATCTGAAGTAAAGGAGATTCTTTACAATGAGACATCATCAACCATTGCAGACATCACCGATGGATTTGGGATACTGAGGGAAAAGATCCCCCACATGGAACTGTGCAACGGGTCAGCTCTCATCGTTGATATGGACTTGGGCGTTGTGGCATACACAATCACTTCAGCGGGCAAGTTCTTCCCCCGCGTGTTTGAAACTGTTGAAACGTTGAAATCACGCGGCATGGAGATTTATATCGCTTCAGGAGACCGTAAGGGTGCCATTAATAGGTTAGCTAACATGCTTGATATTCCAGAGGACAATGCCTACGGCTCAGTCTCCACCCGTGAAAAGTGTGAAGTGGTGTCCATCCTGCAGGATGCCGGTTTTAAGGTAATGATGGTCGGCGACGGGTTGAATGATCTTTTGGCATTCAAAAAGGCTGATGTGAGTGTCTTGACCATTGAGCAGCAGGAGGAGGTTTCCCCTAAGATGATGGATAAGACCGATTATGTTATTGAGGATATTTTTGAAGTAACTGAGATTGACTTTTAATAGCTATTTTTTTTTTGTTTTGATTTTTCACTTATAACTTATAAGTGACTGTTATTTTTTTATAAGTTATAAGTTATAACTTATGGCCTTAATGATATGATGATAAGTTATAAGTTATAAGTAAGTATTAATGAAAAAATAAATGAGAAGTTATAAGTTATCAATGACTTTCTTGCTTTTAAGGATATTGTCAAAGTTGTTCAATTCAATGATGGCGGTATCAATCCTTTTAAGCAGATTCAGGTCCAGTGTGCCGTCACCCAATGGGATGTGGGAATCCTTAACCCCGTCGTTATCGTTAAGGTGGCAGTAACTTATGTTTTTAAGCGATAGCATTTCCTCAAGGTTTCCGCAGGTGTTCCCGTGGCCGGTGTCAATGGTCAGGCTGCATCCGGTGGCCTCCTGTATCATCTCGATTTCCTCGACAGTGTTTCCCAGAAACTTCTGCCTCATGGGCATGTTTTCAACTGATATCTCCACGTTGGTGTTGTCGATGATTTCCCCTATGCTTTCTATTGCCATCTCCAATGCCCATTTTCTAAGGTGTGGCTCATTGCGACCTATTATCCCAGGATGCACGGTTATGGTGTTGGCTCCTATTTTTTCAGCGTATTGTCCGCAGTGTATCATTTGCCTTACGCTTTCGGCCCTTATCCCCTTGTTTATGCTTGCTATATTTATGTCCACGGTTGCCGCATGCATGCGAATGTCCAGTCCGCAGTCTATGAATGGGGTGTTGTCCTTATCGTATAATGGGTCTTCCGCCAGTATCTCGATTATTTCAAAGTCATGTTTTCTTGCCAGGTTGATGATGTCCTCGGTTGGTTCCATGAACAGCGCCAGTGTTGTAAATCCTAGTTTCATATTTAAATATTAGTAATGCCCATATAATAAATGTTAATATATATAAAATTTTGACATATGGTGAAATATGACAGAAGAAACGAATATTAATAAGACTCCCGAAAAGCTGATAAAGCACTTCACAAATGGAATAACCCATAACCTGATACTATGGATTATTTCAAAACAGACCATTCACGGTTACGGACTGATGAAGAAATTGGACGAGTTCTTTAACTTCGAAAACTCCGAATGTGAATTCACTATCAACTCAAGCAAGGTATATCCAATACTTTCCAAGATGGAGAAGAAGGGATTGATTGCAGGGGAGTGGAAAGTAAATGAAAACAATAAGCGAGTCAAGTACTATTCAATAACCGACGACGGAAGAATGGTTTTAAGCAATATCCAGAATCACATTGGAAAGGTTTTAACCCATCCGGCCTGGGTCGATTACATTGAAGACATGACTGGCAAGGAGATTAACAAATGAAAAACGCAATAGAAACCCATGACCTGACAAAGGTCTACAGCAACAACTTCAAAGCCGTTAACTCCCTCAACCTAGAAATCCCCGACCAGACAATCTTCGGAATGCTCGGTCCCAACGGGGCGGGCAAGACCACAACAATCAAGATGCTCACCTGCCTGATACAGCCGACATCCGGTACCGCAACTGTCGGAGGATATGACGTTCAGAAAAACCCTGATGAGGTGCGAAACCTCCTGGGCATGGTGCCGCAGCAGGTCAGCCTCTACAAGGACCTGACCGTGATGGAGAACTCTCAATTGTGCGCCGACTACTATGGCGTTCCCCATGACGAGCGTGACTCACGCATAGAGGATTTGATGGAGCTTGTGGACATCAAGTACGCCAAGGACAAGGTGGTTGGTCAGCTCTCTGGAGGCCAGAAGCAGAAGGCATCCCTTGTGGCAAGTCTCGTGCACAGGCCTGATATTCTATTTCTGGATGAGCCAACAATAGGATTGGACCCGACCACCAAGCGCACATTATGGGATTTGATAAGGGAGCTCAACGACAGCGGACACACCATCATCCTATGCTCTCATGACATGCACGAGGTGGACATGCTGTGCGACAATGTAGGCATCATCAACACCGGCAACCTCGTGGCCTATGACACTCCACAGGGTTTGAAGGATGCTCTTTTGGAAAGCAACAGGCAGGAAATGACCGAAGCTTTAACTCAGATTTCAGAGGAAAACGAGGTTTCAACCTCAACCAAGGAGGACTTTGAAAACCTGAGCCTGAGGAAAATGTCAGTGCTCCTGAAGAACCAGGATGAAGGCATAATAAATCAAATCAGACTGATAAATGATGTTAAAAGCATTGAAGTTGCAAGAAACGGCCGTATCAATTTAAGAATCGATGCCTTTGATGACATGGCCGTGCAGAATGTATTGGATAAGATTTCACAATCCGGCGGAATCATCAAGTCAATCTACACTGAGGAACCGTCCCTTGAGGATGTGTTCATCAAGTCAACAGCGGAGGTGAATGAGGATGATAGAGTTTAAGAAGTTCTGGTGGATGATTAAAAAAGAATTGATCTCTCTTAAAAGGCACCCGGCCAGACTGGTGTCAATCATAGCATTCCCAATAATAATGATCCTGCTTTTCGGTTACGGCATGGGAGGGGAGATGACCGACCTGCCTATAGTTGTGGTTTCACAAAGCCACGGTGACTTGACCGACCTGACACTGGACACGATCAAGACGACCGAAACCTATCATGTCGTCGAGGTGATGGACAGTCTCGATGAGGGAAAGCAGCGAGTCGACAACGGCGAGGTCAAGGCGGCCATCATACTCCCATCGGATTATGACAAGAACACGTCGAACCAGAAAGCAGTGACACTCTACCTGGACTCCTCCGACCAGATGGCATCACAGATTCTTGAATCATCCACACAGGGAATATTCTACAGGATATCAAATATGGTGGCTTCACAGACCAGCGTATCCACCAAGGATGCTGACATCGAGCCATCTGTAATCCACTCGCTGGATAACTTCAAGGATGATATAGCATTGCATATAAACAGGATATACGGAAACATCAAATACATTGACTTCCTTGTTCCGGCCATTCTTGGAATGACTGTGATGATGAGCTGCATGATGGGTATGGGTGCAACCATTGCAGGTGAGCGTGAAACCGGTGAGCTTGCAAGACTATTCATGACCCCGACATCAGTTGCAACAGTAATTGGAGGAAAGATTGCAGCTAAATTATTAATAGAATTGCTGAGGGCACTGATACTGATATTCATGGCCGTGCTGCTTTTCAACGTCAGCATAAAGGGCGGTTTCCTGCAGACATTCATAGTGCTCGTCATAGGGGCATTGTGCTTTGTAGGATTCGGCATAATGCTGTCCGCTAGGACTTCCACACAGGAGGATTATGCTCAGCTTTCACTGCCGTTCTCAATGCCGATGATGTTCGTCTCCGGAGTGTTCTACCCGATTGAGACAATGCCATGGATACTTCAGAAGCTCGCTTATGTCTTCCCATTGACATACCTGAACGATGCAATGCGCGGGATAATGCTTAAGGGCCAGACATTAGGGGATGTCTGGATTGATCTAGTTGTTCTTTTAGGTTTCACACTATTATTCTTCATTGTAGGTGTGAAACGATTCAACAGGGATGTATAGGAGGTTTAATTAAATGTATAAGAAATTATTAATAGCATTGATCATTGGTCTTTTGTGCCTCTCACCGATAGCCGCCCAAAACTGGAACGCCTTCCAGGGCGACAGTCAGCACACTGCCTACAGGGACGAGTCATCTGACTTTGTAACAAACTTATGGACATTCAACATTGAATCTCCAGTGCACTCATCCCCGGCAATATACAAGGACTACATTTATGTGGTGTCAAGCCAGGGAATCCTCAAGGCCATTGACATGGAGACAGGTGAGGAGGAATGGGATGTTGATTTGGAAGCCCCAAGCACCTCATCACCGATAATACATAAGAACAGGCTCTATGTGGGTTGCGAGGACGGTTTGAAGATAGTCAACATCAACTCCCACAAGATAATCAAGGAATATGACTGCGACAATGTGGCTGCAGCGCCATTCTACTATAAGGATGTGATCTATTTCGGAAGCGATGACGGCCACCTTTACGGTGTCGATGAGGACGCTAAGGTCAAGTTGAACAAGAAGCTAGACGGAGAATTAAAGACTTCCCCAATCGTAGTGGACGATTCAATATATATAGGCTCCACCAACGGCAAGATGTACAGCATAGGAACCGATAAGGATAAGAATTGGGAGTTCACCACAGGCGATGAGGTATTGTCATCTCCGGCTTATGTAAACGAGACCATACTCTTCGGTTCCAGTGACGGCAGCATTTACTACCTGAATGAATCCAAGGGTGAATTAATATGGAAGACTGACTTGAGCAATAAGGTGATTTCCTCACCTACCATCGATGAGTATGACAACAGCGTATTTGTGGGTTCCGATGCGGGCAACATGACATGCCTTGACGTTCGTGACGGCAACATAAAGTGGAGTCACTCAACAGGCGACAAGGTTCAGTCAACCGCAGCGTTGAAGGACAATCTGGTTGCATTCGGATCCAACAACGGCGTATTGTATGTGCTTAACAAGTACACTGGTGCAGAGGAGTTCACATACAATCCGGGAACCGTATTGTTCAACTCAGAAATTACCTCTTCACCGGTTATTAACGGTAACAGCCTGCTTTTCGGTGACGATTCAGGTAACCTTTACTCATTGAACATCAACAAGTATGAGGTGCCAGGCTCAACACAGATGTACTATTCAATCGCCGTTTTGATTATAGTCATTATTGTGGCTATCTTTGTTGTAAAAAAAGTTAAGGGTAGGAAATAATTTTTCCTACTTTATTCCATTTTCTTTTATTTTTTTTCTTAATTCTGCTATTTCCTTGTCTTTTTGTGCTAGTAGTAGTTTGTTTTCTTTTAGTTGTTGTTCACTTTCTTTTAGTTGTTGTTGTGTTTCTGATCGGATTTCTTCTATTTGTTGATTGGCGTAAGCACGTTCATAAGCTATTACCTTGTTTAGGCATAATTCCTTGAAATTGTTTTTAATCATTTTCAGTAACTCCAGTCTTATAATGTGCGAAGTTTAGAGGGTTCAATCCATTTTAACTTTCCAATCGCTTTTTTGATTATAGGAATTATTGTGATTATCTTTGTTGTAATAAAAGTTAAAGGTAGGAAATAGTTTTTTTTCCTAGTTTATTCCATTTTCTTTTAGTTTTTTTCTTAATTCTGCTATTTCCTTGTCTTTTTGTGCTAGTTGTTGTTCGTTTTCTTTTAGTTGTTGTTCACTTTCTTTTAGTTGTTGTTCGTTTTCTTTTAGTTGTTGTTGTGTTTCTGATCGGATTTCTTCTATTTGTTGATTGGCGTAAGCACGTTCATAAGCTATTACCTTGTTAAGGGATGATTCCTTGAAATTGTTTTTAATCATTTTCATTAACTCCTTTCCTTCATTATCATTTTTAAAATATTTCCTAACCATTAATTCCTGGACGTAGAGTATGTCACCTTTCAATTCTTTTTTAATGGTCTTGTCCTCATTTAGAAGCCTTATCACTTTTTCGGTTATGATTTTTCCCTTGTTTTTTGGAGCAAAAACTGGAAGAAATGCTAAATCTAGGGATTCATCATCGCTTAATTTAGCATGTTTGTTAATAATTTTGTCCTCTAGATTCTTTAACCTTTCGCATATTTCATCCAAAGTGATTTCTATATAAATGGGTTTTAGAATATCTGTTTTTGTTTGATAGTATTCCTTGATTGATGATTTTGAGTCTATTGTCATTATAATGACGCTCAGGACAGGCAATCCATATGTTGTTTTAGTGTAATCCTTGTAATCGGCTATTGCCCTGATCTTTTCCATGTCAACAGGGCTTGATTGATGCTCAATATTGACCAGCATCTTTTCAAATATTTCCTTGTTGTCTGGTTTTGCAAGTACCAGCCAATCCATTTCACGCTCGCTTCCGTCACGACGGATGATTGTCGTTGGATAGTTTCTGACAAATATTCCCGGCAGCTTGAAGTAATTGTATAGTATTTTTGGGCGTGTCGCTTCAAAATATTTGAATGTCACGTCATTTGGATGATGTATTTCACTCACCAACATATATTCTTCACCTCAAAATTTTAATTTTTTTTTGAGATTTCGAAATCTTCAAATGTCTAGGCTAGCTTATATTATAATTTGATTGAAGCATATATAAACTTTTAACAACTCTAAAACAATATTTATGTTAATATATTAAAAAAATAAGCATTTTAAAGCAAAATCAATATTGATTTTTCCGGGTTATCAATATAAATTTAAATATGATAGGGTTTAAATAGAATGTTAAAAGACGGTGATGCAATGAGAACCATAGATAATATCAAGAATGAACAATTGAATTTGGCCGAAAAGATATATATTTTTGACACCACCCTAAGGGATGGCGAGCAGACTCCCGGAGTGGCCTTGACTGTTGAGGATAAGATACAGATTGCTCAAAAGCTCAATAACCTTGGAGTCGACAAGATTGAAGTGGGCTTTCCGGCATCTTCACAGGGTGAAATGGAATCCGCACGTAAAATCAGGGCCATGGATTTGGATTCAACCATTGTTGGCCTTTCAAGATCACTTAAAGGGGACATTGATAAGTTAATCGATTCCAATCTGGATTATGTTCATCTTTTCATAGGCACTTCCCCATTGCATCGTGACTACAAGCTCAAGATGAGCATGGATGAGATAGTCTCCAGGGCTGCTGATTCAGTGGAGTATGCCAAGGACCATGGCTTGACAGTCGAGTTTTCAGCCGAGGACGCCACCCGCACCGAAAGGGATTACTTGTTTAGGGTCTTTGATGAGGTTGTTGGTGCTGGCGCTGATTTCCTTGATGTTCCAGACACTGTAGGCATTCTCACTCCGGTTTTGACACGTGACCTAGTAAGCGACATTAAGGACAATTTCCAGGTTCCCATAAGCGTTCATTTCCACAATGACTTCGGTCTTGCAACCGCCAACACATTGACAGCAATCGAGTGCGGAGCCAACCAGGCCCATGTCACCGTCAACGGCTTGGGTGAGCGTACAGGAAACTGTTCTCTTGAGGAATTGGTGATGACCCTCAAGTCCGCCTACGGGTTTGATTTGGGCCTGGACACCACCAGATTATATAGCCTCTCCACATTGGTCGGCCGCCTGACAGGGGTAAAGATGCCAGTCAACAAGCCTATCGTCGGGGACAATGCCTTTGCACATGAGTCCGGAATTCATGTTCATGGAATCCTCAACAACGCATCCACCTATGAGCCGATGTCACCAGAGATGGTTGGACATTCCCGCCGCATCGTTCTTGGAAAGCACACAGGCGCCAATGCCTTGAAATCAAAGCTTAAGGAGTATCACATTGACTTGGACGCTGACCAGTTCGACAGGGTTTTCAGTGAAATCAAGTCCCTGGGAGACAGCGGCAAGTGCGTCACCGATGATGACCTGATTGCTATTGCGGTCACCGAGCTGGCTTCAGCTAGGGAGACTCCTATTGTACTTAAGGGCTTGGGCCTCTCTTCCGGGGGAGGAGTTTCACCGACCGCCACTGTCAGGCTCGAGATTGATGGCGTTGAAAAGGAAACCGCTTCCACTGGCGTGGGTCCTATTGACGCGTCATTGAATGCTATTCGTGACTTGCTGAAAGGTGAGATTGACATGGAGCTTGAGGAGTATAATCTTGAGGCAATCACAGGCGGTACTGATGCTTTGGCTGAGGTGTTTGTGATATCATCCGATTCCATGGGCAACCGCTCCAGGGGAAGGTCGACCGATCAGGACATTGTGATGGCAAGTATCAAGGCAGTTCTCGATTCCATCAATAAGCTGTTATTAATCCAACGGTCAAATTAATTTTACATATTTTTAATTATTTTTAAATTTTTTATCATTTATTTAATATATATTTAATTGATATTATTTTGTATAATTTATTTCATTTTATTTAATCATTTTTTAATTTTTTTTCTTAATTATATGGGAATGATTTCAAAATTTATGTAAAATTTTATATACATTGATTTATAAATTCTATAATGGTGAGTTTAATATGGAAAATAATACAATTTTTGTAGGTAGTAAGCCTGTTATGAATTATGTATTGGCTGTTGTAACACAGTTTAATGAAGGCTCAGATAGTGTGCTACTTAGAGCAAGGGGAAAAGCTATTAGTCGTGCAGTCGATGCTGCAGAAATAGTTAGAAACAGGTTTGTACCAGAATCAGATGTTACGGATATAAGAATTTCCACTGAGGAAATTGAAAACTATAACAACGAAAAAACCAACGTTTCTATAATAGAAATTTTAATTGAAAAGAGCGACGACTCTTTTTAATCAAATTTCTTTAAAAGATTTTTTTCAAAAAGGTACTTAGAAAGCAATATGTTCGATGTTCCCTTTCCATGAGCCTCTACTTTATTTTTTAATATTGCTTTAAATACACTGTCAATATCTTTTTCACAGTCTATCATGCTGTAGCAGTCGCCGACGAACTTCCAGTAATGTGCGTCGCTTGCACCAAGTGTAGGGATGTTTTCTCTAATCGCCAGGTTTTTAGCCTTGTTGTTGCAGTACCCCACGATGAACCGGGCGTTTCTGGTCTCTAGGGCATCTATTTTAAGGTCATTGTAGTCGCTTTTGCACAGGAGTCCGTGACGGTAAAAGCAGTACGGATGGGGAACTATTGCAAGACCCCCCAAATCATGGATTCTGTCGATAGTATCCTCGGGTGAAAGTCCGCGAGGTATGTTTTCCTCACACCCAAAACCAAGGATATGGCCATTGCTTGATGAAATCTCTATTGATGGAATCGCCAGTATATCTGTGTTTCTTGTTTTTCGCATTACTTCACTTGTTCCGTCGACGGTATTGTGGTCGCTGATGGCGATGATGTCAACGTTCCTGCTTCTTGCAACATCAAGTATGTCATCTATTTTCGAATGTGAATCCGGTGAGTATTCACTGTGAATGTGTGAGTCCATTTTAAGCATTTGAATCTATCCCTGCATTGTCTTTATAAGTCCCACTGTGCCTGTCATCATCACATCTCCTCCCGGAGCGGCGTGATGCCAGTCAAGATTGGTCTTTTCAATAAGCTCCCTTTTAGGGCCGCTCACGATCACCTTTTCAATTTCACTTATCGGGTTCAGCACATGGGCTCCGTGTCCGTGGTCATTGTAGACCTCCTCATGTGTTATCTCGCCTGAAGCCAGCCTTTTGATGTACCTTTCAAGTGACTCGCCTGTGAGGCTTGAGGTGTGATGCTCGAAGACCCCCTGTATCTTTCCGCCCTCAATGGATGCGGCGGTGGTGTGGCCGTTTCCGATGTCGATGACTATATAACTGTTTAACTTTTCAGCTATCTCATCATAGCACATTCCCGCAATGGATGCGAACTTGGTGTCCATAACAAGAGGCAATTCATCTATTCCCTCATTTGCCACCTGCCTTCTTACCGCCTGCATTCTTGTAAAGTAATCCGGCAAGGTGTCATCCCTGAATCCGAACTCCAATGGTGAGATGGGTTTTTGAACCTTCTCGCGTATCTTTTCAAACCTGAAGTCACGGTCGCCCATGTCGGGGCTGTATCCGTGGTCCTGAACGGCGATAGCAATCTCATCGAAATCGAATTCAAGGTCATAGCCCAGCAGGAACTCGCTGAGCTTTGTGATGTTTATGTCTCCAAGGGTTATTCTTGTGAATGATTCATAGCTTTCTTTATTGTCGGCTATTTCAATGCCGAATGACTTGACCTGCTCGAGGTCGTCCCTTATTGTTTTAGCGCATGTCGGTTCCATAACCACCCTGTATCCCTTTTCCATATGCTCGAGGATGGTGTTCTTTATCTTTCCCCCGCCCATGATGTCCCCGTCAAAGTAAATGTCGTTTTCACATTCCCTTATCATTTGGGAGATGTAGAGGTGCGGTGAGGGCAGCACCAGCTTGATTGAGTTTTCAAGTTCCTTTTCCGTGTCGTATATCATGATGTCCTGTGTTCCGGTTCCAACATCTATTGCTAAAATTCTCATATTTGTTAAATTGTTTTTTATAATATATAATAATAATTAAGTGTACATTTTTGTACAACAAAGTTTTAAATAGTACATTAATGATATTATTATACATGACTTACAAAATAGAATTATCATCAGATGAAGTGCCAAAGACCTGGTACAACATGCTGGCAGACTTACCGGTTCCTCTGCCTGCACCTAAAAACAGTGAAGGCAAGGACCAAATAGCATCACTACAACTTGCATTCACTAAAGCAGGACTGGAACAGGAATTCGCAACAGACAGATACATTACAATACCAAAGGAAGTAAGAGAATTATACATGGAAATGGGAAGGCCATCCCCACTGGTTAGGGCAAACAAGCTCGAGGAATACCTCAACACCCCAGCCAAGATATACTTCAAAAGGGAAGACTCATCCCCAACCGGATCACATAAATTAAACTCAGCAATTCCACAGGCATACTTCGCCAAAAAGGAAGGTGTCGAAAGGCTCACCACCGAAACCGGAGCGGGCCAATGGGGTACCGCATTGTCACTCGCATGTAATCTGCTTGACATTGAATGTACAGTATATATGGTTAAGGTGTCATTCAACCAAAAGCCTGACCGCAAAAACATAATGCACATCTACGACAGCAACGTCTACGCATCCCCAAGCGAAAACACCAAGGTCGGCCGTCAGGTCCTTAAGGAAAACCCAGAACACCCAGGCTCCCTCGGTGTAGCAATATCTGAGGCAATGGAAGAGGCATTGGAAAACGATGAGGTCAAATACTCCCTTGGAAGCGTATTGAACCATGTCATGCTTCACCAGACAGTAATCGGCCAGGAAATGAAGACACAACTGGAGATTGCTGAAGAGGAGCCGGACGTGATGATTGCATGTGCAGGAGGAGGAAGTAACCTTGCAGGATCACTCTTCCCATTCATCAAGGACAAGATTGACGGAAACTCAGACACCAAATTCATAGCAGTCGAGCCAAGCGCATGCCCAACATTGACAGAAGGAAGGTATGACTATGACTTCGGAGACTCCAACGGATTCACTCCAATGCTCAAGATGTTCACACTGGGCCATGACTTCGTAGCACCGTCAGTGCACGCCGGCGGATTGAGATACCATGGAATGTCACCTATAGTTTCACTCCTGACCAAGGAAGGCTACATCGAGCCAAGGTCAGTTCATCAAAGGGATTGTTTCGAGGCAGGCATAACATTCGCGCGCAACCAGGGAATCGTTCCTGCACCTGAAACCACACACGCAATCAAGGCCACAATCGATGAGGCATTGAAGTGCAAGGAGACAGGCGAGGAAAAAACCATTGTCATGAACTTCTCTGGTCATGGAATGCTTGACTTGAAGGGATATGCAAGCTATTTTGAAGGAACAATGCAAAACGCAAAATAATCCTTCATTTATTTTTTTTAGACCAATTTAGTTATAAGTTATAACTTATAACTTTTAACAATTTTTTTTAAACAATTGATACTCCCTGGTTTTAGCCTAGTGTGGCATAATGCTTTACATTTGAAACATATCCCTATAATTTTTAGAATGATAAGACTTTCAGTTTTCATGTTGATTAAATTGATGATTTGATTGATTATATCATGCTTTCATTTTTGCCTCTTCAAGTTGCTTGATCATGCATTAAATGATTTTACTTATAACTTATAACTTGTAACTTATATCATATAACCTATAACTTGCAAGTGCTAACGAATAACTTATATGTGAAAACGAATAATTTATAAGATAGAAGTTATAAAATATAACTTATTTGTTAAAAGTTAGTTATGATAAGTTATTTCTTAAAACTTATTTTTTATAATTTAGAAGTTTTAACTTAAAACTTATTTCCTATCCCTTAGAAGTTAGAACTGATAAGTTATTTCCTTTAAGTTTTAATTTAAAAGAGATAACTTAATCCTTTTAACTTATACTGAATAACTTAAAAGTTATTCTTTAGAACTTTGAGTTTTTAAGTTATAATTCATAACTGATAACTTAAAACTTATCAGATATAAGGAGAATTCTTTAATGAGTGAAGTAATAGCGGTGATGAATCAAAAAGGAGGCTGCGGTAAAACAACAACCGTTGTGAATACTGCAACATCCTTAGCAGTAATGGGTAAATCTGTTTTGGTCGTGGACATGGATCCACAAGCCAATGCCACAACAAGTTTTGGCATCGACAAGACTAAGATAGAAAATACAATCTATGATGCTATCATAGGGGATATAAATGTTAAAAAAGCAACAATTCCTACGTTTATAAAAAATTTGTTTATTATCCCAAGTAATATATCCCTCAGTGGTGCAGGAATGGAGTTATCTAAACGCGAAAATTACCACATAATACTAAAAGAAACTCTTAAAGATGTAGTCCCATTATTCGACTACATATTCATTGATTTGCCTCCTTCACTAGGTGTCATAACAGTCAATGCATTAGTAGCTTCCGATAGCGTACTCATACCTATCCAAGCTGAGTATTATGCCCTGGAAGGAGTTGCCGATTTAATTAATACAATAAAACTAGTCGAAAACAGACTCAGAAGCCCAACACCCATCAAAGGAATTCTCCTAACCCTATTTGATAAAAGAACAAGGCTAAGCAAAGACGTCCACAAGGAATTGAAAAACTACTTCGGAGAATCAGACCTTCTCTTCAAGACAATCATTCCAAGAAACATCAGGCTGGCTGAAGCGCCAAGTTTCGGAAAGCCATGTCTCATATATGATCCGGACAGCACCGGAACAAAAGCATATCTAAAACTGGCTAAGGAAATCCTCAAACGAGACGGAGAGGATGTATAATGGCTAGGAAAGGACTTGGAAAAGGATTGGATTCCTTAATTCCCAACATCTATGATGAAAACTTTGACAGCAACTCCCCGCAATCCCTGGAGGACATGCTGAAAGGCGAAGAGGAAGAGACTGTTGAGGAAGTCATAGAAGACATTGAATCCAAAAAAGAAGATGAGCAAGTAAAAGAAGAGGAAACTCCAGAGGAAGAGTCCCCTTCAGATGATGAGGAAGAAGAGGTTGAGGAAAATGTTCCAGAAGAAGAGGAGCCGAAAGAGGAAAGTCAAGATGATGATGACCCATCCAAAGACATACCTGGCGATAAAGATAGCGAAGAAACTGTACAAACATCACAAGAAATCAAAATCCAACAGGAACATGTAGATGAAGTAAAGGAAATTGTGGATAAAAACCCAAGAATCACATTATGGTCTTCAAGATCATCTGCAGTGTTCAGGTATTTGAGAAAAACCGAACCTGAATTCAGCATATCCAAGGAAGCATCCGTCTTGATTGAAGAGGCTGTCGCCAAGAAATACCCTGAGATTTGGGCATTGTTTGAAGACTTATAATATATTATACTCTCTTTTTTTGACAATATATTTTTTACACTTGAAAATATACTGACACTATTTTTACACTTGAAACCATCCTCTGTATATTTTACAAAAACCGATTATATTCTATTTTTTATATATTGTTTATTTCAATTCTACAATATAAAATGATGAAAAAAAGTTCCCTCAATCACTAATTATTGAAGCATGCTTCCTAGAAATCAAAAGTGGTTTGATATTCACCACTCAATTTAATATATGGCTCAGCCCTATCCACAACAACACCCAATTTTCTCAACTGTTCTTTATTGGAGAATGGCATTTTTTTCCGGATAGATATTATTTGATGCGCTGATTTTATACCAATACCCGGAACACGGATCAACTCCACAAAGGGTGCCGAGTTTATTTCTACCGGGAATATATTCATGTTTTTCGCAGCCAAAATCTTCGGGTCCTGGTCAAGTGACAGCCTATCGTTTTCATCAAACACCAATTCCTTGACATCATAATGATAATCATTAATCAAACTATCGGCATTATAGAGCTTAGCCGTCCTATCAGTTGAGCAGGCCTGCTTGTTTTCAAATTCAGTTTCATCTATTGGAGTGAATGCTGAAAAGTATGTTCTTTTCAAATCGGATTTCTTGTATATTTTCTCCATTCTACTCAATATTTCCCTGTCCGTTTCATCATTCGCACCAACAATCAGCTGTGTGGTGTGGGTGAAATTCGGATATGTGGTGCTCTTGTTCTGATACCGGTTAAGCCAGGACAATCTTTTCAGTATGTCCTTGTTATAATCCTTGGTTGATGAGAGCTCCGCAAGGCCGGATGGTGTTGCGGCTTCAATGTTAATGCTAACGCGATTCGCCAGCGACATCGCCCTTTTAATCGAGTCACGACTTGCCCCTGGAACGACTTTAAGGTGAATGTAGTCATCATACCCGTACTTGTTTCTTAAAAGATGCACGGTTTCTATTTCCTTCTCCATTGTGGAGTCCACATCACCTGATATTCCTGAACTTAAAAACAGTCCGTTCACCAGTCCCCTATTATAGTATCCGAGGAATGCCTTTGCAAGTGCTTCCGGTGACATTTCAAGTCTTGTGAAGTTTCTGCGTGATTGGTTGATGCAGTACTTGCAATCGTTTTTGCACTTGTTGGTCAGCAATGTCTTGAAAAGCGGGATCTTGCATCCGTTATGACCTGTTGCCTCATAGATTCCTGGGAGGTTCACCTGTGATGATTTGTTATGGCTTACGTAGTCGCATAAGTCATATTGTGCGGAATCTGTTAGGATTTTCATTTTTTCTAGTGTGGTCATATAATAATATATATGTGATTTTTACAATTAAAATATATTGATTTATCTGATATGTTTTGTATACTATTAAACTTAGAGTGTATTTTTTTTGGATGTATATTTTATCGTGTTGATCGTTTTTTGGATAAATTTAAGTGATGAGGTATCTAATATGATATTTTCGTGTTACTTTTTTTATTCTATTTTTTACAATATATTTTTTCTTATCATTTTTCAGTGTTCGGGAATTTTTAGAATATATTCAGTTTTGATTAAGCGTCCTTGAATTTTTTTGAATGTTATTTTTATGTCAATGTTATATTTGAATGTTGTTAAATATTTTTTGTATTAGTAAATTGTATAATTTTTTCGTGATAATTATTCAATAATGAAATATTAAGTTAATTTTTTTGTTTAATCGTATAAGTTTATATATGATAACTTAGTTATGTGTAAATTAACTGCTGGAATTTATAATTTTAGTGGTTGTATAATTGCATAATATTAATATTATGTAACTAAAATAGGCGTTCACGTATAAATATTCACAATATTATATACAATTGATAAAAACTATTATGACTATTTATTGTGCTTTTCTATTTTATTGATAAAAAAATTTTAAAAAGAGGTATTAAAATGAAAGTAATACACAAGATTTTTGTTATTGTTTTGCTACTTTCTTTAATATTTTCCGTAAGTGCAGTCGCTGCACAGGACATCGAGGAAAATATGACTTTCGAGCAAGGCAATATGGGGGAAGTTTCAGATGAAACGCTAAATGCACCTGCTGAGGAAACTCTGGAGGTTAACTCTGTCGAAGAAGAATCTTCAGTTAACGCTGCTGAAGATGATGATGTAATTTTAAAAGCTAGTGAAAAAGATCAATTGGCTGCTGATGAGCCAGCTAATTTTTCTGTAATCAGTAAAGCAATTGACAATGCTAAAAACGGTGACACTATCTATTTGAACGGTTCAAATTATGTTTCTAATGGAGATCGTATTTATTTTCAGCAAAAAAACTTAACTATAGTTGGTGGATCTAGTTTAGGTGATGGAAAATATGCAACATTAGATGCTAGAGGATTGAGTTCTATATTGTCAATTTCAAATAATGAAAATACTTATTTTTATTATGATTATTATGACAGTGATTGGAATTGTGCTGTTACATTGGATTCAATAATATTTACTAATGCTGATGTGGCTATTAGAGCGGCATGTCATTTAAACATTAATAACTGTTATTTTATTAACAATTCTCAGGCAATATTATTTAAAGATTGTATACGGTTTGAAGATTATTATTATTACGGTGGATATTCCTACTCTCCTATTTATAATTTAAATGTTTTAAATTCATATTTTATAAACAATACTCGTCGATATGGTAGCATTGTAGATGTAACTAATTCGCCTAAAACTCATACGACTAGTATGGATAATCCTAGGGACTATGGTAAAAAGACTTTCAGGAACTGTTTATTTGAAAACAACACTGCTAATTATGGTGGTGCGATTTCTTTAGGATATGGTGCAAATATTCAGGACTGTACATTTATTGGAAATTCTGCTCATTTTGGTGGTGCCATATATCATACTCAATCAACTTATTACAGTCCTAAATATGGAAAATATGTTGTAACAAATGTAATTAATAATTCTATTTTTATTAATAACAGTGCTGTTGAAGGGGGAGCTATCTATGGAGATTTTATCAATATCACAGGTTCCAAATTCATTGACAATGTTGCTACTTTCTATGGTGGAGCATTGAATATTAAAAGTTTCATGACAATCAATATTTCAAACAATGAATTTACAAATAACTATGCTCCTTATTATAATTCACATTCAATGTTTATTACCACAATAGAGGAATTAAATTCAGTGAATGTTGATTTCAGTGAAAATATCGTAAACAGTGATAAAACTGAAATTTACTTTGACAAGCCTGTAACAGGATTGTACACCTATATTTTGGATGGTACTACAGTCCAGTTCTGTGAAGGTAATATTAAAATATATGCTTTAGTAACTGATGATGAAGGAAATAGGATATCTACAAGAGAGTTCAGATTCCTTGTAGGTGATGAGGAATTTGTAACAAGAGTATTGGACAGTGTTGCTGAAATCGATTATCAGGCAACAATTGCAAATGACAACGGCAAGATTGTAAGTGTAAATACCACTGATTATAAAAATGTTTACACCGGTAAATTGGAGATTATTCCATTTTCAGTTGTTTTCGATTTTGAAGATTACACAGGAGCTATGGGTACAGCAGTTAAGGTTCCCGTTTATGTGAATGATGCATCGGGCCATCCATTGGAAAAAACTATAATAGCCAGTTATAACGGTCATGAAAAAGAATTAGTTTCATATAATGGTATAGCGCATGTGTTAATCAGTTTACCGCTTGAAAAAACCAGTTTTAATTTAGCTGTCGAATGTGATGGCGAAGTTAAAGTGCGTAAGGTTTATGTAATGGATCCTCATGACGATACTGCAATTGTAATTGACATGGCGGAAAATGAAAACGGATACATTGGAAGAACAATTACACTTCCTATCACAGTACATGATGGTAAAGGAAACGGATTAATCGGAGATATAAGTGTTTCTTATAATGGAAAAACAAGAATAATGCCATTAATTGATGGTCAGGCTGATGTATTGGTTAGTTTGCCAGTTTATGAAACTTCATTTGATTTAAGCGTATCATTTAAAGGAACCAGTAAGATTTGTACAATAAATGTCATTGACCCGGTTTCAGAAATTGAAGCAAGCATTGATTTGCCACATAATGTAACTGGAAACATTGGTGAAGGAATCATCATTCCAGTTAGTGTCGTTGACCAGGATGAAAATCCATTAACAGGGGATATCATTATTTCATATAATGACCAGGAAATAACAAGAAGTTTAAATACAACCGGACAATATGGAATAGCAATATCCTTGCCGCTTCATGAAACTTCATTTGAATTGACAGTTAATTATAAGGGAAATATTAAGTCATGCCTTGTTTATGTGATTAATCCAAATAAAATTACTCAAATTCTAATCAATGTAAATGATACTTACACTTCCGAACCAGGTAAAAGTATAACAATTCCGGTCAGTGTAGTTGACCAAAATGGAAATCCTTTGTCTGGTGAGATTTTCATTGAATATAATGACCATGAGAAAAATGCAACATTGACTGATGGTAAGGCTGATATAGTAATAGGATTACCAGTCACTGAAACTTCATTTGAAGTCGCAATCTCTTATAATGGACACACAAAAATTACTCAAGTAAATGTAGTTGATAACAAGCCTCATGTAAATTCAATAATTAATTTGCCTGAAACTAAAACCGAGAACATAGGAAAAACTATTGTGATACCGGTTTATGTTACAGATGAAAACGGAAACCACATGCAGGGTGATGTGGTAATTTATTATAATAATAAGGAAACAACTCAAACACTAGTGAATGGACATACCAATATTATTATAAGCTCACAACTTCATCCAACATCATTTGAAGTGACTGTAGCTTATAAAGATAAACAGGCACATTGCCTCGTTGATGTTATTGATCCAAATCCTGTCAAACCTGTAATTACCATGCCTGAAAGTGAATCTGGGCATGTTGGAAAAACAATCATTATTCCGGTTAAAGTATTTGATGAAAAAGGAAAACCTTTGCAGGGAGAAATTGGCATATACTATGAAGGTAAGGAATTTACAGAAACTTTACAGAATGGCCTTGCTGACGTTGCTGTAATCTTGCCTGACACTCCAACCACATTCAATTTAACAATTGCTTATGGCGAAACATCTAAAGATTGCTTAATCACAGTTAAAAATGCATCTGATACTAGTGAAACCAATGATACTACAGTAGTAATCGAAATTGAAGATGATATAACCGGTTCTGTTGGAAAAACAAAGATTATTCCAATATTTGTTCATGATGGAAAAGGCAACCCATTAAATGGTGAATTAATTGTCACATACAATAATAATGAAAGGGAAATTAATTTGAAAAATGGAAAAGCTAACATTGTTTTAACTTTGCCTTCAAATCCAACAACCTTTGATTTAACTATTATTTATGGAGAAATCTTTAAGATTACAAGTGTCATTGTAGTTGATTCAAATAACCCTATGGGGGACTTGACTGAAATCACTTCAAACGGAACATCCATTGTAATTCCATTCCCAAAAGATGCTACTGGAAATGTTACCGTTAACATTAACGGTAAAGAGTATAATGGAACTGTAGTCAATGGTGAAGTGATTGTAAACATTGATGATTTGCCTGATGGTGAATATGGTGCAGTAGTTTCCTATTCAGGTGATGGAAACTATTCCGCCTCTGAAAAAACCGTCACAATTATCATTAAGGATAGTGGTGTCGTTGATTCAAAACACCCGTTAGCCAATATCACTGATGTGGAATCTAATGGTGATGGATTATTGGTTATTCCATTCCCTAGCGATGCTACAGGTAATGTGATTGTAACCATTAACGGTAAAAATTACACTGGCACAATTGTTGATGGTAAAGTGGTTTTAGACATAAAAGACTTGCCTGCCGGAAATTACACATCAATTATATATTATTCAGGGGATGGAAACTACACCAATTCCACAAAAACTATTGTGGTCATTAAAGATAATACTGCAGTCAG
The DNA here is from genome assembly GCF_902774605.1 of uncultured Methanobrevibacter sp. Taxonomy (GTDB): domain Archaea; phylum Methanobacteriota; class Methanobacteria; order Methanobacteriales; family Methanobacteriaceae; genus Methanocatella. Next base: position 49,586 of record NZ_CACYJE010000001.1, read on the forward strand.
TCCAGATAATCCAATGGGTAATGTTACTGAAACCGAATCTAAGGATGGTTCTATCAGTATTCCGTTCCCTAATGATGCAAGTGGAAATGTTGTTGTTAACATTGACGGCAAATACTATAATGGTAAGGTTATTGATGGAAAAGTAGTTTTAGATGTTAAAGACTTGCCAAACGGTAATTATAATGCTAATGTTTACTATTTGGGTGGCGGAAATTATTCAGCATCAGCCAGGACTATCATGTTCATTATTAAAGAGACTAATAATAACAATCAGCAAAATACTCCTGTCAAACCGCCTGTTGTAAATAAAAAAGCATCTAAAATCACAGCTAAAAAGAAAACCTTTAAAAGAGCTAAGAAGGTTAAAAAATATTCAATTACCTTAAAATCCGGCAAAACTCCAATTAAAAAAGTTAAAGTTACAATTAAAATAGGAAAGAAAACTTACAAGGCTAAAACTAACAATAAAGGTAAAGCAACCTTTAAGATTAAAAAATTAACCAAAAAAGGTAAATATAAGGCTGTAATTAAGTTTAAAGGTGATAAAACATACAAAGCGTCAATTAAGAAGGTTAAAATCACAATAGTTTGATAAATTAATAAAGATTAAAAGAGGTAATTAAAATGAAAGTTATTCATAAATATTTGGTTATTGCTTTGTTACTTTCTTTAATATTTTCAGTTAGTGCCGTGGCTGCACAGAAAGATATGACTTTCGAGCAAAGCGATATAAATGATGTTGATACTGAAATATTAACCGTGTCTTCTGAAGACCCAGAGATTAATGCTGTTGAAGTGGAATCTTCAGTTATTAGTGCTGAAGATAATGAAATACTGCAGTCTAGTGGGGAAGACCAATTGGCTGCAGGTGAAGGTAGTTTTTCAGATGTTCAATCTAAAATCGATGGAGCCATAAATGGCAGCACTATATATTTGGATGGGAAAACATATCTTGGTAATGGGAAAAATATAGAAATTAAGAAGAATATAACAATTATTGGTGGATCACAATCCAATCCTGAAGAATTGGCAACATTGGATGCACAAAGTTTGTCCTCTATTATGCATGTCTTCAATAAAACCAATGTAGTTTTAAAATCAATTAAATTTATAAATGGTAAAAGTACAGGTGCAGGAGCAGCTATTAATGCTCAATCTAATCTAACAATTGAAGATTGTCAATTCATCAACAACACTGCTCATGATGGTGGAGCTTTAAATTTGGCTAGTCATATTTATCATATAGTTCGTCATGATGACCCTACTTGGGAGTCATATGGTGATATTTATGAGTATGAAAAATGGTATCATGATGAAATCGAAAATGGTTATTATTATTATGAGGGATATTATCCTTCAAGTCCATATTATCATCCTGAAAAATATTATTATGGGGATCATAGCAGAGATTTATATATCTGTGAACATTTTAAATATAATATAAATAATTGTTATTTCCTTTTAAATAATGCTACAGACAAGGGTGGAGCCATTAGTATACTTACTTTCGGTATAAATATTCCTAATATAGAAAACTGTATTTTCATAAATAACACTGCTCGAGAGGGTGGTGCTATTTATTCAGTTGAAAATTATTTATTGGAACATTCGGATTTTATTAATAATTCTGCTACTAATGATGGTGGTGCAATTTATTCAAATCATATCCATGAATTTGAAGACCAGAATCTTGAAGACTTTTCATATGGGCAGAGTGTGCGTGTAAGCTATTCTTCAAAAATAAGTGATTGTAAATTCACTGATAATTCTGCTACTAATGAGGGAGGAGCAATCAGAGGGTACCTTCGTGATGTATATTATTCTATTTTCACCAATAACAAAGCAAAAAAGGGTGGAGCAGTCTGGTCTACAGTATCAATATACTATTCAAATTTCACTAGAAATTCCGCTACTAACGATGGTGGTGCAGTATATCATGGTTCTTTAAATTATTGTAATTTTATTGATAACACTGCAGTTAGAGGTGGTGCAGGATACTCTACCAGCGCACGTAACAGTAATTTTACAAACAATGTTGCAACTGAAGGAGGAGCACTTTATTCAGATTGGGTCTCTGGATGTAATTTTAATTCGAATAGTGCAGATTATGGTGGAGGAATTTATTATGATACTCGTTATGGGGGGGAGGTTTCAAACAATAATTTCAAAAATAATGTAGCATTGGACGCTTCCACTGCCATTTATATTTCAACTATCTATTCTTTTGATTATATAAAAGGCAATAATTTCAACAGTGATAAAACTGAAATTGTAATTAAAGATGCCATTGATTACAATGGTTTTAACATTGTAATTTTGGACAATCAAACTCTCAATGTCTGTGAAGGTGAAATGAAAATATATGCTACGATATCTAATAATGAAGGAGTTAAATTTTCATTTGAGGAATTCATATTCGTTGTTGGGTCTCATGAAATTGTAACCAAAGTTGTTGACAATTATGCAGAGGTAATGTTCAACGCCACCCCTGAAGATGACGGATCAGTCATTGGTGTAAAAACCACAAGTGCAACCCAGGCTAAAATTTCAACTGCATTCTTAAATGTCTATCCATATGTTGTATATATTGACTTTGACGATGCTCACGGGTATTTGGGTGAAGTTATTCAGGTACCAGTGTATGTTCATGATTCTACAGGTCATCCGGTTTCTGGAAACATTTTCATAAATTATAATGGCAATCATAAGACACTTCCTCTAGACAATGGTAGGGCAACTGTTAGCATGAGTCTACCTAATACTAAACGTACCTTGGATTTAATTGTTGAATATGATGATGTAATCGAAATTCGCAAAGTAAACGTGCTTGACCCGAATGAACCTGCTGCGGTTATTATTGAAATGCCTGAAAGTGAAAATGAATATGTCGGAAGAACAATTACTGTTCCTGTAAATATCCATGATGGAAACGGCACTCAATTAAAAGGTGACATTCATATATTCTATAATGGTATTGAAGAAACAATCACATTAAACAACGGTAAGGCAGATATTGTAATAGCATTGCCGGTTTATGAAACCACTTTCGATTTAGGCGTTTCCTATTGGGGATATAATGCTATTTGCAAAATCAATGTTCATGATTATACTGTTGATACATTTGCTCAAATTGATTTAGCTCACAGCGCTTCCGGAAACATTAATGAAACCATTAAAATACCTGTGAAGGTAGTTGATGAGAATGGCCAACCGTTAACCGGTGATATTCATGTTTCATATTATGGAAAAGAAACAACCATATCCCTAAATTCCACTGGTGAAGCGGAAATAAGCGTTGCATTGCCAGACTATGAAACATCATTTGAATTGATTGTTAATTATAATGGAAATATTAAATCATGCATTGTCGAATCAGTTATTCCTACAGTCCATGAATCCGTTGTAATCAATGTTAATGAATCATATATTGGTTATTTGGGTGAAACATTGACAGTTCCTGTAAAAGTCACTGATAAGGATGGCAATCCAATAACTGGTGATATCCATGTTTCATATAATGGCCATGACATGACTTTAACTCTTGTTGATGGTGAAGCCAATATTGAAATGGCCTTGCCGGCTGCTGAAACTTCATTTGAATTGGTAATTTCATATAAGGGACATATGGAAACTTCATTAATCAATGTAGTTTATCGCGGCGCTCATATTGAAGCGGTAATTACTTTGCCTAATGAAAAAACCGAAAACATAGGCAAGGTTATTCAAATTCCTGTTAAAGTAACTGACAGTGAAGGCAATCCTTTGCAAGGCGATGTGGCAGTTTATTATGCCGGCAATGAATTTACTCAAACATTGGTTAACGGTTCAACAGCTATCGTAATTGACCCTATAAATTACCAAACATCCTTTGAGCTAACCGTAGCTTATCATGCTCAAATGGCGCACTGTTTCGTAAATGTGGTTGATCCGAATAGTCAAACTGTTGATGCTGTCATAACATTGCCTGTGGCTGAATCAGGTCATGTCGGAAAAACCATTGTTATTCCAATTAGCGTATATGACAGTGAAGGTAATCCTTTAAGCGGAGACATAAGCATTTATTACATTGGTTTTGAAACAACAGAAACATTACACAACGGTAACGCTAGCATTGTCATGCTTTTGCCGGATGAGCCAACATCCTACAATTTAACTGTAATGTATAAGGGTGTTTCTAAAAACTGTCTAATCACAGTTAAAGATGCATCTGATGATAGTGAAACCAATGACACTGAAGTGGTCATTGAATTAAATGATGAATATATCGGCCACGCCGGTAAACTGCTCAATATTCCAGTCAGTGTTCATGACGGCAAGGGCAATGCTTTGGAAGGTAAAATTACCATATTGTACAATCATCAAAAGATTGAACATACATTGAATAATGGCGCCACCAATATTTTAATCGCATTGCCAGCTAATCCGACAACCTTTGAATTGGCTGTTGAATATGAGGGCTTGACTAAAATAGCAACAATCAGGGTTATTGATTCAAGCAATCCTATGGGTGACATCACTGAAGTAACCACCAATGGTACTGGATCAATTGTCATCCCAATGCCTAGCGATGCTACTGGCGAAGTTAATGTAACAATCGCTGGTAAAGTCTATCCTGGCAAGATTGTTGACGGTAAAATCATTGTAAACATCACTGATTTGCCAAACGGTACCTACACAGCCACTGTCAACTATTCAGGTGATGAAAACTATTCAGCTTCACAGAAAGTCATTACTATAATCATTAAAGACAGTACAGTGGAAGACCCTAACAGTCCATTGGCTAATGTAACTGAAGCTAAGACCAACGGTGACGGAACCGTTGAAATTCCTTTCCCTAAGGATGCTACAGGGGATGTCATTGTAACTATCGACGGTAAAAACTACACTGGTAAAATTATTGATGGCAAGGTTGTTTTGGATATTGCTGATTTGCCTGCTGGAAACTACACATCAATCGTCTATTATCCTGGTGACGGAAACTATTCAAGCACAATCAAAACTATTGTGATAGTCAAGGATGCTTCTTCAGCTAGCCCGACCAATCCTATGGGCGACACTACTCAGGCCCAAAGCAACGATGACGGATCCATCAATATTCCTTTCCCTAAGGATGCTACAGGTGAAGTATTGGTTGAAATTGACGGTCAAATCTACACTGGCAGGATAGTTGACGGTAAGGTTGTTTTGGATGTTGGAAACATGCCTGCAGGTAACCATAACGCTAATGTTTATTACTTTGGGGACGGCAAGTATGGTGCTTCTTCCAGAACAATGGTATTTATTATCAAGGAAACCACCAACAACAATAACAATCAGAACACTCCTGTAAAACCGCCGGCCGCTGCTAAGAAGGCTTCCAAGATTACAGCTAAGAAGAAAACCTTCAAAAAATCATTAAAGGTTAAAAAATACTCCATTACCTTGAAATCAGGTAAGACTCCAATCAAGAAAGTGCAGGTCACAATCAAGGTTGGCAAAAAGACTTACAAGGCTAAAACAAACGCTAAAGGTAAGGCAACCTTCAAAATCAATAAATTGACCAAGAAGGGCAAGTACAATGCTGTAATCAAGTTCAAGGGCAACAAGTCCTATAAGGCAACAAGCAAGAAAGTTAAAATAACCATTAAATAGGAAATTAATTTTTCCTATTTATTTTTTCTATTTTTTCCATAAAATCAAACACCATTAAAATTGCTTCGAGGTATCATAATTCATGATGATAATCATCAGTCTTTTGTTTTAATCAACTCTACTTTTAAGAATTTTAATTCAATTGATGGGATTTAACAAATTCCAAAAGAACATGCATCAGTGCACATCATGCTTGCATGATTTCTCATTTTTTCAAACATTTTAAAAGCGATTAGTTAAATATATATTAATGATTCGATTAAATTTGTGTGATTAAATGAAAAGTGATAATGTAAAAAAAGGAATTCAAAGAGCACCTCACAGGTCTCTTTTAAGAGCCTGTGGGCTTGACGACGAAGACTTTAAAAAACCATTCATCGGCATCGCAAACAGTTTCACCGACATCGTGCCGGGACACATTCACCTCAAGGAACTTGTCGAATACGTCAAGGAGGGAATAATCGCCGCCGGCGGCATACCATTCGAGTTCGACACCATGGCAGTGTGCGACGGTATCAGCATGAACCATGAGGGAATGAAATACTCCCTTCCTTCACGTGAAATCATTGCGGCCACAGTGGAATCCATGACCAAGGGACATGCCTTTGACGGTCTTGTTTTAATCCCAAGCTGCGACAAGGTGGTTCCGGGAATGATCATGGGTGCGGCAAGAGTGAACGTGCCATCAATCGTCGTGACTGGAGGCCCGATGCAATCAGGCAAATACAATGACAAGCCAGCAGACCTGATTACAGTATTCGAGGCTGTCGGCGCATACTCCGCAGGCAAGATGACTGAGGAGGAAGTTCTTGAACTTGAAAGATGCGCCTGTCCGGGTGCCGGAAGCTGCTCAGGACTCTTCACCGCAAACACCATGGCATGCATAACCGAAACATTCGGATTGTCCCTGCCGACATGCGCAACCACTCATGCAAGAACCGAGGAAAACAATCAAATCGCCTATGAATCAGGCAAACAGATTCTAAAGCTGGTTGAAGATGACATCAAGCCATCAGATATCCTCACACAGGAAGCATTCAACAATGCAATCGCAGTGGACATGGCATTGGGAGGCTCATCCAACACCGCCCTTCACATCCCGGCCATTGCAAGCGAGGTTGAAGGCATTGAAGTGGATTTGGAACTGTTCGATGAGATATCCCGTAACGTTCCTCACATCGCACTGATTTCACCGGCCGGTGAGGATTCAATGATGGACCTTCACATGGCAGGGGGAATACAGGCAGTATTGAAAACCTTAGGGGATAAGATTGACACCGATCAGCTGACAGTAACAGGCAAGACAATCGCTGAAAACCTTGCGGATGTCGAGAACAAGAACACTGAGGTAATCCACACATTAGATAATCCAGTGCATGAGGACGGTGGAATCGCCATACTTAAAGGAAATCTTGCACCGAACGGCAGTGTGGTCAAGAAGGGCGCTGTTGCAGATCATCTCATGCACCTTAAGGGACCGGCAAAGGTCTACAATTCAGAGGAGGATGTCACAAAGGCAATATTTGACCATGAAATCGACGAGGGCGACATTGTTGTAATCCGCTACGAGGGCCCTAAGGGAGGACCGGGAATGCGCGAGATGCTGAACCCAACATCCGCTTTAGCGGGCATGAACATCAAGGATGTGGGACTCATAACCGATGGAAGGTTCTCCGGCGGAACACGCGGACCATGCATCGGTCACGTTTCCCCGGAAGCAAGGGAGAACGGGCCGATTGCTGCAATCAGGAATGGTGACATTATCGAAATCGATATTGAAAACAGGACAATCAATGTGGAATTAACCGATGAGGAAATCCGAGCCAGGCTAGGAGAAGTCGAGCACCCTGAAAGTGATGTGTCCGGCTGGCTTGCATTATACCAGAAGCTCGTTCACTCCGCAGACACCGGAGCCATCTTAAGGTAGGGTTATAATCATGGATATTTTAAAATACTCACAGATTGACTTGGAAGAAACAATCAAAAGATCAGAACAGGACGTGAACAATGTACTGGGCACGGTATCCGAGATTCTGGAAAATGTTCGCATGAACAGGGATGCGGCTGTTTGCCAGTACACTGAGAAATTCGATGGCGTAGTGATAGATGACTTGAAAGTATCCGAGAGCGAGATTGAAGAGGCCTATAAGACCCTGGATGATGAACTCCTCGCAGCGCTTAAGCAGGCTGCGGATAATATTCAAAGGTTTCATGAAAAGCAAATCCCCCAAGACTGGGAAATGGAAGTGAACCCTGGAGTGGTTGCAGGCCAGATTGTCAGGCCAATCAACTCCGCAGGATGCTACATACCGGGTGGAAGGGCAGCTTATCCCTCATCAATCCTCATGACAGTGATACCTGCTAAAATTGCCGGTGTCGAAAAGGTGGTGTGCGTCACCCCGCCACAGAAGGACGGCAAAATATTGGATGCCATTCTGGTGGCCGCTGACATTGCCGGTGCGGATGAAATCTATAAGGTCGGCGGTGCGCAGGCTATAGCGGCTCTTGCCTACGGTACTGAATCAATACCGAGAGTGGAGAAAATCGTCGGGCCGGGAAATATTTTCGTAACTGCCGCCAAGAAACTGGTTTACGGTCAGGTGGACATCGAGTTTCCGGCAGGACCGTCCGAGGTCCTGATTTTAGCCGATGAAACCGCAAACCCTGAGTTTCTCGCAACCGACATACTGGCGCAGGCCGAGCATGACCCTAACGCATCATGCTTTTTGGTAACCGGCTGTGAGGAATTGGCAATCAAAACAGATGAATACGTAAAGGAATTGACTGAAGTGGCGCCAAGGCGTGAGATTATAGAGGAGTCATTGTCCAAGAGTGGAAAAATCATTATCACAGACACATTCACCGAGGCGATTCACGTAACAAATGAATACGCCCCTGAGCATTTAATCATATCCACTAAAGACGATGATGAGACATTATCACACATAAACAATGCTGGCTCAATATTCCTTGGAGCATACTCACCTGTGGCCGCTGGGGACTATGGATCAGGTACAAACCACGTTCTGCCTACTGGAGGAGGCGCAAAGATGTATTCCGGCCTGTCCACCGAGGCATTCATCAAAAAGCCGACAGTTCAAAGACTAACCAAAGATGGTCTTAAGGAATTATCAAAGACTTCTGTTCCGATTGCAGAATATGAAGGATTCTATGCCCATGCAAACTCCTTCAAGACAAGATTGAGGGATGATTAGATGGATTTCGAAAGGGTCGACATGGATGACATCACCGAGGAGGAGCTGCAGGAAGCCTTCCGCATGAACCAATTATTGTTCAAGCTCAACCATACAATGCCGATGACACCCGAATACGAAGAGGTCCTGAAGGAGCTTTTCGGTGACAATCTGGGTGAAAACTCACAGGTCATGGCGCCGCTGTCAGGCGCTGCACTGGACAAGCTAAAGATAGGTGACAATGTGTTCATAAACTCCAACTGCCTTGCCATGGCACGTGGAGGCATCACAATCGAGGATGATGTGATGCTTGCGGCCAATGTTCAGCTCTTGTCAAACAACCATGACGAGTACGACAGGAACGTATTATTGTGCAAGCCAATCCACATTAAGAAGGGTGCATGGATAGGAGCAGGGGCAAGCATACTTCCCGGCGTCACAATCGGCGAATACGCGATTGTCGGTGCCGGTGCCATCGTCACCAGGGATGTCGGAGACTATGAGGTGGCGGTCGGGGTTCCCGCAAAGATAGTTAAGACATTGGATAGGGACAAGTTCGAGTAGGTATGTCCGATTAATGGATGTATCCTTTATTTTTTATTTTTCCCTTTAATTTTACAAGTCCGAGGCAATATTGTCAAAACAGATGCTACTAGTTTTAACACTAATTTTTTTGATGTAATGGATGAATTAAAACTTAATTACCTAATTGGAAATGAAATTATGTTATTTGTATTTTATTTCCTCTTTTGAAAGGGAGGTTAAGTGCCTTGTGTGAGATGTTAATCGCACTCGATATTGTCTTGATAACACTTGATGTTATTGTTATATTGAAACACATCAATAACTGATAGAATTGTCTCGTATGACTTATGAATTGTATAATGTTGGTTCGTGATTTTTCAATGCCCATCAGCTGGAAGTTTTGCGTAACTCTTCCCAACATTATTTTTTTTAAATTAATCTCATTTTTTTATCCTTATTTTTAAAAATAAATGTTTTTAATCAGTTTAGTAAACTTTATATATAATGCTAAACTAAATTATATTCGTGAATATGAGTAACTCATATTCAATACTTTCTTTACAAAAGAAAAAAAATTAGGTAATAAATAGTTGTCTAATCTGATGGTAGTTTATAGGTTCCGCCTATAAAACTTAGGCAACACTTTTTTTAGAGATTTAATTTTAATTAATTAATTTTTACAAACCTCGAGGTGAATAAATTTGCAAGGTTTATTGAAAGATTGGAGAAGAACAAACTATGCCAGTGAATGCACTCCTGAAATAGCAGGTAGTGACATTACCGTCATGGGTTGGGTGCACGAAATCCGTGATTTCGGTGGAATCATGTTTGTAATCATTCGTGATGTCACAGGCAGAGTTCAAATCACAGCTCCAAGCAAAAAAGTAGAAGAAAACATAATGGAAGAATTAAGAGAACTCAGAAAGGAATCCGTTGTAGCAATCAAGGGTCTGGTTCAGGAAGGTCCAAAGGCACCTAACGGTGTTGAAATCATTCCTAAGGAAATCAAACTCCTCAACCTGGCTAACCAGCCTTTACCAATGGATCCGACAGAAAAGGTTAAAGCTGGAATCGACACAAGACTCGACTCAAGATTCCTGGACATAAGAAAAGAGAACGTTTCAGCAATATTCAAGATCAAGGGACAAATGTTCCATACAATCCGTGACTACTTCTACGACAACGGATTTTATGAAATCAACACTCCTAAACTCGTGGCATCAGCCACCGAGGGAGGAACAGAACTGTTCCCAATCACATACTTTGAAAAGGAAGCATTCCTCGGCCAATCACCGCAATTGTACAAGCAGATGATGATGGCAAGCGGAATGGATAAGGTATTCGAAATCGGCCAGATATTCAGGGCAGAGGAGCACGATACACTCAGACACTTGAACGAAGCCGTATCAATCGATGCTGAAGTTTCATTCGCTGACGATGAGGATGTAATGAAAGTCCTCAATGACATGCTCATCAATGTTTTAAAGGACGTCAACGAAAAATGCGCAGACGAACTGGCTATCCTGGGCCATGAGCTTGAAGTTCCAACCGGCGACTTCCCGGTCGTAACCTATGATGAGGCCGTGGATATCGTCAACTCCAAGGACGTCAGCATGGAATGGGGAGAAGACCTCTCCCGTGAAGCCGAAAAGGCACTCGGCGACACCATGGGCGGATTCTACTTCCTGACCAGATGGCCTTCTGAAATCAAGCCGTTCTATGTAATGCCTGTTGACGGTGAAGAGCAATACTCCCATGCATTCGACTTAATGTACAACAACCTGGAATTATCCTCCGGTGCGACACGTGTCCACCAATACGATCTCCTGGTTAAACAGATTGAGGAACGCGGACTTAACCCTGCAGGATTCGGAAGTTACTTGAAGGCATTCGAATACGGTATGCCACCGCACGCAGGATGGGGTGTAGGTGCCGACAGGCTGACCATGGTATTGACCGGCGCTGAAAACATCCGTGAATGTGTACTCTTCCCAAGGGACAGACACAGACTAACCCCATAGATGAAAATGGATGAATACGATATAGCTATTATTGGCGGAGGTCCTGCAGGAATCATGGCTGCCATTGCGGCAAGCAGGACTTCCTCTAATGTAATATTGCTTGAAAAGAACCCCTCACTAGGCCGTAAGCTATTGCTGACCGGCGGGGGAAGATGCAACATTACCAATGACAAGCCAATAAAACAGCTATTAACTTTTTTTAACAATAAGAACTTTTTGAAGCACTCTTTTTTCACTTTTACAAATGAGGATCTCTACTCATTGTTTGATTTGGAATTCATGACTGAGGAAAACAACAGGGTTTTCCCGAAATCTGGAAAGTCAGGTGATATCTTAAAAGGTTTATGTGATAAGTTGGATGGTGTAAGTATAACTTATAACTTTGAAGTTAAAAGCATCAAGCCCGGTTTTGTTATAAATGATAAGTTAAAAGCCGAAAAGGTCATCATAGCCACAGGCGGCGTGACCTATCCGCAGACTGGATGCAGTCTCGACAACTACAAATTGACTTCACAGCCATTGACGGATATAAAATACGGATTGGCACCGCTATTGACTGAAAGGGACCTGTCAGGAATTGCCGGTGTGACGCTTCATGATGTGGTTATAAGTTATAAGAAGCACAGGGTTCAGGGCAATGTGCTGTTTTCCCATGTCGGTTTGACCGGGCCTGGAATCATCAACCTGAGCAATGAGATATCCGAAAGTATAAGTTATAACTTATTAGAAGATGACCCTGAAATCGACCTTGAAATAGCCATCGACCTGTGTCCCGAGTTGACACGTGAGGAACTGCATCAAAAGTTCAATAGGGACTTTCAATCCAAGGGAAAGACAAAGCTCAAGAATTACCTGAAGCTCTACCTAACAAACAGCTTCATAGACTATTTCTTAGATGAAATCAGCATTGACGGCGAGACACAACTCTCCAATGTCAACAGGAAAAGCAGGAACAGATTGGTTGAAAACCTGAAAAGATTCGCTTTCAAGATAACAGGCTTCAATGACAAGTTGGCCAAGGTCACTGTTGGAGGCGTTGATCTGAAATACGTCAACCCCAAAACCATGGAATCGACATTGACTCCGGGACTCTACTTTGCTGGGGAGGTATTGGATGTTCACGGGCCGACCGGAGGGTATAATTTAAAGATTGCCTTTTCAACAGGCTACCTTGCCGGATTGTCAGCCAGTGGAAAAGCAGTGTAGTCAATGTTGTCAGTTATTTACTGACTATATTGGTGATTTCAGTGACTATATTTTTATTGATTATTCAATTAATTTAAATTATTTATAAAGTTTGCTATATGATTTAATTCATCGGATTTTCCAGTATTGATTAAAAGTATTTAAATGAATGTTTGAATGATTTTTCTTGAAACATTTTTGTGGATAATGTCAATGTTGTCAATTTTAGACTGACAACATTAGCATTTTCATTGACTATTTTTTTATCAAATAAACAATTAATTATATTAATTTTAATAAGATTAACTTAATTTTAATGAAGTAAAAAATTAATTTTTAATTAAAAGTATATAAAGAAAATTTTTCATGAAAATTTTTGTTAGTAATCATACGAATATTATCAATGTTGTCAATTTTCACTTACATTTGAAACTAAACTAATATTGCTTTAATATTTATTTAACTAATTTTTATATGATTTTTCTATTTATGATGGATTAAATTGTCTTATTTATTTTAATGTTATTTTTAATATATTCATATGCTATTAAAACAAATTATTATTCAATTATTTTGAAATTGAAATTATGCATGACTTCATATGTAAATCGGCATGATGGACATTGAACTGTGAAATTCTTATCAGACAAAATATTTAACATAAATATAATTCAAAAATTACTGTATGACAGACAAAATGTTCATGGGTGCATCAACCAAGCAGGGCCTGGACATTGCTAATAAAAGCAGGGAGATTATCCGTGGCCTTATCGGAGATGATGTTAAAGACTTAAAACCTATAGAAAGAGACATCGTTGAAAGGATTGTTCACTCAACCGCAGATCCTGAATATGCAAAATTGGTAAAGATTAGTTCTGATTTTGTAGATGCAGCTATGACGTCCCTTAAAAATAATGAAACCATTCTAACCGACATCAACATGGTTAAGTATGGAATTACAAGATATGAGGGTGAAGTTGAGTGTTACATCAAAAACGAGGAAGTAGTTAAAATCGCAAAGGAAAACCAGATTACAAGGGCTGCGGCCGCCATGAGGTATGCTGCGGCGAACGATTTTGAAGGCATTGTAGTTTCAGGTAACGCTCCAACTGCTGTTTTTGAAGCCATGGATTTATACGCCAAAGGCGAAATGAATCTCAAGGCAATTGTGGGAGTTCCTGTCGGTTTTGTAGGTGCGGCCGATTCAAAGGAGGCGCTGCATAACTCCAAAATACCGAATGTTATTGTTGAAGGGCCGAAGGGAGGAACACCGATTGCTGTGGCTTGTGTAAATTCATTAATACAACATTTATAGCGTGATTATCATGAATTCAGAAGATTTATTCAATGAATCAAAGAAATATTTCCCCGGTGGGGTCAACTCTCCGGTGAGGGCTTTCAAGCCTTACCCTTTTTTCGTTAAAAGCGCAGGAGGATGCAAGCTCACTGACGCTGACGGGAAAACCTACATTGACCATTGTCTTGCATACGGGCCATTGATACTGGGCCATGCCAATCCTAAAGTGGTCAGGGAAGTTTCCAATCAGCTTACCATGGGCACAGCCTACGGCACACCAACCGAAAATGAGATAACCTTGGCAAAAGAGGTAATTGACAGGATTCCATCCGCTGAGATGGTGAGATTCTGCAACAGTGGAACCGAAGCGACAATGAGTGCAATAAGACTTGCAAGAGGCTTCACCGGCAGGGACAAGATTGTCAAGTTCGAGGGAGCATATCACGGAGCACATGATTACGTGCTTGTCAAGGGAGGTTCCGGTGCCGCAACACTGCCTGACAGTCCAGGAATACCTAAGGACACCACCAAGAACACCTTGTCAGTGCCGTTCAATGATGAGGAAGCGTTGACTGAACTCATTGAAAGGGAAGGTGAGAACATTGCCTGCATCATTATGGAAGTGGTCATGGGCAATGTGGGATGCATCGAGCCTAAGCCAGGATTTTTAGAGTTCATCAGAAAAATCACTGAGGAAAATGGCATCGTATTGATTTTTGATGAGGTTATCACAGGTTTCAGGGCTTCCCGTGGAGGGGCTCAGGAATACTATGGAGTCACACCTGACCTTACAACTCTTGGTAAGATTGTCGGCGGAGGACTGCCTATGGGTGCGTTCTGCGGTAAACGAGAAATCATGGAATTGATTGCTCCGCAGGGACCGGTATATCAGGCAGGCACATTTTCCGGAAACCCCGTGTCTGTTCAGGCGGGAATTTCCACCATGGCTCAATTGGATGATGCGTTCTATAAGGAGATGGAGCGCAAGGGCAAGTACCTCAGGGGCAACATCACCTCAATAATCGACGATGAGGAGTACAACATCCAGCCGGTTGGATTGGCTTCAATGTTCCAGATCTATTTCAACCCGGCTCCGGTCTACAATTACGCTGACGCACAGGAGTCAGACAGGAAGCTGTTCCTCAGATACTTCAAGAGCCTACTGAGGCAGGGCGTGTTCATTCCGCCTTCACAATTCGAATGCAACTTTATTTCAAATGCCCATAGCATGGAGGATCTGCAAAAAACTTCAGATGCCATTGAACTGGCATTGAGGGATGCTTTTAGACAAAGAAGAAGGTAGTTTTTATGGAAATAGATTTTAAAGAGGTTGCAACATACGCAATCATCCTTATTATTGTATTGATTGCTGCACAGCACTTGAACGTTGTTGTTTCAGGCAGTATGGAACCGGCATTCTATAGGGGGGACATTGTCCTTATTCAAAAGGCGGATTTCTTCGGAATCCATGAGTTCGACCCTACCACTGTTGAGGTGGGGGATGTAGTGGTTTATGATGCGGCTTGGTATGACCAGCCGGTGATTCATAGGATTATCAATATTACGGATATTAACGGCACTACGATGTATGTGATTAAGGGTGACAATAACGATCGCCCCGACCCTTATTATGTGAAGGCCGATCAGATACAGGAGAAGGTAGTGACCATTGGAGATAACCTGGTTATTATTCCGAAAATCGGTTATCTTTCCCTCTGGTTGAGAGGATTATAATTATTTAGGTGAGTTAATGTATTTTGAAATTGAAAAACAGGCTATTGATGCCATTAACAAGGCATTGGACCAGTATGATGTAGAAGTAGACAGGGATTTCAGGTTGGACTTCCCGCCTAATCCTAATTTGGGCGACCTTGCAAGTACAATTGCATTTGCCCTGACCAAGAAGCTGAAGACTTCCCCTCCGGAAGTTGCCAAGGACCTCGTGGAGAAGATTGAGGTTCCGGAAATATTCAGCAAGGTTCAGAACTTCGGACCCTATGTTAATTTCTTCATAGATTACGCCAAGTTCTCAAAGCTATTGCTTGAAAAGGTTGATGACAGCTACGGTCAGCTTCCGAAGCATGATGAAAAAATAGTTTTAGAGCACACTTCAGCAAATCCTAACGGACCGTTGCATATTGGGCATATCAGGAACTCCATTTTTGGAGACTCCCTGGCCAGGCTATTGAAACTTGCCGGCAGGGATGTCACAACCCAGTATTATGTCAATGATATGGGTAGGCAAATCGCCATTATCGTTTGCGGCATCACCGAGCTTGGATTGAAGATTGAGGATTATGAGGGCGAAAAGCTTGACCACAAGATTGGCAAGCTATACTTCGATGCCAACAAGGCAGTCGAAGAGGATGAAAATTTGGCAAGTAAGGTAGATGAACTCATCCAGAAATATGAACAGGGTGAAGACGATGAATTAAATAAAATCTTCGAGCAAGTAGTTTCAAGCTGCATCTCTGGAATGAAGGAAACACTTCAAAGAATCAATATAAACCATGATGATTTCGTGTGGGAAGGAAGGTTTGTGAGAAGCGGTGAAGTCGATGATCTTGTAAGCTACATTCAAAGGGAAGGCTTCACCCGTGAAGACGATGTATTATACATTGACCTTACCGATTTCAACATCGAAAAGGAATTTGTCCTGAGAAGGTCAAACGGAACTTCCCTCTACTCAACAAGAGACCTTGCATACCATAAGTACAAGGCCACACTGGGAGACACCGTGCTTGACATACTAGGCTCCGACCACAAGCTGGCCGCAAAGCAAATCAAGGTCATATTCGAGGAAATATTCAGGCAAACAGCACCTGAAGTCATATTCTACGAGTTCATCACACTTCCTGAAGGGTCAATGTCAACCCGTAAGGGCAAGTTCGTGTCAGTTGATGAATTGATTGATGAGGCTGTTTTGCGTGCCCATGATGAAATCAAGTCAAGAAACCCTGACCTTTCAGAAGAGGAAATCGCTCCGATGGCTGAGGAAATAGGTATCGGTGCCGTAAGGTTCTTCATAGCCAAGCTATCCCCTGAAAAGCACTTGACATTCAAGTGGGATGAGGCATTGAGCTTCGAGAGAGGATGCGCATCAATCCAGTACGCACACGCAAGGGCATGCAAGCTCCTTAAAAAATCAGGCAAGGACGTTGACTCCTTAACCGTTAGTGACGACTGGGTGCCTGATGAGGCCGAGCAGGACTTGATTAGACAAATAGCCAAGTTCCCGCAGGTGGTTGAAGACTGTGCAGCCAAGAAAAGGGTTCACAACATCACCCAGTACTGCCAGGACCTGGCCGGCTCATTCAACAAGTTCTACAAGTCCGAACAGGTTATCGGTTCAGACGTTGAAGACACCAGACTGATTCTTGTGGATCGTGCAAAAACCACTATAAGAAACGCATTGGATATCTTAGGAGTTTCTGCACCTGAAAAAATGTAGATGAGTGACTTTAACTCATCCTAATTTTATTTTTTTTAATCATCACAATTTAAACTCTTTTTTTAATAAAATCCATTATTTCAGGAATAATTATTCTAGTATTTATATTTTTGACCTCAAAAACTATGGAAATATTTATAAATATTGATGACAAAATATTAATACAATTGAAAAGGTGGTTATTCATGAATAGTGTGGGTTCAAGATTAAAAAAATTAAGGCAGGAACATGGTTATTCACAAAGGCAAGTTGCAGAATACCTGGAAATCGACCAGAGCAACCTTTCAAAAATAGAAAATGATAAAAGAAATTTAAACCTGGTATTGTCAGAAAAATTACTTGCATTATATAACTGCACTCCGGAATATCTTTTAGGAAAAACGGACAAATACGAAAAACCAAAAATATCATTCAAATCAGCCAGAGACTTGGACTTGAATGTAATATCTCACATCAATAGATTGTCCTCTAATTTAACAATACTTAGAAAGTATGAACCTGGAAAAGCATTTAACAAGTACCCCAAATTAAACATGAATTTTAAACGTAATTGGGGCATTGATGAGTTTTCACCTGTTAACATGTTCAATTTACTCTGCTATAAGATTCCGAACTTAACCATTTCATGGTTTCCAATGAAAAGTGCCGTCAGCGGTTGCTATTTTAAAAAAAATCATGATTCCATAATATTAATTAATTCTTCTCACACAAGAGGGCGCCAAAACTTCACATTAGCCCATGAATTATATCACTTGCTTGAGAATAAGAATCATTTTGTAGTTTGCAGTGAAAAAAATGATGAAGAAAATGAAATAAAAGCCGATGAATTTGCATCCAACTTCTTGTTAAGTGAACCTGCATTATATGATTTCATGGATTCAAATAACATTGAGGAATGGAGCATTCATGACGTGATAAAATGTGAACAGTACTTTCAACTGGATCATCGTAATTTCATTGGAAGATTGTATTCTGAAGGTTTTATAACTGGAGATCAATTTGCTGAATTATCATTTAACATTTTCAATAAAGCGGCAAGTCTGGGATATGATACTTCATTATATGAGCCTAATAAAGATAACCAATATTATTCGGTTGGGCACATGATTCCAATAACTGAAAAACTTTATAATGAAAATAAATTAACAAGAGGTGCAAGGAAGGACATACTACTTGACCTTTTCAGACAGGACATTGTATACTGAAGGAGAGGTTTAATTGGTAGACAAACCTATTTTCTATGATTCGGATGTGTTAATCTGTTTTTTAGCAATTAATCAATCTGATATTTTAAAGAATCTTTTTTCAAAAGTCATAGTTCCCGAACCAGTATACATTGAGTTAATTAACATTACAGTATACCAAAACATCAAGCAAAATCTTAATTTTCTCATACAGGAAAATTTCGTGGAAATTGCAGAAGTGGATTTTGCTTCTCCAGAGGGAAATGTTTATAATATGATTCGCAGGGGATATTGGAGTGATGGCAATGTGATTGGGAGAGGCGTATCAGCTGCAATGGCATTGGCAATTGAGAATAATGGTATTGTGGCAAGTAACAATCTAAGTGATGTTCAAGAAATTTGTGATGATTATGAAATTCCCATTATTACAGCTTCAATAATTCTAGCTTTTTGTTTCGAGTTGAATTTGATGGATAATGAAGAAGTTGAATCTATTTGGCAAAAAATTCTCACTGATACTAAACAAATCATGCCCACTCAAACATTCAGGAAATATTATGATGAACTATTCAAGAATGACTGTAATGTACTGCTTAAGGGCTATGATTTCAAAAAGCACTATTTAAATTCAAAAAAGTAAAGATTTAATCCACATAGTGGATGTAATCTTCTTTTCTAGGCAAAGGTTCCGGCGCTTCCATGTCGGAGTATCCTAAAACTACATGACCGACGCCCTCATAGCTTTCAGGTATTCCCCATTCCTTCAAAAGTCCCTTTCCCTTCTCGGATGAGAACTCATCATATGCCCTGTGAATCCAGCATGATGCAACGCCTATTGCATGTGCGGCATTCACAAGCACTGCCAATACGCTTGAGCCGTCTTCCTTCCAGGTTGGAACCTCGCTGTCGGCTAAAACTATAAGCAATGTTTTTGCACCGTAGAAGGGATCCATGTCTTCCGGCATTTCGGTCGGGAAGTAGCTCCTGTTCCATGCTGAGAATTCCCTGATGGTTTCTGGGTTTTGAATCACAACTATTTTAGGTGACTGCAGCCCCCTTCCGGTTGGAGCGTAGGTTCCGGCCTCAAGGATAGTTTTCAAATCCTCGTCGCTTATCTGTTCGTCTTTGAATTTTCTGATACTTCTTCTGGTCTTAATGTTTTCGATAGTCTCGTTCATATCAATTCCTCACATATTTTTATCAGTGTATTTCTGAAATCATGATATTCGCTGTCTTTCAATGATTTTTTAATTATATTGTCCCATTCATCATCATAGTCCATCACCTTCTGGGCTATTTCGCCACCTTTAGGTGTGACTTTAACGATTTTTTTCCTTTTTTGAGGGGTTTTAGTGATTAAACCTTTCTTTTCAAGCTTTTCAAGGTTTCTTGTCACGGTGCTTTCATTGATGTGCAGGGCTTCAGCCAGTTCCTCCTGGCTTATCCCCTCATTCTTGTATGATTTGACGAGCAATGGGTATAATCCTGAGCTCAATTCAACGTCCCTGAGTTTCATGTTCAGGAATGCCGTTTGCTTCCTGTGCAATAGTGAAACCAGCGGCGAGGTTGGAATGTCCTCATCAAACGCCATGGTCTCGGCTCCTTATAAGCTTGTTGATATAGAGTTCGATGCATGCGTAGCAGATGAGCGATCCGATTCCCCCTCCAAGAAGCATTCCGCAGTATATTCCGAACTCGCCCATTTGGAATGTGAATCCTAGGAGATATGCAAATATTAATACGAGAATGAATTCCCTGAATGTTGTGAGAAGAAAAGATATTGTTCCCTTGCCGACTCCCTGGAAAACGTTACCGGCGCTTGCTCCGAACGGCACGTATAGTATGAACAGGCTCATTATTTGAAGGAACCCTGCAATCAACGGCGCCAGCTTGGCGCTGCTTTGGGAGTATGAGAATATCAGGGCGATTTGGTTAGAGAATACCATCAGGATTATGCACACGATGACTGATGCTATAAGTGCGACCTTGACGGCGTATCTGGCAACAACTCTGAGGTTTTCATATTTTCTTGCCCCGAATGCCACGCCGGCTACGGATATTGCTGCGGTTCCGACTCCTATTGCCGGAAGCATTCCGATGTTGACTATCCTCCATCCTGCAGTATACACTGCCACTGATGTCGGTCCGGACACTATTGTGAGCATATAGTTCACAAAAATGGTTAAAACTGACAATACCAGCTGCTCGAGGCTTGCAGGTATTCCCACCACCAGTATGTCCTTGTACATGCCGAGGTTGTTGTGGAAGTCCTTTCTGTTGTATGAGAGGTAAGTGTCTTTCTTGACGAATATCCAGTAGAACATTACAAGAAGGCTTATGAAGGGTCCGATTGCGGTTGCCCATGCTGCCCCTGCTATTCCCATGTTCAGTGTGTAGATGAATATGGGGTCAAGTATCATGTTGATTATTGCTGCGAGGGCTATCGGAACGGTTGCCCTTTTGATGTCGCCCTCGGCCCTGAATGCTCCTCCGACTATTGGAGGCATCAGGAGGCCGAATGTCCATGCGAATATGATGAATGCGTACTCCATTGCATAGTCAATCACTGATGAGGCACCCATCATCATCAGCAGTGGATTGAGGAATGCTAGAAATAGTATTGTGATGACTATTGACACCACTGCGCTTAATATCAGGTTGTGTATTGCCGCATTGTTTGCTGATGAGCGGTCTTCAGCTCCGATGTATCTGGAAATCAGGGAGTTTCCCCCTGCTCCAAGCCCGTTTCCGAATCCCACCATTATCATGAACAATGGTGTTACATAACCCAGTGCCGCTAGGGGGTCGGGTCCAAGTCCTGCCACCCATATGCTGTCGATGATGTTGTTTGCGAATATCAAGAACATGCTTGCTATTATCGGCACTGACAGCTTGTTTATGGCCTTTTTAGGGTCGCCTGTTATCATTTCAATGTTTTCGTTCTTCTCCATAAGTTAACCTCTCTTGCATATGCAATTATACTCTTGTATATGCAAGTGTTGGCATATAAAGCTATTGATTCTCACAAAAAACCAATTAAAAAAAGAAAAATTGAGGGACTATTGAAGGTTGCCCTCTTCATCAACCATATCTCCGGACTCATAGGCGTTTCTCATGTATTCCGCAGACATTCCATCATTCTGACCGCCGCGTATCACTCCATTGTCATCATAATAGAAATTGTACTGGCTGTCATAGTGCAGATTGCCCTGGGAACTGGAGTTTCCATTATATAATGATGTTCCCGCACTGGAATTGCTCTGGGTAGGCTGGGAGCTGCTTTCGGATTCGGCAGTGTCGCTTGAAGCCGTGTCGGAGGAGGCTCCTTCGCTGACGGTTATTGTCTGCTTGGCGCTGCATCCGTTATATTTCAAGGTTCCGTTATATGATACGATAACATCATAGCTTCCAGGCGCCTCATTGTTCAAGACAAGTGACCCCTTGCCCTCAACATCGGTTATGATTGAATAGGTCTGGTTTTCACCGTTTTCAACGAATGTTATTGTAATGTTCTGGTTATCAAGATGCTGTCCTTTCTCATCGTTAAGTTCAAATTGAATCGCTTCACCGTTTTTTAATGTGGCTTGGCTTAAAAATTTAATCTCAGTATTGAGCATGCCCTCATCATTGTTGCCGTGGTGTGTGAGTGCAAAAGCCCCAACTATCGCAACGATGACGACAACAGCTATGATTATTAGAATGTTCCTTTGCATTGCTATCACCTGATTAAATATCTATTTTCAACATATTTAACATTTGATAAAATGAATTCAAATTAAAATTATGATTGCATGCTGGAAATTTCAACGAAAACCTACGTTTCTAAATTAATTATAAATATTTCCTGAAAACATAGTATTAATATAATAGGAGACTATGATTATGAAGGTTTTAGTTGTTGGAACTGGAGCTCGTGAAAACGCAATAGCAGATGCTTTAAAGGATGATGTTGAACTATACGTTTACATGAGCAAGGTAAACCCTGGAATGAGCAAAATCGCCGAGTACAAGCAAGGCGATGAGGGAGAAGTCGAAAAGGTGGCCGAATACGCTGTGGAAAACGACATTGACATTGCATTCATCGGCCCTGAAGCACCGCTCGGAAAGGGAATAGTTGACGAGCTTGAAAAGAACGGCATAAAATGCGTTGGACCAACCCAAAGTGCGGCACGCATAGAAACAGACAAGTCATTCATGAGGAAACTCTTCGAGGACTATGAAATCGAAGGATCATTAATCTATAAGGTATTCGACAATTCAGAGGATGTTTCAGAATTTTTAGACGAGTTCGACCGTGACGTGGTGGTTAAACCTGTCGGATTGACAGGCGGTAAAGGAGTTAAAATCGTCGGCGACCACTTAAAGGACAATGAGGAAGCAAAAGAATACTCATGCGAAGTAATCGACAATGTCATGGGCGGATTTGCACAAGTAATCATTGAGGAAAGATTGATCGGTGAGGAATTCACAATCCAAGCATTCTGTGACGGAGAACACCTCGCACCGATGCCTGCAGCACAGGACCATCCTCACGCATTTGAAGGCGACGTCGGCGCAATCACCGGAGGAATGGGCTCATACTCCGATGTAGGGGGACTGCTGCCGTTCCTGACTCAGGATGATTATGACAGGGCAGTTGAAATCATGCAGGCAACCATCAAGGCAATCGCAGAGGAAGCAGAACCATACAAAGGTATCTTATATGGCCAGTTCATGCTCACCGCCGACGGACCAAAACTCATAGAGTACAATGCAAGGTTCGGAGACCCTGAAGCCATGAACGTGCTGCCTCTCTTGAAAACACCATTGGCTGAAGTGTGCCAGGCTATCGTTGACGGCACATTGGATAAGGTGGAATTCGAGGACAAGGCAAGCGTGTGCAAGTACATCGTGCCTGACGGATACCCTGAAACAGAACACGCCGGCGAGATTATAGAAGTTGATGAGAAAGCCATCGAGGACATGGGCGCTAAGGTATTCTACGCGGCAGTGTCTGAGGAAGATGATGGCATTCACCTGTCCGGTTCAAGGGCATTGGGCATAGTGGCCAGCGGCGAATCAATCGAGGAAGCTGAAAAAGTGGCTGAAAAGGCATGTGACTTCGTCAAGGGTAACGTTTACCACAGAAGAGACGTCGGAACAGCCGAACTTGTAGGCAAGCGCGTTGAACATATGAAAGAAATTCTAAACTAGAAATTTCTTTTAAACCCTTCTTTTTTTTCAGGTGATAGCATCACTCAGAAAGACTTTGAGGAATCCGAAGAGTTTGAAGAATTAAAACATCAAATAAGTAAACAATTTCAGGAATTAAGCAAATACGCTGACAGTGAAACTCTAGCGAAAATCGAAGACCTTAAAAAAGACATTGCTGAAAAATACTCTCATGACCCTAAGTTCGATAAGAAAGTCGATGAGGTTAAGACAAGCTTCTATCAGCGTTTCAAAGAATCGCTCGAACGGGACATGGACATTGACCCTGGAAGGCTTCTGGGATTGACTGACGGCATTTTTGGAATGGTAATGACTCTCCTGGTGTTCGGTATGGCATTGCCTGAAATAAAGATATTGACCTATGGGGATTTCATCGGATTCATACACTCCATCGCCCCAACTTTCGGAGTCACCATAGTCAGCTTCATCCTGGTCAGTTCATTTTGGGTTTATCACCATGAGTTCATCAAGATTAATAATCTGAACATGCCTTACCTATGGATAAACATACTGTTTTTAGCAAGCATTTCATTCATACCATTCTCCACCACTATTATAGGCACATATTCCCATTTCTTCCTGTCTGAAGTGATTTTCGGGATAAACATATTCCTGACACTGTTACTGTTCATGATTATGTACACATACGCCTACCGTAGGGGATTTTTGGAAAACAAGCCTTCCAAAGAGGAGAATATGTATGTCTTCAACACTCTTGTAATCATCATGGTCCTGACTGTTGCGGTCAATCTTTTGGATTTCAAAGTGTCCAACAATTTCATTTACCTCTTCCTGTTGGTTCCGGTAATATCCACAATCAGAGATATCAACTTTAAAATGAAATCATGAATGTTGTTTTTTGGAAATATTGGCGAACATCATGTTTTCATTATTTATTTTTCTTATAGTATTTGATTATTCAAGGTTTGTTTGCTGAGAACCTTATGGAAACATTTAATATATATAAATAAGAAATATTTATTTTTATTATGATTATTTAGGGGAATTAAATGATGGGCAGTTTATTATCAGTTAGCGATATTAAGGATGATGTGAAATATATTCTGGATTTGGCCGGCAAAATCAAGGCGGGCGAAATCGAGGAAAAACCTCTCAAGGACAAGACACTGGCGATGATTTTCCAGAAATCATCAACCCGTACCAGGGTGTCATTCGACGTTGGAATGTACCAGTTGGGAGGCAGGGCGATCTTTCTCTCATCCAATGACTTGCAGATGGGCAGGGGAGAGCCAATATATGATACCGCTAAGGTGTTGAGCCGTTTCGTTGATGGCATAATGATACGCGCCATCAAGCACAGTGATGTTGAGGAACTGGCCGAACACGCTGACGTTCCTGTAATCAGTGGACTCACCGATTACGAGCACCCTTGCCAGGCATTGGCTGACATGCTCACTGTCAAGGAGCATCTGGGCGACTGGACTGGTAAGAAGATTTGCTTTGTCGGTGATGGAAACAACGTTTGCAATTCCCTTTTATTGATTGCTCCATTGCTCGGCATGGACATGTCCGTGGCCTGCCCTAAAGGATATGAGCCCGACGATGAAATTCTGAAAACTGCTAATGAATATGCCGATGAGAACAATACTGAAATCACAGTCACCGATGACATTGGCGTTGCATTGGAAAAGGTTGATGTGGTCTACACTGACGTTTGGGTCAGCATGGGTGATGAGGCTGAAGCGGCTCAAAGGGAAAAGGATTTCGCACCTTTCCAGGTTAATTCAGATTTAATGGGTCTTGCCAATCCGGGAGCTATTTTCATGCATTGCCTTCCGGCCATAAGGGGTCAGGAAGTGACAGCCGAGGTCATTGACGGTCCGCAATCTGTCATCTTTGACGAGGCGGAAAACCGCATGCACGCCCAGAAGGCCGTCTTATATTATTATATGAAGGATTAGAGATGGAATATTGTCCCTAATATTCCGAACACTATAAATATTACAACTATGCAGATGCAGCAGCTCATCAGGTCATTATTGCTCTTGCTTGAGGATGTTGTGGTTGTGCTTCTTGTTTCTTGATGATTTGCTCCGGTGTCTGTGATTACTTCTGCTTTTTTTACTTCTTCAACTAGTCTTTCGCCGCAATTCCTGCAGAACACTGCATTGTCAGGATTGTCTTCACCGCATTTTCTACAATACATTTAAAATCCATCCTATTATTATTTTAAAAAAGATTATTAAACCCACGCCGCCGACGAATCCTGTAGCGAACCTTAAATTATTGGTGCTTTCCCTTGGACCGAAATACTGTGTCAGGCCATCCACGGCCACGGGAATCATAAGTATCATTGATATGAGAAGCATCCTGAAGTCATAGGGGTGCCTGTAAAAGAAGTTAACGATTAGATAAACCGCCAATCCAGTGTAGAATCCTGTGCATCTTGCACATACTGGGAACTGATGGCCTTTGATGAAGAAACTCCTTTCAGGGATTCTGTGGCATAAGTATTTTGTAGGGTTCATATTCTCACACAATTTGCTAACATTAATTTGATTTCAATAATTATATATATTTTTTTATTCAAAACTTATTGTATAATATATGAAAAAAGGTTTTTACAATGAGAGGCGGAGAAGCGATAATTGAATCCCTCAAGAACATGGGGGTTAAGACAATATTTGGTTATCCTGGCGGACAGACCATACCATTCTATGACATGCTATATGATGCAGACATTGATCATATACTTGTAAGACACGAACAGGCCGCAGCTCACGCAGCTGACGGATATGCAAGGGCATCAGGTCGTGTGGGAGTGTGCTTGGCAACATCCGGCCCGGGGGCAACCAATCTTGTAACAGGTATTGGAACAGCTTTCATGGATTCCTCTCCTATCGTGGCCATTACAGGTCAAGTTCCCACTCACCTAATCGGAAATGATGCTTTCCAGGAAGCGGACATTGTTGGAATCACTATGCCAATCGTAAAGCATAGTTTCCAGCCAAAAAACCCTGATTTGATACCTTCAATCGTCAAGTCCAGTTTTGAAATCGCTTCCACTGGAAGACCAGGGCCTGTCCTCATCGATGTTCCCAAGGAGGTTCAGGAAGGCGAGCTTACAGGATTCGACGATTCATTGATTGAAACACCTGGATATAATCCCACCGTCAAGGGAAACATCAGGCAAATCAAGAAGGCCCGTGACTTAATCCGCGAAGCCAAAAAGCCAATGATCCTTGCCGGTGCAGGCGTTATCATGTCCAATGCATGCTGTGAGTTGAAGAAATTGGCTGAAACCATTAACGCGCCTGTGATGACTTCACTTTTAGGTAAGGGGGCATTTGATGAGACCAATGATTTGGCATTGGGAATGCTTGGAATGCATGGAAGGAAGGTTTCAAACGATTACGTCAACGAATCAGACCTGCTGATTGCAATCGGCATAAGGTTCTCGGACAGGACAACCGGAAGGCTGGACAGTTTCGTTCCAGACACTAAAGTAATCCACATTGACATTGACCCTGCTGAAATCGGCAAGAATGTTGAGGTGGACCTTCCGATAGTGGGTGACGCTAGAAACGTATTGGAATCATTGAATAAATTATTGAACGATTACAAGCCATCAAAAGAGGTTAACGATTGGACAGACATGATAAGGCAGAAAAAAATGGAACTGTTGCCTCGCGTAACCTATGATGACGTGCCGTTGAAGCCGCAGGCTGTAATCAAGGAGATTGCAGAAGTCCTCACTCCTGATTCAATACTTACAACAGATGTGGGTCAGAACCAGATGTGGGCCGCTCATTTCTTTGACACTCAAAAGCCGCGCAAGTTCATATCATCCGGAGGGCTTGGAACCATGGGATTCGGATTCCCGTCAGCAATCGGTGCAAAGGTCGCATGCCCTGAAGACCCGGTTGTATCCATCAACGGTGACGGCGGATTCCTGATGGTCTGTCAGGAACTGGCAACAGTTCATGAGTATGACATACCGGTAATTGCAATTGTATTGGAGAACAGGACACTCGGTATGGTGTATCAATGGCAAAGCCTATTGTACAATGAAAGACACTCACAGACACTATTGGGCAACAGTCCCGACTTTGTCAAGCTGGCGGAAAGTTTTGGCGTGAACGCTTCAAGAATAACCAAGCCTGGAGAGACAAAAGAGGCTTTAAGCAAAGCAATCAAGGATAATGAACCAATCCTATTGGATATTGTGATAGACTCCGAGGAGGCCCTCCCGATGCTTCCGCCTGGAGCCGGAATAAATGAAATGATTGGTGAGTACAAACTAGAAAAGGATGTGATTTAGATGGAAGAGCAATATCACATTATTTCAACACTCGTTGAAGACAAGCCAGGGGTCCTTCAAAAGGTTGCTGGAATGTTCAACCGCAGGGGATTCAACATTGACAGCATAACCGTTGGAAACTCAGAGGTCGAGGGACAATCCCGTATGGTGATAACCGTCCATGCAGATGAGAAGGGACTTGAGCAGGTCACCAAGCAATTGAATAAACTAATTGACGTTATCAAGATTAAAGATATTACTCAAAAAGCAGTCAAAAGGGAATTGTGCCTTGTAAAGGTTAATATCCCGGACGTTAAGGCAAGAGCAGAGATAATGCAGTACACCAATATCTTCCGAGCTCACATATTGGATGTTACAGAAGAGTCAATAATGGTTGAGCTAACCGGGGATAAGGAGAAAATCAATGCATTCATATCTTTAGTAGAGCCATTTGGCATAAAAAGAATAGCCCGCACAGGCCTTACAGCCATGTCAAGGGGAGTATGAAAAATGACTATATTAGAAGACGTATTAAAAGACAATAAGGAATTTGTGGAAAACTTTGAAGGCGAAGAAATGTCACACCATGCAGCCAAAAAACTGGCAATATTGACCTGTATGGACTGCAGACTCATCGACTTTTTCGAACCTGCACTCGGTCTTAAAAGGGGAGATGCAAAAATCGTCAGAAACGCAGGAAACTCCATTGTAGGGGAAGATGCAATAAGATCCATCGGTGCAGCATTATACAACCTTGGCGCTGAAGAGGTAATGGTTGTAGGTCACACCGAATGCGGTATGGCAGGAGCCGACGCTGAAGCATTGAAAGAAAAAATGCTAGCACGCGGCATTAAAGAGGAAGACATTGCCAAATACGATTTGGCTGAATGGATTGGCGGTTTCGAGTCCGAAGAGGCAAACGTCATTGATGTTTGTGAAAAAATCAAGAACCATCCGCTGATCCCTGATGTGCCGGTGCACGGTTTAATCATCGATATCGTAACCGGTGAGTTGAAAGTATTGGTAGATGGCTATTAGACCCATCTATTTTTTCTTATTTTTTTAAATTCTACTTTTGTAAAATATTTTTTATATTTAGGTTAGTTTTATTAATATTGAAAATCATAATTATTAAGTGATATTTTAGATATCTTAACTTATATAATACAATTTAAGAGATGATTTTAAATGAAAATGATTTACGACAACGATGTAAATACAGATGCTCTTGAAGGAAAAACCATTGCAGTAATCGGTTATGGTTCCCAAGGAAGAGCACAATCCAGAAACATGGCTGACAGTGGAGCTGATGTTATTGTTGGTGTAAGAGAAAATGGTAGTTCTTGGAACTTAGCAAAAGAAGATGGAATGACTGTAAAAACCATTGAAGATGCAGCTAAAGAAGCAGACATCATCCACATTCTTCTTCCGGATGAAATCCAGGAAAAAGTCTACAACGAACAAATCGCACCATATGTTGAAGCCGGAAACACCATTTCATTCTCTCACGGTTACAACATTCACTTCGGATTAATCAAACCTGGTGAAGATGTTAACATCGTAATGTTTGCACCAAAAGGACCAGGATCCATGGTAAGAAAAACCTACGAAGAAGGATTCGGTATTCCAGGTCTCGTTGCAGTTGAACAAGACGCAACCGGTGACGCTTTACAATTAGCATTAGGCATGGCAAAAGCATGCGGCCTAACCAAAGCAGGAGTTTTAAAAACTACTTTCAAAGAAGAAACCGAAACTGACTTATTCGGTGAACAAACCGTATTGTGCGGAGGAATCACTGAACTCATCAATGCAGGATTCACCACTCTCGTGGAAGCAGGTTACCAGCCTGAAATCGCTTACTTCGAAACCTGTCACGAAGTGAAACTCATCGTTGATTTAATCTACGAAAAAGGATTTGCCGGAATGTGGACAGATGTAAGTAACACTGCCGAATTCGGTGGATTAACCAGAGGTAAAAAAATCATTACCGATGAAGCAAAAGAAGGTATGAAAGAAACCTTGAAACAAATCCAAGACGGCACATTCAAAAAACAATGGGCTGAAGAAAACGCCACCGACGGCGCTAACCTCAAGGAAATGAGAGCGGCTGAAAGTCAAAAAGAAATCGAAATCGTCGGTGAAAGACTAAGAAAAGCCTGTGGATTACAAAAAGATGATTAAACAATCATCTTTTAAACTTTTTTTTTTTATTGCAATTCTATTTTTGTTAACAAAACATTTTTTAACCATTGATTTTAATATTAATACTTAAAATGGGGGAGTTTTATTCATGGTTTTCATTGGAATGGATCACGGCACAACAGGCATATCCTTTTGCATAATGTCACAGGACGGCGAAACAATAGACATATTCAAGATCGACAGGGAGGATTCCAAGTCAGGCAAGGTTTCAGCCATCGAGGAATTGTCAAAAAGAACAGACTTGAGCAAAGTCAAGCTAATGGCAATCACATACGCCATGGGCGACGGATTCAACAAGATATTGCCGATCGACAAGGTCGAGGACAGGGGAATATTATCCATAAACGGTGCCGGAAAGGTCACCGGCGGGGGAACCTTAGTGTTCTCAGAGCTTGAAAGCTCAGACATTCCAACAGTCATGATACCTGGACTTCACAAGAACTCCACTTCACTTAATGAACTCTTCAACGCAGCCTACTCTCATCAGGCAAGCCCTGAGAAAATCAGCATATCCTATAATGCCCTCAAGGAATCCGGATGGAGTAATTTCATAGTCGCAGACATATCCTCCAACAGTGTCGACATACTCATTGAGGACTCTAAAATCAAGGGTGCGATGGATGCCTGCATCGGAGCGATGGGTGTCGTTCACGGTCCATTGGACCTGGAGATGATACGTGACATCGATGAGGGAAGGCGCACCGCAAACGAGTGCTTCTCACACGGTGGGGCAATCAAGATAGCGGGCATTGACGGCAAGGTCGCAAATATGAAGGACCAGTTGCTTGAAAACTACAGGAACGGTGATGAGAAGGCTAAACTGGCCATTGACACTTTGATAATGACTGTCGCAATGGAGATTGCCGGTTTGGATGTTGTGTGTGAAAACGAGATTGAGGGAATAGTCTTAACAGGCTCCATTGGAAGCGCCACCGAACCATTCAACTTCCAGGATGAAATCAACAGGTACTTCAAGGGCAAATACGATTTGAAGGTGATTTCCAAGGAATCCGGCGCCATAGGTGCGGCGCAGATTGCACGTGACGTCTTTAATGGTGCTGATGAGATTTTAGGTGTTGAGGTTGATTTGAAAAAATAGGTGATGAGTGTTATTCGTTTAGGCTAACGAATACGATATTACCGCCTTTTAGGGTTTCAATACCCTTATCATTTTCCAAGACGATATTCAAGTAATTGTCAATGGCTATAATTTTTCCTTCAGCCTTATTATTGTCTCTTAACTCAACAAGCACGTTCTTGTTTTTAAATTGTCTGAATAGTTTGTTTACTTGGTCTCTTTCTGTCATGTTTTTCCATCCTTAAATAGTATATTATAATATATTTTTCAACTTTATATACTTTAATGATTTAATAGTATAGTATGGCAATTAATCAATTAGAAAGCAACTTAGAAGCTATAACCAGAACATTGGCTCAGCTTGAAAAAGACGGATGCAATGATGAGAAAATATTGAATGAACTTCGTGAAGAAAGGGATAAGATTCTTAAAGATTTAAATCTCTAGGAAATCCCTAATTTCTTTTATATCTCCAGTCAAATCTATTTTTAATGGAGTTATTGTTGTTTTATTGAGTACGCTCAACGTGTGACCGTCGCTTCCGGGCTTATGGGAATCGTAGGGTTCGCCGCCAATCCAGTAGTATGGCTTTCCGCGCGGATCCAATCTCTTCTCGATGACTGGAACGTACATTCTTTCGCTGAGTTTGGCTATTTCAAACTTATCGTCTGACGGGTTGGCAGGAACATTCACGTTCAACAAGTCAATCCCTTCAGGCAGACCTTTTTTTAGAACTGTTTTTGCCAGCTTGTTGAGCATTTTACCGGCAAATGAGAAGTCCACCTCGTTTGCTCCGTTCTCGAACTTGATGTCGTCACGGGTGACTTCCTGTGAAACGGCTATTGTTGGGATGCCGAAGCTTGCCGCCTCAATCGCTGCGCCCAGTGTTCCGGATGTTGTAAGCTCCGCCTTTCCGATGTTGAAGCCTGTGTTTATCCCGGATATCATTATGTCGGGCTTTTCATCCATTATCTCGAATAATGCCAGTGTCACCGCATCGGTCGGTGTTCCGGTGACTCCGTACCCGATACTTCCGTCCCTTAAGACATGCTCGTTAATCCTTAATGGGTCGTATAATGTTAATGCATGGCCTATTCCGCTCTGCTGTGTTTCCGGTGCTATGACATATGTTTCGCATAGGTCTTCCATTGCCTTTTTGGAGGCAAGTATTCCTGAAGCGGTTATTCCATCATCATTACTGATTAAAGCTTTCATATATTTATTAATAGTGCACTTTGTTAAAATATTTTTTGAATCATAAAAAACTTTAATAACAATTTAGATTATAAAATATAATATTATTGTAAAAAACACATGCGGGTGGAAACTTGGAAAAACCACAATTGATTAATTTTATAGCGAAAGTAATGGAGGACTCAGGTTTTAAGGTTTATAAGAATTTTAAAACCTCACAGAAAGTCATTGACATATATGCTCTTCTACCTACAACAATTGGGGATTTTGGAGTAGTTGTAGCATGCAAGAATTATGATAAAACTTTTCAAATAGGTGTCGATGTATTGAAGGAGATGGAAGATGTGCAGGCAAGCATCAAGGCTTCCAAGGTGACAATCGTCGCCTCATGTTATTTCTCAGAGCAGGCAAGAAACTATGCCCTCAGGAAAAACATCAAATTGGTTGACCGTGACGGTCTGCTTGAGCTTGCAAAGAAATATCAGGACAGGACCAGGCAGACAACACTGGACAACACTTCCTATGACGGCGGTGCCGGCCAGTACATTGAGGAGGAGTATCCTGAATACAATTATGACGCTTCAGACATGGAGTATATCATGCAGAGAAGGGATGCCAACCCTGCCGTTTACAAGAACACCTTGTACAGGCAGGTCGATGAGCCGCAGCACATGAATCCCAGAAGCCTGTTGAACCGTGTATATCATCCTCCTGCAAGGGATCCCTATGCTCAAACCAACTTATACAATTACGATACAAGACCAAGGGGAGGAATCTTGTCAAACCCGCTGGTTGCAACCCTTCTGAGAAACCCGGTCGTATTGATCATACTTGTTGTGATATTCTCATATCTCATATCATTCATAGCAGGCAGCCTGCTTAAGATGGATTCCGGAATGACCGGTTTGATTGAGATGATAGTTGCACTCTTATTGTCCTACGGTCTGTCATTGTACACCGATAGGAACACTGATTTCATCGTTAAAGGAACATTCATATTCTTCGTTTCCCTAATAATCTTGATCTTATTGATCTTCATTTAAGATTAATGCATGTGGTTTTTTTTCTTTTTTTTTTGATTTTTTCAAATATATATTTTTTATCATAATTTAATTTATAACTAATATATTAGTTAATTATTTATATATTAACAACTAATATATTAGTTAAGGTGTTTGACATGAATCATGAAGAAGAAAATGCATTACATGATTTTTTGCAAAATCAAATAAATTACGTTCCAATTTTACTTGATGAAGAATTAACCCACAAAAATAAAAAATTTAATCATAGAAATGATTTTAAAGGAATTACAGATATAATCGATGATTTTATTAAAGGAGATAATATTGACCGGTATATTGTCTTGCCAGGTTTAAGAGGAGTTGGAAAAACAACAATATTATATCAAATTTATGATTATTTATTAAATGATAAGAAAATCAATCAAAATCAAATATTATATATTTCCTGTGATTATCTGAAAAAAACAATGCATGAATGCGATATTTTAAAAGCAATTGAATATTATATTAGGGAGTTTCATAATTCATCAATTCAAACTTTGAATAAAGAAATTTTTCTGCTAATTGATGAGGCCCATTTTGATAAAGACTGGTCGCTTGCAGGCAAAATAATTCATGATTTGTCAAAAAAAATATTCATGGTCTTCACCGGCTCATCCGCTATAAAATTAGATTTTGATAAAGAATCCTCAAGGAGAATGATCAATCAAACCATTTGTCCACTTAATTTTTCACAATATCTCAAATTAAAATATGATTATGATGCTGGACCTATGTCACAATCATTGCTAAATATGATTTTCACATCTGAAATAGAAGATGCAGTTATTCTTGAGAGTAAAATTAATTCAGATTTGTTAAATCTAAAAGATTACACTACCGATGATTGGGAAAATTATTTCAGGATTGGGGGATTGCCATTAGTCATGCATGATAAAAATCCAAGGAAATCGTATAGGAAAATATTCCGTTCAGTTGATACAGTAGTAACCAAGGATTTAGCTGCCGTTAAAAATATTACAACAAATGCTGAAGATCAAGCCTTAAGGTTATTAAAATTTTTAGCGCAAAAAAGGCCTGGTGAAACATCACAAAATACTTTGGCCGACATTATTAAAGCACCCTATTCAACTGTCGGTTCATTGCTGCGTTTACTTGAAAAAACACAGTTGATATTTCATTATGAACCTTATGCTGGTGCTAATGGCCGTGCAAGAAAATCTTGGCAGTATTACTTTGCCAGTCCATGCATTCGTCATGCAATAAACAAGCAGTTTGGAGTTTCCTCAATTAAAAAAGATGATTATGATGGCATACTTTTGGAAAATTTTGTAGCATCATCACTATTTAATGTAATGAATAATGAAAATTATTTTGATTTTGATACATATTTTCAATTAGGTAAAAACAGTGTTGATTTTATCATTAAAAAGGAATTTGATCAACCGATACCCATTGAAGTAGGACTTGGAAAAAAGAATAAGAATCAAATCAAAGGAGCGATGAATAAGTTAAATTCTTCTCATGGGATAATCATATCCAATACTACAAAAAAAATAGAAAAAAAAGACGATATAATATATATTCCAATTAAAACATTCGGATTACTTTAATCGTATAATTAGATAGATTAATCCTATCAAATACAAGAACCAGATCATTATGTCAGTCGGTCCGGTTTCAATCCATATTATTGTGTGTGTCAGGATGAATGCGTAGATTCCAACACCAAAACCTTCTTTTGCCTTATGTAGCAATCCTAAAAACACGCCCATGAAAAGCATCTGGATAGTCAGTCCAACGTATCCGAAATCA
Source organism: uncultured Methanobrevibacter sp. (assembly GCF_902774605.1). GTDB lineage: Archaea > Methanobacteriota > Methanobacteria > Methanobacteriales > Methanobacteriaceae > Methanocatella. Next base: position 84,860 of record NZ_CACYJE010000001.1, read on the forward strand.
AGCATCACCGGTCCGAATAGTGTTGATGTCAGGCAAACAGTGTATTTGAGGACGTACTCTCCTATGAATGTCCTTGGGCTTCCGGATGAAAAGATCATACCCAGAATATGCCCGTGGGTGGTGCCTGCCAGGGGGATTATTTTCTCGAAAACTTCCAATGTGAATCCGGCGCGGTAGAATATTAGCTCCAACGGGTTCAGCGTCCAGTGTTGGTTTGCTATTGACTGGGATGCGATGTAGCCGACACCCATCAATCCGATGATTATGATTGCTATGAAAGCTATTCCAAATTTTCTTGAAATCTTATTTAAATAGTATAGTGTTATGAATGAGCTTCCCATTATTCCCAATACTGATGTCCTGTAACCGTTCAAGCCGAATATCAATGCTCCAATGACTATAAGGCTCAGGTACTTGCGGTCGTAGTATTTTGCAAGCAGCAGGTTAAGTGTTATCAGAAACAGGGGATAGGCTATTCTCCAGATGTTGGTGGTGGCGTTTGCCTTCAGTGTGCTGTTGAATAATGGTATGCCTCCAAGCAGAACTAGGTTAAATGCCTGCAATATTAAGGCTATGACTGTGAGTGTTAAAAGTAGTTTTTCAGAGATAAAATCGATTTCCCGCTTTTCAGGGATGCTCACTTTATATTTGACAATGGCATAGCCGATAGTGAAGACTATGCATGCGAATATCACGGTAAGTATCACTTGCCAGCTCAATGGGTCTTCAAATCGGTAGTTGAAAGATCCTATATAACCCATCGCCAGGAAAGCAAGTATTCCAACTACCACGATTAATGGATTGAAAAAATCGATTTTGATCCTCATCTAATCCTCCAGTTCACGGGCGGAAATGCATAGGTTTCCTGCGAAATCAGGCATCGCTGCCACGTGAGTGTGAACGTAGCTTGCGAGAGTGTTTTTCTCCATGAAACCATCCATGTTATCGTATGAGCCCTTGCCTCTTGTAACCTTGAATGCCAACTTATTTTTAAGCTCATCTACAATGACCTTGGAGTAATGAAACTCGTGGCCGTGGAAGACCTCTCCCTTCTTGGATATGATGTTGTCCTCCTGCACCTCTGCGATAGTGTACTTGAGCGCCTGGACACGGTCGGTCAGCACGGCCTTGTAAGGGTAGATGTCAACCACTTTATCGTCGTGGATGGAGTTCATGAGATACATGAGTCCCCCGCATTCCGCAAATATAGGTCTTGAGTCATTGTGGAAGTTTTTGATGTCTTTAAGCATTTGCTTATTGTCTGATAATTCCTTTGAGAAGAGTTCAGGATAGCCTCCGCCGATGTATAGTCCGTCAACGTCAGGTAGTGTTTCATCATTTAATGGTGAGAAGTACTCTATTTTTGCATTGTTCGCCTCGAGGGCTTCAATGTTTTCCTTATAGTAGAAGTTGAACACCTCATCATATGCCACTCCAATCCTTACCGGCTGCTTGTTCAGCCTGTTCCAGATCGGGATTCTCTCGGAGGTGATTTTCGGTGCGGATTTCGCTATTTCCACCAATCTGTCGAGGTCGATTGATTCATGGATTGTTTTCGACCATATGTCTATGAATTTGATTGAGGTTTCCCTTTCACGTGCAGGAACAAGACCCAAGTGCCTTTGCTCGATTGAAATAGTGTCATCCCTTTTTATCCCTCCGATGACCTCGGTTCCAGTGATTTCCTCTATTGACCGCTTGGTCTTGAGATAATGGGCCTGGTTTTTCACCTTGTTCAGGATAACTCCGGCAATGTTTATTTCCGGATCAAGAGCCTTGAAGCCCAAAACGAGTGCAGCGGCGCTTTTGACGAGGCTTCTTGAGTTGATGATTAGAATCACAGGTGCCTCTAGGGATTTTGCAACTGAAGCGGTGCTTCCTATATCGTTGATGGAGTCGATTCCCTCATACAGTCCTCTCACTCCCTCGATGACTGCAATGTCCTTTCCCTCCATTCCCTTGAGGTAGGAGTCACGGACCTGCCCCTCCTTCATGAAAAAGGAGTCCAGGTTTCTTGAAGTGTTTCCAGTCGCTAATGTGTGGTATGACGGGTCGATGTAGTCCGGTCCCACCTTGAATGGCTGGACATTGTACTTTTCGCTTAATGCCTTCATTATACCGGTTGCGATAGTGGTTTTTCCAACGGCACTGCCGGTTCCTGCTAGTATGATTCTCATATTATAATAATTATATAGGATACATTATTAACTTATTGGATTAATTCCATTATTTTTCACACATCCCTTGGAGTAGTCTTGAACTTCCCCGTCTTGTTGAGGACGGGGATTCGCAAACCAAAAAAAATTTTAGATATTTCTTTTGGAGTTTTTTTACTGCACCGTCGTCCCGACGATTTGTAATCCTTTATTTATGATGTTTATGGCTGCATTGCGGTCACGGTGGTGGTGTGTGTGGCAATGCGGACATTCCCAGTTTCTTATGTGTAAGTTTTGTTTTCCGCTGATTTTTTT
>NZ_CACYJE010000002.1 GCF_902774605.1 uncultured Methanobrevibacter sp.
AAAGCAGAATGGTACGGTAAAAAATTCATACAAATAGACCGATTTTACCCATCAAGCCAAAAATGCAGCAACTGCGAATACCAATACACAGACCTAACATTAGAAATGCGCAACTGGATTTGCCAAAATGCAAAACAACACACCACAGAGACATAAACGCCGAAAATAACATCCTAAACGAAGGAAAAAGAATAATCAAAAAATAATGAACCCGTAAGTCAACGGGGGATAGCTTGACCAACCTTATAAACATCAAGTTTTATAACTGCCCAAGAATAAAATTACAAAAATGGTAAAAACATTAAGTAATAGACTATACTGCAGATTCCATGAAAAACTGGTTAAAATGGATGATGGGTGCGATGAATGGAGAGAATAATCCAATTAACTCCATCCTGTTGAAAAAAAATATTCCGGTTTCAGCACCACCCCTATGGCGCCCAACTAAAATTGAATGCAAACTCCTATCCTATTCAACATCAAAACCCTTTTCCATCATGCTGTTTTTAAGAATCTCCATAGCTTTTATCGTATCAGGCCCTGAAACCCTCTTAATCATCCGGTTGTTTTCATTGAACCTTCCGACAAAATAATCCTGCTGCTTTTTGCTGACAAGGTCAAGCCGAGTGTAGTTTGTAAGGCATTCGAGAAGCGCAAAGACCCCCCGGTTTAAAGCCTTTGCACATGGATGGTTCTTGACGATTTCCACAACATCGCTGCTTATGATGTAAGCCTCACCATTTGATGTTACATGGTCTTTGATTGGATCCATTTTTCTAATGTCTGTGACATCACAAATGATATATGCCTCTGCATTTTTCAAAATTGCAATGTCCTCATCATCTGTAAACTCTTCAACGTCCAGGTTTCCGATTGTTGAATTTACAAAGTTTATAGGGTCAAAGGTAATGTTTACAACGTATTTACCTGTTTCCATAATGTTTTTCAGGGTTTGGGTGCCGACAAACAGCCTGCATCCGAGTTTGTCCTTGCCTTTGCATACTATTCCTATTGGAGCTGCATTTTTTACGCCGTCCTTGCTCATGGTAGTGTAAATCCCTTCATATTTCTGTCCTTCTTCAATTCCAATATCTGTCAAATCCATAGCCATTTTATCATCCATATCAATTTACATCTTCAATATTACTATCTGTTCCCAACATAATTAAAAATTATTGTGAAAAATTCAATGCCTTGAAAAACTGATATTGTATCTATCGAGCGACAGCTTAAAATCAAAAACATTCCAATCCCAAATTTTATATAATTTTAACTTGAAAATTATTATCAAAGGTGATAATTATGCCAGAAACAGATTATTTGAAAATACCTCAAAACAGAGTGGGGGCTTTAATCGGAAGCAATGGTAACGTCAAGAAATCCATTGAAAAAGCGACTGGAACCATCCTCGACATTGACAGTGACGAAGGCACAGTTTACATTACACCTAGAGACGACATGGAAGACCCATTAGGAGTCTGGAATGCCAATCACATCGTGAAGGCAGTTGCACGAGGATTCAATCCGGAAGTTGCGCTCAAGCTCGTCAGCGACGACATTTACCTTGAAGTGATAAGCTTGCCATTATACATCGGCAAGTCCAAGAAGGCCCTTGCAAGACATAAAGGTAGAATTATCGGAAAAGACGGTAAAACACGTGAAATAATCATGGAAATGGCTGAAGTCGACATGGCAATCTACGGCAAGACCGTTTCACTCATCGGAGAGATGGACAACATCATGGTTGCCAAGGAAGCCATTGAAATGATACTCAACGGATCAAGGCACAAATCCGTTTACGGATTTTTAGAACACAAGAAGGAAGACTTGAAAATGAGAGAGTTCAAGGACCTTGTTGGAATTGAAGACGATAAAATCGAGTTCAAGGACGGCATTGAGTTTGATGAAAATGATTTTTAGGAGTTGAACACTCCTAAACCTATTTTTTGAATTATACCGATATCCAAATTTTTTCATAGCCACATCAATATTTCATGGCCATACAACTTTTTATCCATTAATTAAATGAAACATTAAACAGTCAAAAAATAGATATCAAAGAAATATTACACAGTTAAATCGATTTTAATGGAACTTAACTGTAAAAATAATATTAATACTTAAAAAGTTTTATATACTTTAACCAACTTATATGTATAGTGTAGTTAAAATACCATATTTTTTACATGTTTTTTAATTTTTATTTTACCATATATTTAAGCGAGCTAGATAGGGTAGGGTATGAATATTACTAATCAAATGCTCTCTCACTTCATTTAAATATGGCAAGTATGATAAATTAAAACATATCAATTTCACAAGGAGGAAAAATTTTGGCTGAACAGCAACAGTTAGGATTGGACTGGGAAGAGGACTTTCAAAGGCTGACCCCATCCCAATTCTTTAGAAAAAACAAGCAGATGTTAGGATTCACCGGTAAAATCCGTTCCCTAACCATTGTATTCCACGAACTGATTACAAACAGTTTCGACGCAGCGGAAGAAGCGGGAATATTGCCGGACATCGACATCGAATTGAAACGTGTCGACAAGGTACATTACATCCTAAGACACAAGGACAACGGTCCGGGAATCCCTGAAGACTACGTCATGCAAGTGTATTGTATGATGTTTGCAGGATCCAAATTCAGGAACATCCAATCCAGAGGACAACAGGGTCTGGGTTGTAGTGGATGCGTTCTCCTATCCCAAATGACCACAGGTAAGCCTGCCCGCGTAATCTCATGCTACAAGGACGGGGATGAAATAAAAGGAGTCAAAATGAAGTTCCAGATGGATGTTGAAAACAACCGTGGAATCCTGATGGAAAGGGAAGACTACCCTGCAGAAAGCACCGGAGTGTGCATTGAACTTCAATTCAAGGAAGTATCCTACTCCCTTGCAGAACAAGGAGCATTCGAATACATCAGAAGAACAATGATCGGAAACCCTCATGCAAAAATCACATTCAGAGACCCATCCGGCCATAAGTACATCTTCAAAAGAGCCGCAGACGTAGTGCCAGTGCAGCCTAAAGAAGTGCTCCCTCACCCTAAAGGAGTGAGCGCAGACGACCTGATGACCATGGCGAAAAACACTGACAGCAGAAGATACAAAAGCATGCTGACCTCTTCCATGTCAAGAATGTCTGCAAAAAGGGTTGATGAAATCGCGGAAATCACTGGAATCGACATGAACAAACGTCCGAAAGCAATGACATTCCAGGAAGCCGAAGCAATCGTCCACTGCTTTAAAAAGATGAAATTCATGGCCCCACCAACAGACGGACTCATACCAATCGGATCAGAGCAAATCGAAAAGGGTATGAAACAAATCCTCAAGCCGGAATTTGTAACCACAATCACAAGAAAACCGGTCACTTACGCAGGCGGTGTGTCATTCATCATCGAAGCAGGACTCGCATACGGTGGAGATGCTGGAAGAGTGGTTAATGAGAAAAGAAAATCTGAAATCATGAGATTCGCTAACAGAGTACCACTAACATTCGATGCAGGAAGCTGTGCAATCACAGAAGCACTTAAAAGTATCGATTGGAAACGTTACGGATTAAAAGACATGGACAACACTCCATTGACCCTGTTCGTGAACATCATTTCCACCCAGGTACCATACCTCTCAACAGGTAAGCAGAGCGTATCCCCTGAACCTGAAATCGTACATGAAATCAGACAGGCAACCATGAAATTAGCTCGCCAATTGCAAAAACACTTAAGGGCAAAAAGAGCAGCAAAAGAAAAAGAAAAACGTTCCAAAGTATTCGAGGAATATGTTCCAGTCATCATTGAAGAAGCCGCAAAGCTCGGTGAAACAGGAGTTCCAGAATACCATGAAGTGCTGGCGAAAGTAACCAAAAGGGCTCTTGCAGAATTGCTTGGTGAAAAGGTTGAAGAAGAAGAGGAAGAAGAAGAACTTGACGCACTCATCATGGAAGAAGTTGACGAGTACGGTCATGCAGTTGAAGAAGGCCAATCCGCATTAGACAACTTTGAAGAAGATGATGTGGAAGACGGTTTTGAAGATTAGGTGATTTGAATGGCTGATGATGTTAAAGATAGCAGACCTCATAAAGAGCAAAGAAAAGAATACACCTTCAATAAGTTAAAAGGTTTAGGTCAAGAAATCATTGAAGAAATTGAGAAAAACAAAGTTCCTAGTGTTAGAGTCCCATCCAGAGGTACAGGAAACATTGTTTACGATGAAGCAAAAAGATACTATGTGCTTGGTGACAGATTTGGTAGAAGATCATTAGGTAACGTGAAACAAATCAGGAAACTGGGACAAATGGTTTATGTTGCTAACTTCTGTAAGGATCTTGTTGCACGTGAAAAAACCGCAACCATCAGGGAAATGTACTATGTTTCCGAAGGTTGGGGAATCAGTTTCAAGTCACAGCAGGAATCAAACATTGTTGGAGAAGACCTTGAAGTAACCCTCGGAACCACTCGTGAAGACTTAGGTTTAATGCCTGAGGAAGACGGTGCATCAGTTTACGGAAACATTACCCTTTTGGATGAAGTGGAAGTCAACGCTGCAAAAATGGGAAAATCCGGTTACACCATATCACCTACAATCGACCAGGTGGAATTCCTTGACCATAAAGTGGACAAGGTACTGGCAGTGGAAACCATGGGAATGTTCCACAGGCTTGTGCAGGAAAACGCTCATGAAAGATTCAACTGCTTGATTGTCGGGCTTAAGGGACAGGCCGCACGTGCTACTAGAAGGTTCATCAAAAGGGTTAACACTGAACTCAAATTGCCAGTATATATCTGTAACGACGGAGACCCTTGGGGATTCCACATTGCACAGGTAATCATTTCCGGAAGTGCAAAATTGGCTCACGTTAACCATGACCTTGCAACTCCTGACGCCAAATTCATAGGAGTGACCGCATCAGACATTATCAATTACGATTTGCCAACCGATAAATTGAAAGATGTGGATGTCATGAGGCTTAAAGAGCTTTCCAAAGACCCAAGGTATAAAACAGACTTCTGGCAAACTGAAATTAAGAAGATGCTTAAAATCGGTAAAAAAGCAGAACAGCAATCTTTCTCCAAATATGGTCTTGAATACGTAGTAGACGAATACTTCCCGGCCAAATTTGAAGAAATGGAAAATCAAGCATAAGCTTGATATTTTCCTCCTTATTTTTTTATTTTTAATCAATTAATCAAAACGACTCATTTTTTAAAGTTAATCATTTTTTTACAATGAACATATTTAATGATTCATGACCCGTGGCAACATTTATATACTACAACATAGTATATACCCTAGTAGGTATAGGTAGTGTTATTTATGAAAGAATGTATGGATAGCGAAAACTTACACAGGAGAATCAAAAAAATCATCGGACAGTTGAATGCCATTGATCGCATGATTGATGAGGATATCCCTTGCGAGCAGATACTGATGCAGGTCAATGCGTCAAAATCAGCATTACATAAGGTTGGACACATCATTGTCGAAGGCCATCTTGAACATTGCGTCAAACAGGCCATTGAAGAGAATGATGCTGACGAAGCCATAGGAGACATTTCATCAATTTTGGAATATTACTCAAGACTTTAATTTTTTTTAAAATAACATTATACCCTATGGGGTATACCTATACTTTTGGGGCTGTTTAAAATGAAATTCACAAGAGACGAAAAAAGAGACATAATCCTAATAATAATTTCTGCAATAAGTTTAATCATAAGTTTCACATTATCTCTCGACTACATTGCAGCAATTGCAGTCATACTATGTGGAATACCAATATTCAAGGAATGCATAGAGGGATTAGTCACAGAATTCGACATCAAGGCAGATTTGCTGGTGACAATAGCAATCATAGCATCAATAATAATCGGCGAGGTATTCGCCGCAGGAGAAATCGCAACAATCATGGCAATCGGAGGATTCCTTGAAGAATACACCGTGTCAAAAACACAGGGAAGAATCAAGGAACTAGTAAAAATGTCACCGCAATTCGCCACCAGAATCAAAAACGGAATAGACGAGAAAATACCAGTAGAAGAAGTGAAAATCGGAGATATACTGAAAGTGCTTCCAGGCGAAAGCATACCAACAGACGGAAAAATAATTGCAGGAGAAACCTCAATCGACCAATCCACACTAACAGGAGAATCCCTACCGGTCGACAAGCAAACAAACGATGAAGTGTACAGTGGAACAATAAACCTTTACGGCTCATTCACCATGCAGACAACCAAAATCAGCCAGGAAAGTTCCCTTCAAAAGCTAATCAGACTGGTGGAATCATCATCTCCTGAAAACGCAAAGATAGTCCGGACCGCAGACAAATGGGCTACACTTATAGTGGTGATTGCATTCACCGCCGCCGTGCTCACATACCTATTCACATTCGAGATAATCAGGTCAGTCACAATACTGGTGGTGTTCTGCCCATGCGCATTGGTGCTTGCAACACCAACAGCAATAATGGCAGCAATAGGAAACCTAACCAAATACGGAATACTCGTCAAGGATGGGGAGTCAATCGAAGAGCTGGCGAAGGTGGATGAACTGGTGTTTGACAAAACCGGAACATTAACCTATGGAAAACCAGAAGTCATCGAAGTAATTTCAGACAATCCTGAAGAGATGATGCATCTACTCGCATCCTTGGAGTCCAAATCAGAGCATCCCTTAGCAAAGGCAATAGTCAGGCATTACAATAATGATGACCTGTCAGAAGTTGAGAGTTTCAATATGGAAATCGGAAAGGGAGTGACCGGATACGTTGACGGAGAAAGGATAATCGCCGGAAACAGGAAACTCCTCGAATCGGAAAACATAAAAATCGATGATGAAAAACCGCAGAACGGTGAAATCGAGATATTCCTCGCAAGGGACCGTGAAATCCTCGGAAAGGTGCTTCTTGCCGACACCCTGCGCGAAAACTCAAAGCAGACAATCCATAAATTGAAACGCTTAAGAGTAAAAACAACCCTTCTTACCGGAGACAATGAGAAAACCGCAAATCTAATAGCAAGAGAAGTCAAGGTCAGAAATGTCAAGGCGAACTGTCTTCCCGAAGACAAGACAGACTACATCAAAGATGAGCAGATTCTTGGCCATAAGGTTGCAATGATTGGTGACGGCATCAATGATGCCCCTTCACTCAGAAAGGCGAATGTCGGAATTGCAATGGGTGAAATCGGAAGCGACATAAGTGTCGAAGCCGCAAACATAGCACTGGTCAATGACAATATCGAGGACATCCCCCATCTGATAGGAATCTCCAGAAAAACAATAAGAACAATCAGCATCAGCATAGGATTTGCACTTGGCTTAAACATCATTGCAATGGCATTGGCCGTTCTGGGATTATTGAACCCTATTGAAGGGGCATTGATACATAATATCGGGTCAGTGATTGTCATAATCTACTCATACACCCTTACCGGATACAGATTATCATCAAGGGACTATCGAAAATCCAAAAAATTAGGCATGACTAAAAGTTTAAATAAACCGACAACATAAATATTACTATCGACATTAAGGTGATTTATTATGGCTGAAAAAGAAATTAAAGTAGTGGGCATGCACTGCCCATCATGTGTAAATGCTGTAGAATTATGTTTAAAAGACGTTGACGGAATTGATGATGCAAAAGCAGACCTTGATTCTGGAATAACAAAAATAACAATGTCTGCAGATGTAAGTGATGCTGACATCAACGAAGCCGTTGAAGAAGCAGGATTTAAAGTAGAATGAATTCTACTTTCAACTTATTTTTTTATAGAATTTTTTCAATATATCAACTATTTTTGCATTATTTTTACCCACAAGCAGATTATGCTTCAAACCGTCAAGAACAACCAACTGCGAGTTTTCAATTTTTTCATGAAGCCTTTCGGCACAATACAAGGGGAATATCTCATCATGCCTTCCCGCCAAAACCAAAGTAGGAGCCTTTATTTCGGATAAAGCATCATCCACATCAAAAGCCAAACCGGCATCAGCGGCCTTAATGTAAGCTTCGACATTGGCATTGATTGAAGCAAACTCCTTAATGGCCTGAAGCTCCTCCCTATTGTTCTCAATGACATCAGGATACAATACCTTTGGAATCATGTAGTCATAGAAATCTCCAAAGCCTCTTGAGAGATGACGCTTAAACTCGCTGAAAACCTGATTGACATGATCATCGCATCTTGAACAGGTGGACATCAGCACGAGCGAAGACACCATATCCGGATACTTGATTGCAAAGTCAAGTGCAACAGACCCTCCCAGTGAAAAACCGATTAAATTAACCTTTGCGATGTCCAATTCGTCCAATAGGCTTTTCAAATCATGACTATAAACATCAACCGTTATCTCGTCACTGCCCAATGGGGATTCGCCATGGCCCCTCAAATCAACGCGTAAAATCCGATAATCCTTTTTAAGGAAACTTGCCAGAACTTCCCAGTAGAGCAGATTGTCGGAAAGCCCATGAATGAAAAGCAATGTTTCACCTTCACCTTCAATAACATAATTTAATTTTAACTCATTCATACTCACATAGTATATTTAAATAACTATAAATAAATTATCAATTAGTGATACAATGAAACTCAAAAGCATTATAATTCTAATTGCAATTGGAACAATGCTGCTTTTAAATGCAGGATTTGCAGCGGAAAACATTACGTTAAAGGAGCATGATTTCGACTCCCATTTCAAGATGAGCATTCCCGAAAACCTCACACTGGAAAACATTAGCGGAAGAGTAATCGGCAACACCACATTATCAGTCAACTACCTGAACGAGGATGCTAAAATCAGCATCATCTACGCCGAGTCAAACGGCACCAAAGCCAAATTGGTTGAAAGCTACGAGAAAATGTGCGCCAACGACACAACCGCCAACCTGACCACAATCAACAATACCACAGTCGTGCATTTCAGTGATAATCGGACAATCGGAGAGGTGAACTACCATGACCTGGCCATTGCAGGGGATGATGAGAAATACCTGCTGATACAGTGCGACAACGAGACCCTAATGAACATGATGGTAAAATCGATTAAATTCAGCTAAACACTTTCAAATCTGAAAATATCAAATTATATATAATTTGAAAAACAGAATTAAGTTCATATAATATTCAATTATTATAATGAAAAAGGGATTAAAATGAAAACTGTTGCAATTAATGGTTATGGAACCATCGGTAAAAGAGTGGCTGATGCAGTAGCTGCTCAAGATGACATGAAAGTAATTGGTGTAAGTAAAACTAGACCAAACTATGAGGCAAGAACCGCTGTTGAAGAAAAAGGCTACCCCTTATACATTGGAATTCCAGAAAGAGAACAATTATTCAAGGATGCGGGAATCGAAATAGCAGGTACCGTTGAAGACATGATACAGGAAGCAGATGTTGTTGTTGACTGTACCCCTGGAAGCATCGGACCACAAAACCTTGAAATGTACAAGAAAGCAGGAGTTAAAGCAATCTATCAAGGTGGAGAAGACCATGAACTAACTGGCCTATCATTCAACGCTATTTCAAACTATGACGATTCATATGGTGCAGACTACACTCGTGTAGTGTCCTGTAACACTACCGGATTAACCCGTACCTTATCCACCATCGATCCGATAGCAGACATCAAGAAAGTGCGTGCAGTAATGGTGAGAAGAGGATCAGACCCATCTGAAGTCAAGAAAGGACCAATCAACGCTATTGTTCCAAATCCTCCAAAAGTACCCTCCCACCACGGACCTGACGTTAAAACCGTAATGAAAGGAATCGACGTCACCACCATGGCATTGCTCGTGCCGACCACACTGATGCACCAGCACAACATCATGGTTGAAATCAACAATGACGTTGAAACTGAGGAAATCGTTGAAGCACTTGAAAAACGTTCAAGAGTCATTGTAGTGTCTGCTGAAGAAGGATTAGGTTCAACCGCAGAGCTAATGGAATACGCTAAGGAGCTCGGCAGAAACAGAAACGACCTGTATGAGATTCCAGTCTGGAGAGAATCCATTAACGTTGTAGGCAACGAACTGTTCTACATGCAGGCAGTGCATCAGGAATCCGATGTTATTCCGGAAAACATTGATGCTATTCGTGCACTTCTTGAAATGGAAAGTGACAACGAAAAATCAATCGCTAAAACCAATAAAGCTATGGGAATATTATAAATTCCCTCTTTTTTTACTATTTTTCACTGATTTTAATGAAGCATAAAGTACTTTTTGGACCAGCGGGAAGTCCAGTCAAATATAAGGGAGCAGCATACAAGGCACCAAAATACATCCAAGAGGAAGGATTAGACTCATATGAATACCAATCCCCCTACGGCGTGAGGATTGGCGAGAAGGCTGCAACCACACTTAAAAAGGAATCCGAAAAGCATGACATCAGAGTTTCCATGCACGCACCATACTATATCAACCTGTGCGCAAAGGAGGAATCAAAGCTTGAAAAGAGCATAGGTCACCTCATAGCAGCCGCACGTGCAGGGGAATGGATGGGAGCGTATCGTTTGGTATTTCACCCTGGAGCATATCTGAACCGCAAGCCTGAAAAGGCAATGGAAATCTCCAAGAATACAGTCAACAGACTATTCGAGGAGCTTGAAGCTGAAGGCATTGAAGAGTTCACCTTTGCACCTGAAACAACAGGTAAGAGAACACAATTGGGTAATGTCGGTGAGGTCGTTGAGTTGTGCGCCACATTCGATCACTTTGAGCCTACAATAGATTTCGCCCATGTCCATGCCCGTGGAAGAGGATTTTTAAACAAGAAGGAAGATTACAATTGCATATTTTCAACCATTGAGGAGCATCTGGACATTGACATCCTGCACTGTCATTTCACAACCATAGAGTACGGCCGTGGCGGGGAGGTCAAGCATCATACCCTGGCCGAAAGCGATGAGTACGGACCGAATATTGAAGATTTGCTTAGTGTCCTGATTGATAATGGCTGGAATGCAAACATAATTTGTGAAACCCCATTGCGCGATGAGGATTCACTTAGAATGAAAAAAATATACGAGGAAATGATTTAATAGTCCTTTACGGAATCTATTAAATTATCCAATTCACTGAAAAGGTTATTTATATCAGCATCATCATCCTTGTTGGAGCTTAACTGGATGACCAGCTCGTTTATCAAATCCTCCATCTTATCGATGAAGGTGTTTAATGTCTTGATTTTGATTTCAAGTTCCCTTCTGACAACCTCATTATTGCCATCATCCAATTCAATCATCTTGCGCGCTACAGCCAACTGATTGTCAAAAAGACCATTGGACCGATTGATTGCGTCAGTGAATTTCTGATAGGACATGTGTGAGGGGTCGAAGAGTTTTTCAAGCAGTTCACGAGCCCTACTCTGCTTAACATTGTATTCCTGAGCGATTTTTTCAACTTCCGCTTCGTATTGTGATGGTTTTGGGATTGTTTGCTCTTCAAAGTCATGTGAAACCTGTTTTCCGCATTGTGTGCAGAAGTGCTGGTTTGGAACTAGTTTCGCCCCGCAGTAAATACAAAAATGATTACGATTATCAGTTACCATATACAATTATTTAAACCTTCATGATTAAATAAGTTAATCTTTTCCCCTAAGCTTGAGGACAACTATCTCGGAATCAGTCCCCCATCTCATCGGAGTGTCCATAGAACCGACACCGGTTGTCACATGAATATAGTTTCCCCTATTGTCCTTGAACAAACCCTTATTGTACTTAAACAATAAGTCTGAGATGAATGTCACCGGATGGAACTGTCCACCATGAGTATGGCCTGACAGTTGCAGATTAAAGCCCATCCTTGAGAACTCCTTGAAATAATAGGGCACATGATAGTTCAGAATATTCACCTTATCGCCCATCACCATAGACTCATCTATTTTTGGAATGTCCTTGTCATCAAGGCTGTAGGATGCTCCGTAGATGTTCAGGCAATCAAACTCGAGAGAGTCATTGTCAAGAACTATGACTCCTGCATTCTCGCAGGCACATACAACATTATTGATTCCTATATAGTAATCATGATTTCCCGGAGTGAATATTATCGGCATTTCAACATCCTTGAATGCCATGAAATCATCAGCTTCAACCATGGCAGAGCCGTCCGCCAAGTCTCCGGAGATTATTGCAATATCACAAGTGTCTTTCAGCCCGTTTAACCTGGATGCTATTTGGCTTATGATTTGCCTGTGGCGCACTGAACCGAAATGCACATCTGACAATTGTGCAATGTTGATGTCATGTTCAAGATTATCCAGAACAATTTTCCTTTCATTGACAACCAGTTTATGGGCCTTCCAATAGTTGTACAGGCCCAATGCCGGCACGATGGCCAACAGTATCAGATTAATTTCGAATGAGAGCTTTGCGAATGAACCGAGGAGGTAAATTATAAGGATATCTATCAAGAACATCACTGATGCCCACATCCACACGCCATCGACTGTTGAGAGGAACCTTGTAACCTTTCGGGACTTTCGCTCTTCAAAAAGGGTGGGCATGAATCGAATCAAACCTATAATAACTGTTAAAATTAAAATATAGCTATCATCCACACCACCCAACAGCAAAAAGACATATTTAAGCAGGAAAAAACTCATACAACATATAGAATGGAGTGCTGAACAGCACCCTTCTTGTTCTGAAGCTCATGCTTGAAATATATATTCCATCAAATATTTAAATAATTAAAACTAATGTTGAAATGTAACGGAAAAAAATATTTTGGAGGTGATTATTTTTGAAAAGCGACAATAAGAAAATTGAACAGAAGACCACCAATCCCAAACAGGCCAAAGTGGAAAGCGAAAATCAGGAATATGCCGAATTGGTAGTTGTAAAACCGGTAGGTTACCCATTCGATTTCAACATGATGGATGAGGATATTGAAATCAAGAACACAAGACTGTTCGAGGAATATGCCCGTGACCAGTGGTCCGGATTGGTTGTGCGTGAAAATTCTCACTTGTTTGACCAGAAAATAATCCCTGATTACGGTTTTGAGGTTGTAATTGCAAAACCCAACAATTCAATGATATCAGAGAACACTAAAATCAAGATTATCACTGACGACATCAAGAACACCTTTGAAAATAAAATAAAGACTGACATTCATCTCAATGACATTGTCGGTCAGAAAAATGCCAAAAGCAAGGTCAAGGTCATTACAAAATACCTAGAGGATCCTGAAAGATTCGGACCTTGGGCTCCGAAAAACATCCTCTTTTACGGGCTTCCAGGCACAGGCAAAACAATGCTTGTCAAGGCACTGGCCAACGAGCTTGAAGTGCCATTGTATCTAATCAAGGCAACATCACTGATTGGCGAACATGTCGGCGATGCCTCATCCAAAATACATGACCTGTTCAAGAGGGCATCTGAAAATGCACCATCAATAATATTCATCGACGAGATTGATGCAATAGCGCTCCACAGGTCATTCCAGTCACTGAGGGGAGACGTCTCAGAGATTGTAAATGCACTGCTGACCGAAATGGATGGGATAACTGAAAACAAGTCCGTGATAACAATCGGTGCAACCAACAATGCAGGCAGTCTCGATTATGCCGTGAGAAGTCGTTTCGAAGAGGAGATTGAATTCAAGCTGCCTGACGACAATGAGAGGTTGGAAATCATTGAAAACAATCTGAAAACCATGCCCCTGGAATATGATTTGGATTTGGAAAAAATAGTCAGACTCACCAAGGGACTATCCGGCAGGGACCTGAAGGAAAAGATTTTGAAAACCGCACTGCACAATGCAATATCCAATGACAGTGAAACAATCACCATGGCCAATATTGATTATGCTTTAAAATCAAGTAAAATTAAAAATTTAGATGTTAAGGGAATGTTTGAATAAATTATTCTACTTAACATTAAATATATATTCAGCTGCTTCGATAATATCCTTATTTTCTTCTTTTGCAGCTTTCTTAAGATTTTTTGAAATATCGTAAAAGATCTTGTTGACAATGGAATTTGTCAAATTATCCAAAACTTTAGCACTGCCATCTATATCAGACAACTTCACGCTTGCTTTTTGAGTTTCACGTTCTCTTATATCTTCCATAGATGCTCTTAAATTACCAAGAATATTGTCAACTTCCATTATTTTGAACGATTCTTTGAGTAAAATGAACTCATCATTGATGATGTTTTCAGCTTCACCGAACTCCTTAATACGAAGCTTAGTGTTTTCATCAGCAATCTCCCTCAAATCATCAATGTTGAATAGCTTAACCCCCAAATCATCAACATCATCGGAAATGTCACGAGGATTGGCAATGTCAACCATCATGACATTCTCATAATCCATGTCAATGCCTAAAAGACGTTCCTTATTGATAATCGGGTGAGGGGCACTGGTGGCGCTGATGACCAAATCGGCAGTCGCCAGGTACTTCTCCAGCTCATTGAAAAGAATTGCTTCACCGCCCAGATCCTCAGCCAATTGGACTGCAACATAATATGTCCTGTTGGCAACGAAAATGGCATTCAAGTCCTTTTCCGCAAGGGCCTTGGCAACCAGCTTGCCCATCTTGCCTGCACCTATCACAAGAACGGACTTGTCATCAAGACTGCCCATGTGCTTTTCGGCCAGGTCAATGGCCGCCGAACCGATGGAAACGGAACCCTTATTGATGTTGGTCTTGTTCCTAACCACCTGGCCGACATGAATGGCCTTTGTAAAGATGGCATCTAGAGACCTTCCGCAATGACGATTCTTGGAGGCCTTGTGCTTGGCATCCTTCACCTGGCCCAGAATCTGGTCTTCGCCAACAATCATTGACTCCAAGCCTGAGGTCATCCTAAGAAGATGCATGATGGCTGATTGACCATAATCGATGATTATGCTTTGATTCTCATGGGACAACAGCTCATCATCCTCTGAAATGTAGTCATTGTTAATGTAGTACTCCTTCCTGTTGCAGGTGGAAATCTCAATATACTCACCGATGGAGTATTTCTCCTGCAGTTCCAGGAACAGTTCATCCATATCCTTTGCAATGTTTTCCATTGACTGGATATCCGCTATCTTATGGTCAACTCTTAAGTTAAGTATCAATTTAATCCCCTTATCAAATCATCAATGTATCTTTTAGCCTCATCAACTTCGTTCAGCCTAATGTAATCGTTAATACGCTCATTCTCAAAAATTTCATAAAGGCAATCCCTGCGCTCCTTCTGGTCGGGAATGATTTCCTTCAGCTGCACCCTCGCATAATCCTGAAGCTCGATTTCCAGAATGTCCTCGTCAGTGATTATTGACTGGATCTTCTTTCTCAATTGCCTTGCCATCAACGGACTCTTTCCATTGGTAAAAATAGATATTTCAACATCCCCAATGCTGAAGCTTGTGGGGACAATGACATTGCCCTCATAGGGATAGTCCGCACGGTTTATTAGCTTATCCCCAGCAATACGTGAAACATGATCGGACAGCTCCTCATCGCCACTGGCCACAACAGCAAGGTCGCACCATTCCACCAAATCATCGACATCGTCGGTGGAATATAATTCAGCACCCTTTTCAAACAATTCCTCGGACAATCCATTGCCCGCCAGCCTAACATTGGCGCCATGGTCGAGGAATCTGTTGGCCCTTCTGGTTGCGACTTCGCCAGTGCCTAAAATAAAAACATTCAAATCGGATGTTTTCAGATATAGAGAAGTCCAATCCATTTTAATCAGAAGTTTCTAATGATTTGGCATGCAACACTTTAACGGCAGCCCTCAAATCATTATTGCATTCGGTCAAAACATTCATTGCCTCAAGCTTTGATATATTGAATGTTTCAGCCAATGCTTCCGCCCTTTCATCAGGGTCAGGCTTGTTAACGCCGACCAATCTTTCGGACAGTTCCTTTTTCAAGTCCAAATACTCGTCATGGCTCATGCCCATGTTCCTTAATGTCATGTCTCTTAACGGGCATGGCTTGGACGGTTTACAACACCATACAAGTGAACCGAAGCAGGTTCCCGCTCCTTCGCCTAATCTGGTTTCCTTTGCAAATTGAGTTTTGATTTCAATGTATTCTCTAGGAGTTAAATTAACTTCCTGTAATGCGTTTAAAACTGGGCATGGTTTTACTGGAGGACAGCAAAAAGCAAGTCCTCTTACATCTCCCCCTCTACAAATATGAGACGGTGCATCTTCCCAAGTCATGATAAGCCTCCAAAATAATTTTCAATTCTATAATTAAGTAAATATAAAATAATAATATAATTTATTTTAACTTTGAATATATAATCTTTTTTATGGAACACAATTTTAATCAAAAACCGATAAGGTTTAAAAAGATTACCCGCCTATCTTAAAACATGGTTAAGGAAAAAATTCTAGTCGAGGACATACCCATCACGCTATACCGAAAAAACATCAAAAACGTTTATCTTCGCATAACCCCACCCGAAGGGGAAGTCAAGCTGTCAGTGCCCCACATAATGTCCAACAATGACATCATCAACTTCATAAAAACAAACAAGGACTGGATTTTACTGAAGCAGAAAGAGATTCTCGAAAACAACATCAAAGCCCCATTGAAATACAGAAACGGCGAAACACACACAATATGGGGAAAGGAATACACCCTGCAGCTAATCAAGAACAATGTCAAAAGGGTTTTGGTCGACGAGGAAAAATCAATCATCTACCTCCCGGTCCCCAAAAGAAGCACCATCGAGAAAAGGAAAAGCATTCTTGACGAGCATTACCGCCAGGAGCTTAAAAATGCAATACCTCCAGTATTGGAGAAGTGCACAGGAATAGTCGGCAGAACCCCAAAAAGCGTTAGCGTTCGAAAGATGAAGAACTGGGGAAACTGCAAGCAGGACGGCAGAATAACGTTAAACCTGAACCTGGCAAAAAAAGACCCAATCTGCTTGGAGTACGTGATGATACATGAGCTATGTCACCTGATAGAGTTCAATCACGGAAAAAAATTTAAAAAATTGATGGACACTTACTGTCCAAACTGGAAAGAAATAAAAAAAAGATTGAATGAATAAAGAAGATCTATCTTTTATCCTTAAGCATGTCTTCTTTTTCATCTGGAGTCAATTGTTCAACAATATCCTCTGGAGTGCCTATGTCAAGGAGTTTTCCTCCCCTCATTAAAGCTGCCCTGTCACATACATCCAATACGAAATCCATATCGTGGGAAATGATAATGAATGTTTGCTCCAATTCAGTACGTGCCTTAAGGATGGAGTCGGTTACGATAACTCTTGTTACAGGATCCATTGTACCTGTTGGCTCGTCTAGAACGATGAGCTTAGGTTCCTTGATTAAAACCTGTGCAAGAGCAACCCTGTGCCTTTCCCCTACACTCAATTGGTCAGGATACTTGTCCAAAATGTTGACAGCAACATCGCCTGTGAAACCTACAGTGGTCAATGCGTCGATAGCCTTGATTTTACCGAACTCAGCAGGGAGGTTTAAACTGATAGCATCAGTCAAGTTACCCAGGATTGTCCTGTGAGGATATAGGGAGTATTCCTGGTGCAATAATCCGATGTAAGGCATGATACGTCCACGGTTGAGAGGCCCTACCTTAGTCATGTCGATCCATTCGTCACCGAGCTTGATTTCAATGTCTCCGCTACTTGGATCAGTCAATCCCATAAGCATTCTAGTGGTTGTTGTCTTACCAGAACCGCTTAAACCGACAATACCGAATATTTCTTCCTTGTTAATGGTTAAGCTGATTCCGTCAACCGCCTTAACCACACCACGTTCGATTGAATAGTAATGCTTTTTAACGTCTTCCAAGACAACTTCAGGTTCTCCGAATTCAGGAATTTCCGGTTTTTTAGGAACAGGAACGGTTTCCATGAATTTATCAACAACAACTTGTGGTTCACCTTCTTCCTTGATTTGACCGTTTTCCAACCATATCACATTGTCTGCAAGTTCTGTCATTACTTCCGGCCAGTGAGAAGTGATTAACATGGTGATTCCTTCATCTTTCACACCTTCCTTCAAGGTATTGTGAAGTTTTACAGCAGTTTGAGGGTCTAATGTACCGGTCGGTTCATCTGCTAAAAACATCATTGGGCCTTTAGCCAATTGCCTTGCGAGAACTACCCTTTGCTTTTCTCCCCCACTCAAGTCACGAGCGATATGGGTAATCCTATGGTTCATCTGAACCATTTCCAACAATTCCAAAGCGAAGTACAATCCTTCTTCATAATCCTTATCGTCAGGCATTGCCCTCATTACGTTTTCAATCACTGTTTCTTCATCATATAATGCGAAGTTACGTTGAAGCATAATGGAAATTCTTCTTTTGATACTTGCAAATAATTTCCTTTCAGCATTGAAGAAATCCACTTCCTTAGCTTCGTATGTTCCGCCACAGTGACATTTTTCACCTACATGTGATGGGGATTCAACAGCCAAACAGTCCGGACAAACGGCCAGATTCATTATGATACTGCCTTCATCCGGCGCATAATCCTTTGTTCCCCTAAGCATGTTGATTAAAACTGATTTTCCACTTCCACTACGTCCTAATATACCTAATGTCTCTCCTTCACTAATATTCAAATTAATATCTTTAAGAACATCAACACCGTCGAAAGTTTTTGTAATATTCTTAAGTGTTATAAAATCCATGAAATCACCTATTAAAATAATTTTTATTTTAAACTATTAATAAGATTTACTAATAACAATTGTTTTAAAAAATTAAAAATTAGAAATATCAAAATCCAAATTCCCTGAAATAACTGAACGGGCTATTGAAAAACCATCAACTCCGGTTTCAATCATCTTTTCAAGATTTGACCGTGAGTTCACTGAGTTATTTCCAATAACCTTAATATTAACATTATTGCATATTTCAGTCAAAAGTTCCCAATCTGCATCAGCGCCCTTTTTCATTGCATCAATGTGCAAATAATCCGCACCTGCATCTTCAATCAATGATGCAGTTTTCAGAGTGTCAATCCCCTCTACATTTGCACGAATCTTCACTGAAACCTCGCTTTCAACATTGTCAACAACTTGAGAAATGAAATCAGATAAATCATCACGATTCAACATTTCCTGACCGCAGCCAATAGCTAAAATCTCTTCTTGGCGACAATGACAATTAATTTCTACAATATCCAAATTTGGAATATTCCCCACTTCAACAATCGGCTGTGGAGTTGTTGCACGCACATTGGCGGAAACTTTTACATCATCATGAAGATTCTTAATTGAGTTAACCTCATCTTCAATATGGGTGAAAATCTCATTTACGGGGAAATCAAATTCCTTTCTTCCCCTTTCAATGATTTTCCGGCTTGCATCGATTGTAGGCTGGTCCAGACTGTACCCACCTAAAGTAGCTACATTAAAACCATATGGAATAACTTTATTCAGGAAACTGGCATCGGTTATTCCGGCCATCGGTGCAACTACCTTATACATAGTATTTTATCCTCAGTATTCTTTTTCAATTACCCATGTCCACATTTCATTGTTGTGTGCACGGATTTCCTCAAGGCCAATATCTGCCATATAAGCTGCATCTTCAGCGTTTTTGCCTCTGCCGATACCTGCTTTAAGTTTAATGCCTATTTCCTCATCGATTTCAACCATGATTTCCTCGATTTCCTTTTCGCTTAGGCCATTGCATGGTGACATGAAATTGTCTCCCCCGATGAAGAACAGCAATGCTCCCTTCTTGATCAGTTTGGTCATCAGATAATGTTGAGCCTTATTGACCATGAAACTGGTGTCGAATGCTGATTCAATGTCAGTTAATGTTTCAGTCACACTGTTAATGTCAATGTGAGCTGCCTGAACATAACTGTCCTCTTCTGAAACCAAACTGTCGATAGCTAAAATTTCTTTCCTCTCGCCGGATTGTGCACTTCCTGCCTTTTGAAGAGCAATGGTAGCTAATCTTTGTGCTTCATGAGGAGTTTCAGCCGCTCCCACACCCATACTTACGGTTATAGGATACCTGTTTCTGATTGACCTTTGAATTCTTAAATGGTCTTCCTCATTCAAACCATTGGAAATGGCAAGCAGATTATCAAATCTGGTGAAGAAAACTAATCCTTTTTTATTTCCAAAATGATTATTCAAATCAGCAAATAAGCTTGCTTGAAGCATTTGTAAGTCAGATTCGGTTCTAGGTCTTGGAGTAACTGTCCAAGGACCGTAATTGTCAATTTGTATTAATGTCATTTGTATCATATGATATTCGCCTCTTTCCATTAAGGAATACAATCTATAATTATCTGTGCTAAATTTTTCTTAGCATCTAAACTATTCATTATTGTATTTGTAATTGTTACCTTATTAACTATTTGCTTTAATTGCGAATTTAAACTTGAATCTTTATCATCAATTACTATATTATCTAAAAAATCTTTGTACAATTGTGCAACACCAACTGATGAAACTTCAACATTCAATGCCTCCATGAACTTGCTGGCAGGACCGGAAACAGCATTGGAACCGATGATTGGAGAAACTGCAACAACATAAGTGTCTTTAAGCGCTTCACGAACTCCTTCAAGGGAGAGTATCGGTGAAATTGAAGTGATAGGATTGGATGGGCCAATGATGACTGCACGGGAATTCCGGATTGTTTCAATTATCCCCTCTGTCGGGCTCACTTTTGAAAACTTGACATCAAGCACCTTAGGTTGGGACTGATGCTTGATTAGAAAGTCATGAAACTCCAACTCCCCAATGTCAGTGACTATCTTAATGTCTGAATACTCCTCGCTCATAGGAATGACCTTGGATTCAATCCCCATATTCTTGGCCTGGATTTCACATGCCCTTTTAAGTCCATGCCTCTCCATCAGCTGAGTCTTTTGAATCTTTGTGGCACGGTCAATGTCTCCAATCCTGAGCAGTTCCGGACATCCTATTTCCTCAAGGCGCTCATGGGTGATGAATGTGTCATCCTTAACCCCATACCACAACTCATCATTGATCATGTCAGCCATAGTGTACAATACAGTGTCAATGTCAGCGGAGACGTAAACGCCGGAGAAGTAATCATTTTCCAATGATTTTGGAGTACCCGTTCCTCCAGATAATACTGTAATCATATGAATCACTCATTTTCTAAATACATCAGCAGTCTTCGGCATCAAGACTGACTTGATGTTAGAGTCAACATTCCTTAAAGTGTCGAAGCTGTCGAATCCCCTTACAACAACAACCGGAAGGCCCTCATCAGCCTGGCCCATGATAAGAGACGCAGCAGCTGACAATTCATCGCATGTTGCAATTTCAGTTGTTTCCAATTCACGGCCGTACAAGTCCTTCTCCCCGACACGCCTCCATATAGGGGAGATTCCGGAACATCCTATGGCAGTTCCTATTGCGCCGAACCTGAATGCTCTTCCCTGAGTGTCTGTGATTATGACTGCAATCTCCTCATCAAATTCACCTTCCAAGAATTCGCGAATTTCAGCAGCGGATTTATCCGCATCCCTTGGCATAGGTGTTGCAAGACCGTCACCAACATTGGACTCGTCAATTCCTGCATTGGCACAGACAAAACCATGCTTGGTTTCGGTGATTATGAAATTAGGCCCCACGCGAACGACCTCATTCGATTCGTCCAGTATCGCCTGAACCAGCTTAGGGTCCTTTCCGGACTTTTCAGCCAATTCAATTGCCTGATCGGAAGGTGTCAATTCCTCAAGTTCAATGAAATTCTCCTCGCTTTTGGAGATTAAAGTCTCAGCAATTAGTATGATGTCTCCATGATGAAGACCACAACCCTGCTTCTCAATAGCTTCCTTGATAATCAGTGAAATATCACTATTACCGTCAATAATTGGAATATCCTCTAAACCAAATAATTCAATACTCATAATAATCATCTGAAAAAATACTAAAAAAAAGAAAAATTATGGATTATAGACATCTATGGTCCATTCTCCATCAAAAACAGCAGCACAAGAAGTCACTGGTTTTTCATAATTTGCAAAAACACCCTCATCGAAAATATATTTTGCTGCCTCGGTGGATGTTTTAGCCTCGAAATCAACCTTGTCATGCACTTGGCTTCCATAAGTTGAAATGAATACCGCGTCGCCGAAAGGCACCTGCTCAACCAGCAGTTTCTTATCGTTGGCGATGCCGACATAACAGCCGTATTCCTCTTTCTTATTAGTTGATGTTACCACAGCCGCAATCCTTGGAGTGTTGTAATCGTCTTTCTCATAATCCATGGTCAGCAATGAATAGGCAATTGCGTCCTTGATATTCATTCCCAATGCGATTTTATCTGCAATAACGTCAGTATGAGAACCGTTGGATACAATAGCCATATCCCTTACGATACGGATACTGTTATATGTAATATAAGTGTTCTCATAAATATCCTTTTCAAAACCTTCCTTAGGCACTACAGCTGCACGGTTATCGAATTTCAAACATCTCCTATTTGGAAATGACCTACTTGATACCCTGTAAGCCACGAAAGGTTTACCATCACAATTCATCCCAGTCGATAAAATTCTCCCTGTATACATCATCATCCCTCAATATTCTAAACTTCTGGACGTTGGACAGCTTGATCTACAGAAATTCCTGGAGGTGTTTGAATTACAATTTCACCAGGCTTGATAGTAACTTGTCCTTCATCAATAACTCTTGCTTGAACGCCCACGGCACTGCCGGCTATCGAGTCTGACCTGTCCTGACCGTTGACGGTAACCTTATGCAGGTTGGCAACAGGCATGACATAATATTCCTGGTCCCCGGAAACATCAGTGACATTCGGTTTTCCGCTGCCCTGGTCAACATCTTCCGCAGTGTCCGCTTGGACATCAGTAGCTGAAAAGTTACTTGTCACAACTAAAAAGATCATTATAGTGAATAGGATATCAATGAAAGGAACCAGATTGATACTTGGTTTTTGGTCTAAAAACTTCTTCTTATGTTTTTTGACATCAATCGCCATCTAATCACCTATTGTTTCAGTTTGCTTTCAGTAATTTCAGCATTAACATTACATTTCTCTAAAATAATATTCGCTATACTCTTATCCAACATGCTCGGCTTGAACGAAACCTTGATGTTGGCGTACGGATCGGAAATCAGCCTTGTGTTGACGACTCCCTCAGCCTCCTGGAGCGCTTCAAGGGCGCACTCCACATTGGAGTCGACCCTGACCTTAACCACTGCATAACCCCAGTTGGTCATTTTTGTGGCAAGCTCAATCTTGTCCATTTCAGCCTCGATGAGTCCTTGAATATAAGTGTACAATGGCAATAATACGATAGCGACCAAAAGACCCATGATTGTTGTGGTCAATGCAACATAGATACCTTCAGCCATTGCGGCGGTATCCGGATGAACACCTAATGACTTGAAAGTCATCCAGATACCGATAACTGTACCGATCAAACCTAAGAACGGAGCAAGTTCGGTGAGTGTCTTGATGGTGCTTAATCCTTTAGTCATCTTTGCCATCTCAACAATGAAAATCTGCTCCATACTTTCCTCAACCTCGGTCTTGTTCTTATAACCAATCTTTAAGGTTTCTGAAATAATTCTAGAAATAGGATTTTTAAAACCGTTGATTTGTTTTAAAGCCTCAACAGCACCGCCCCTTTCCATAGAAGCGGTGACAATACCGAATATTTCGGTTGTGTCAACTCTACTAATTTTTCTAAGATATGCTATTTTTCTCAATGCGATAATGAGCCCATAAATACCAACGAAAAGAATTATGTAAGTGATAATTCCCCCCTGAGTAAAAATATCCATTATCCCATTAAAAATAGGCGTAATATACTCAATAATCATTTTTATCCTCTTAAAGTATTATCTTGAAAATCATTTATAAGTATACTTATATTAATTCATATACTTAAAATTAATCAAAAAAAAGTTGCGGATTACTTCATTTTAGCCACGGTATTCCATGACCTTCTCACAAAGTCCGGCATTTCATCATAGGTATAGTTGGTTAGGAATTTCTTGGTGGTCGGGTCTGAAGGATAACCTGAGCCTATTCCTCCCTGCTTGATGAATTCCTTATTGATTTCAGCAATATGGGCATCCCTTTCAGCCTTAGCGATAATGGATGCGGCGCTTACCTGAATGTAATTGTCATCGGCCTTGTGCTCTGCAATAATGTCGAATCCTGTGTCATTGTGCAGATTGTTCTGGAACCTTTCGGCCTTAACATCCACGGCATCGACAATTGCCTTTTCAGGTTTTAATCTTAAAATAAGTTCCTCCATGGCATTTTTTTCTATTTCATTGAGATTAATGCCATCCGCCCTCATCTCATCAATCTCGCGAGCGGAAATAACTATCATATCATATTCAAACATTTTCCTTAACTTGCGTGACAGTATTGTGCGGCGATGGGGAGCTAATCTTTTGGAATCCTTAACGCCCATTCTTTCAAGAACCTTCTCCATCTTTTCGGGAACAATTACTCCAGCAACAACCAGCGGTCCCAAAACAGAACCTCTGCCCGCTTCATCAACGCCTAAAATATCCATAGCAATCAAAAGAAAAATAAAAAAAGAAGTGAAATAAAATGAATTTATTTCATAGCTCTTAAACGAACTTCAGGTTCTAACGCTAAAGGTTCAGCAGCAACGATTGCGGTACCTTTTGCAACAACGGTCATAGGGTCTTCTGAAATTGTGATTGGTATACCAATCTCATCGAAAATCCTTTCTTTTAATCCACGGAGTCTGGAACTTCCTCCAACAGCAACTGCATTATTGTAAACTCCCATCATCAATTCAGGAGATAATCTTTCAAGAATCACATTCAAGCCGTCAACAATTTGCTGCATGTATGGCTCCACCGCATCTGCAACGAGCATTGAATCGATGACCACTTTCTTTGGCCTGTTGGTTTCTAGAGATTTACCGATTATTTCAACACTTAAGTTTTCAAGCTGTTCGGAACAGTGAACCATTCCGACTTCGATTTTAGCAGATTCCGCATCATGAATACCAATAGCTACATCGTATTTTTCTGCAACGATTTCCACAATCTTATTATCAATGTCGTCTCCACCACATCTAACGGTTTCAATATCATTAATACCTCCAAGGGAAATGATCACAATATCAGTTGAACCAGCACCGATATCCACAACCATAGTACCATTAGGTTCTGCAATAGGCAATCCTGCACCGATTGCAGCGGCTAATCCTTCACTGATCACTAAAATGTTTTGTGCACCGGCTTTCCTTCCTATCTCTTCAGCAGCATTCTTTTCCACTTCAGATGCATCACCAGGAATACCGATAACGATTCTTCCTACGGTTTCACCTTCATTTATGCCTATCTGCATGGCCTTTATCAATAATGCCTGTGCTTGCACAACATTTTCAATAACACCCTTCTTCAAAGGCCTTACTGCAAGAATATCTTCAGGAGTCCTTCCCAACATCTTTTTAGCTTCTTCCCCAACAGCCAATACTTCTGAAGGGTCATCTTTCTTAACTGCAACAACTGATGGAATTTGATATAAATCGAATTTGTCACCAGACGGCTTTGCAATTACAGTGTTTAAAGTTCCTAAATCAATTCCTAAACTATTACTAATAACTTTAGTGTCTTCAGTTACTGGTACTTCCTCATCCTTTCCAAAAATATTCATGATTAATCCTCCGTTACAATATCTCTAAAATCTATAACGAATATCCTATTAGATGTAGCTATACTTTGGACTTTTCCAACGTCCTCATCTTTTTCAACCGAAATTAAAATTGCAGATAATACTATTTCATTTGCATTATAAAATGGTTTTAAAGCAGACTTTATGAAATTAGGCAATTTCATCTCATTATTTATATCAATATCTATGAACCCGGTGGTTTGAGATTCCTTGATGATTGCAAAAGACACTTTCGATTTCTCCAATACGGATACGGTATTCCTGATTACATCATCAGGAGCAACGAGCACCATTAGGTTAGGTTCCTTTGACAAGTAATCCCTTGCAACTTGGATATATGCTCCACCCTGTTTTTGAGCAGCGTTTTTAAAGTCATTTAGAATCAAAGCGTTACCATAAAGCATGATAAAATCGAACTTTTTATCTAATTTTCCTTCTTTAAGAATTACATGCTCCCTGAACAGTATTTTAACCTTATGATTTGATGCAATAGCCTTATATGCCATGGCATCCACCAAATCAACATTTCCTGCAACAATACACCAATCCTTCTGTATTTTATGAGAACCGTCAGAGGTTATTCTTGCAGCTTGCCTGAGAACACGTATATTATCTTCTATCATTGAACTACTCACAATATATTAATATAAGTTAATTACCCCGATAAACAACCATTATTATTCGAAAACATTGGATTTAAAACATTTACTAGAATAATTTTACGGCAGTCTATTAAAGTCTAACAATTAATATTTATTAAAAATATTATTATATATATTTTATCTTTTAAAGGAGTTTTTTTAAAAAAATTGAAAAAACACCACATTATAACCTTATTAAAGTAAATTACGCTTATTGAACCATAAAAATACATTAAAATCCTTTTAAAAAATTAAAAAACATTAAAATTATATTTACTAGAATACAAAATTACATGTACAACACAATAGATAAATTAAATTGATGAATTGCAACGGAAAGCAAGATAAGATTAATAAAGAATGAAAGAAAAAGTAATACTGGAGTTAAAAATATGAGTCACATAAACACCAATATCAGGAGTTTCATAGCAATATCAGACATCATATCACTATTGAATATGAGTTCAGGGTTCTTAGCAATAATCAGTTCAATAAACCATAACTTTGAACTGTCCGCAATCCTGATGATAATTGCAATCATATTTGACTCAATAGATGGTTGGGTAGCACGAAAAACAAACAGGCAAGACAGTTTAGGCTTCGGGAAAAATATTGATTCATTATCGGATATAGTTTCATTCGGAGTTGCACCGGCAGCGTTCATCTGCACCTGCATTAACACCACCCCAAGCATTCTGCAAGCAATAGCAATTCTTGCCGGCCTAATGATAGTCATCTGCGGAGTCTTAAGACTGGCCCGCTACAACGTCATAGCCGGAAAGATTGACACCAAGGATTTCATAGGATTCCCAATTCCAGGAATTTCATTCATACTGGCAACATATTATCTGAGCGGATTGTTCAACCCATACGTCACATTGGCGCTGAGCGCCATCGTTTCGCTGCTTATGGTCAGCAACATCAGATATCCGAAATTCGACAACATGCCACTGATCGGAATATCCGCAGTGCTGATTGTCCTGTTGATACTGCCAGTCAACATTGCAATATACAATGTGAACATTCCGGCAATTATCCTTTTGATTTTCTGTTTGTACTACCTGATAATTAATTTAATTAAAAGATAAGACACACCGTACTCCTAATAATTAAATTAACCATCATTTCACACCAAAAAAATATAGGAGTAATCTAAAATGAACGACATACCACGTGATCCATTACACCCTAGAGGATTTGAGGAAGCCCATGAACTGAAAAACCAGATAGCTCAGGAATTCCCCAAACCAAACAAGAAAGAAGATGAGGATGACCTGTCCCCATTGAAAAAACTAAACCATAAATTAGGAGTGTACCTGTCTCCGAAAACAACCCGCATAAGCGATGATGAGCAAAAAAGGAAAATCGGAGTCATCATAACCACAATAATCATATTGACCCTGGTTATTTCCGCATACTACTTCATAATTTATGAGCCTGCACAGGAGCAGCTGTCAATAGCAAAAACAACCAAACTCAACGAACTGCACGACATGTACTCCGGAGGCCTGGCCTCATCCCCCAACGCATTGATGCTGGAAAACAAAATCAACGATGCCAGAAGCCCTGAGGAAATCAATGCGATAAACATACTGATGCCCGCCACAAAGGACTGGCAATCATTCCACAAGAAATCGATCAACGCGAATCAGGACAAGTACAATCGGACAATGGCCGTTTATGAAAATGAAAGCAAAAACACCATAATGCCAACCTCAGAGGCCCTGAAGATTGTCAATGAAAACGATGCAACAGCACTTTCGAAAATCAAGTTTGAAACCCCAGACACAGTATCAGTGCCAATACTCGTTTCAAGGCTGCAGGCCGGTGCCGGACTGGTGAGGGTAGGAAGCATAGTGGACATCTACACCAACAACAATTCAACAGACGGCAACACAACCTCAAACAGCACAAATCCCGAGATAAGCGGATGCACCGTCCTGTCAATCATGAGATATGAGGAGAACGGAGAAATCGATTCCGAGTACTCAAAATCCAAAATGACAGTCAAGGGGAACGCAACCAACCCCCGTGAAAACACTAAGGCATTCTCCTCTGACGTTTTGGAGATGATCAAGGGAGCGATCGTTGAGGGATATGATGAAAATGAGACTTATGAAATGCTTAAAAGCTATGGGGTGAAACTGTCCAACTACGAAAGGCAAATCAACCTGGGGGATTTGGATGCACAATACATGCTTTTAATCGAAGCCCCGCAGGACAAGGTCAACTACATCCTGAACAATATGGACAATATCGTACTGACCATTCCAACATCAGAGGCTCCGGACTGGATGGTATCGCAAATCAGCTCAACATATCAAAATTGAAGAAATAATTATTATAGTAGATATGACAAAACTGATACTATGAACAAGCCTAGCATATCAACCCTAGTCGTGATAATTTGCCTATTGATAATCGGATTATATGCAATGGGAGAGGTCAACTACTTCTCGACAAAAAGCGTCGTTGAGAAAAACATTGAATCTCCCAAAATCATCATCCCATCAATAGGGGTTGATGAGAAAATCAATAATGAATCATTGAATTATGGTGTTTTAAGTGACCCTGGAGAAAACATTCCAACAAAGGAAGCCTTACTTCTTTTCGGTCACAGAACCCTTCAGGGCTCGCCGTTCTTAAGGCTGAATGAACTGTCCCATGGAGATTCGTTTCTGGTTGAATGGCCCGGAATTGGGGAGTTGAACTACACTGTCGTCAACACCACCATAGTGCCGGCGGCATATGAAATACCAGCAAGCAATGCCGATGAAGTCTATCTAATAACCTGCGACCCGATTGGATCAACCGAAAACAGGTTAATAGTGCAGGGAGACTTGAATGAAATAGCTTCCCTCAATGAAGAAATCATCAATAGAAATCCACAGGAATCACATGCACTGATCATCACTGCAATATTCCTGATAATAGGATTGGCGTTCAGCTATTTCTATCCAAAGGAAAACAGAATATACATTCTGGCAACAGTGCTGATAATCTCTGCAGTATTGTTCTATTGCTGCATCAACCCGATTCCATCAGAACTGATATATGACAAGATAATATTTTTAAATGGAGGAATGTGAATGGATGTTGACAAGGAATACTTTTCAAACATAACACAGCGTGAAAGAGCAATATTTGAAGGTGCAATAAGCATGGGAGCACTTTTCCACCAATTCGTGGGAACACCCGTAAATAAGCATACAAAGGAAAGTCTTGAAAAGGCAATGGAAGAATCATTGAGCCTGCAGCCTGCAATCGAAAAGGTTGAAGTTGAAATCAGATTCGACAAGCTTGAAAAGTCAATGACCGAATTCGACTACACTTCACTTACAGGAGACATGCTGGACGTTAGAATCCATACAAGAGTGAGTGACGTTCTGGCAATAATCAGAATCGAATTCATTGAAGAGTTAAACTACCCTCTAATGTATGTTGAGGACATTGAGGATTAAAATATATCCTCCAAATCTTTCAGCAACTCTTCCAAATGATTTCTTTTAATGTGGTTCATAAGGACTATCCTTATGGCAACGGGGCATTTGGCAACGGAAACCTTCCATCCCCTTTCTTCTAATTTTTGCGCCAAATCATTGGCATCCATTTGAGGATGGTTAAATGCCACTATGTTCAATTCAGGCTCGCAGACAATCTCATAACCCAGTTTCTTCAGATTACCTGATAGGAATCTTGTATTCGCCATCATGCTTTGAGCGAGCTTGACATAACCTTCTTTTCCAAAATATTTCATGACGGCATAAGTTGCGGCTGATGAGGCGCCAAGGCGAGTTCCAACAATTGTTGATTGTGTCTTAACCGTCAGGTATGGTGAATCCACAGCCATGACGTCAAGGTACTCCTCTTTTCTGAAAATGATTCCACCTGCTGGTATCGGGGCAAGCCCCATCTTATGAGGGTCAACTGTTATGGAGCAAACGCCCTCAAGTGAAAAGTCAAAAACGGGCAAGTCATATCCGGCCTGCCTTAGAAATGGAATTGAAAAACCCCCGAATGCAGCGTCGACATGGAAATAAATATTGTTTTCATGGGCAATCTTGGAGATTTCCCCAATCGGGTCGATCAGTCCCAATTCAGTGGTTCCTGCAATCGCCACAATTGCAACTGTTTTATCCGTGATTGCCTCTCTAACAGAGTCGACATCTATTTTGTAGTTCTCATCCAGTTTGGCTTCAACTATCCTTAAGTTAAGCATGTCGGCTGCTTTTTTAAATGAAAAATGAGCTGAATCTGGAATTATTATTTCACCGTCAACTATTCCCTTGTATTTCCTTGCATGATTCCTTGCGGCTCGGATTGCCATGAGATTGGCTTCTGTTCCGCCAGTGACAATATTACCATAAGCATTATCCAGAGACAATAATTCACCAATGGACTTAATGACCATGTTTTCTATTTGCTTGGTTCCCTTGAAAAGACCCGGATCGCCTAAATTGGTGTCCAGGAACTTGCAGAAAACCTCTTTTGCAAAGGGATGCGCTTCAGTGCACATGGAGCCTAAAATCCTACCGTCACTATAATCATGGTCAAGGGCATGAAGCTCCTCAAGCTCATTTAAAATATCCTGCTTATCCA
This sequence comes from uncultured Methanobrevibacter sp., assembly GCF_902774605.1. Taxonomy (GTDB): domain Archaea; phylum Methanobacteriota; class Methanobacteria; order Methanobacteriales; family Methanobacteriaceae; genus Methanocatella. The sequence continues at coordinate 30,874 of NZ_CACYJE010000002.1, forward strand.
TTGGTTTATCATCCATAAAATAACCTGTCCAATATTAAAAATTAATAAAAATAAAAAAAAGAAAGAATAAAATTATTCTAAACGTTTACGAGCAGCGTCGAGAATAATTTTTTGCTCAGCACGAGCAACAGTTTTTCTAACATCAGCGATAGCATCAGTGTTTGATGACACACTGGTGATTCCGAACTCTACAAGCTTTTCAACAATGTGAGGCACACTGCCTGCTTGACCGCAGATACTGCATGTAACTCCTGCTTCAGCACATTTCCTGATTGTTCTTTCAATCAGTTTCATTACTGCAGGGTGTTCTTCTGAGTAGTGTTTTGCCACAAACTCATTGTTCCTGTCCACTGCAAGAGTGTATTGGGTCAAGTCATTGGTTCCTAAACTTACGAAGTCCAAACCGATTTTAATGTACTCATCAATCATGATTGCGGCCGCTGGAATTTCAACCATCATACCGAAGTCAACGTCCTTGTGAGGTTCAAAACCGATTGAAGAGCATAATGCTTTTGCTTGTTTGAGTTCTTCAGGGTTTTGTGACAATGGGATCATGATTCCAATGTTTGTGTATCCTTTTTCGTGTAATTTTTTAATTGCCTTGAATTCACATTTAAGGATTTCCGGTTGATCGAGCTCTCTTCTGATTCCTCTCCAACCGAGCATTGGGTTGTGTTCCCTAGGTTCGTTTTCCCCACCTTCGAGTGTGATGAATTCATCAGTTGGCGCATCCAGGGTCCTGTACCATACAGGTTTTGGATAGAATGCGTCTGCCACAATCTGCACGTTGTCTGCGATTGTGTCGATCAGTTCATCTTCTCTTCCGTCAGCGATGAATTTGCCTGGGTGAATACCGGATGTCAACATCAGGTGTTCTGTTCTTAAAAGTCCAACACCGTCTGCACCGGTTGCAGCTGCTCTTTCTGCTGCTTCAGGCATACTTACGTTAGCTTTAACTTCAGTTACTGTGATAATTGGAGCTGCTTCAACGGTTCCGGCCACTGCCACTGCTTCTTCTTTGGTTTCAGAAATTCCATCGAACACTAAACCTTTTTTACCGTCCAGTGTGACTCCTGAGTTTTCCTCCAATGTGGAGGTAGCGTCACCTGTACCGACAACACATGGAATTCCAAGTTCACGGGAAATGATTGAAGCGTGACATGTCACTCCACCCTCATCGGTTACGATACCGCTTGCTCTTCTCATAGCAGGCACCATATCAGGTGTGGTCATTGTTGTAACCATGATGTCTCCGTCTTTGATCTTGTCAAGCTCATCGATGTCGAGGATGATTTTGACTTTACCTGCTGCCATTCCTGGACTTGCACCGAGACCTCTTACTAAAACATCACCAAGGTCTGCTGCTTCATCGTCATCGTCAGCCTGTGCTCCGCCCAATGTTGTGATTGGCCTTGCTTGGAGCAAGAAGAGCATGTCCTTTTCAAATGCCCATTCAGTGTCCATAGGTTCGCCGTAGTGAGCTTGGACCCTTTTACCCATTTCGGTAAGTTCAATGAGTTCATCATCAGACAGTACCCTTTCTTTCCTCTTATCTTCAGGAACTTCCACCTTGACACTGGTACCGCTTTCATCGTTGGTGTACATGACCTTCTTGTCACTGATTGTCACGTTGATGATTTCATTGTTCTTCTTGTCAACCTGATAGTTGTCAGGGGTCACGTCACCGGACACTACTGATTCGCCGAGTCCCCATGACCCTTCGATTAATGCGATTTCCTCACCTGTTGATGGGTTTACGGTGAACATTACACCTGCCTTGTCTGCAATTGCCATTTTCTGAACAACCACTGCAATGTAGACTTTAGAGTGTTCGAAGTTGTTTTCTTCACGGTAAAAGATTGCTCTTGCTTCGAAGAGTGATGCCCAACATTTCCTGATGTATTCGATTACTTCATCGTCGCCGGATACGTGAAGGAAAGTGTCTTGCTGGCCTGCGAATGATGCTTCAGGCAAGTCTTCTGCAGTAGCTGATGACCTGATTGCAACATCAGTGTCGTCTTCCTTAACCCTTTGGCAAAGCTCATTATAGTATTCTCTAATGAACATGGTTAAATCATTTGGAATAGGAGAGTCAATGATTATCTTTTTGATTTCTTCAGCAGCAGCTTGAAGAGCCTTGGTGTCGTTAATGTCGATTTCATCAAGGATGCTCATGACCTTATCGTTAATTCCTGCCTCTTCCATGAAGTATTCGTAAGCTTGTGCAGTTACTACAAAACCTGGTGGTACTGGAATGCCCGCTTGAGTCAATTCACCCAAATTTGCACCTTTTCCACCTGCAATCCCAATATCGGACTTGCTTAATTCCTCAAATTTTTTTACATACATGAAATATAACCTCTTGGCTTTGAAAATATATTACATTGACATACAAAAATTAAGTCAATATTATATTTTAATTTATTTTTTAAAGTTTAAATATTTAATGAAAAAATAGTTTTTGGAAAAAAATCAGGAATTAATTAAATTTGAAATATAAAAAAAATAGGCAGGATGGGACATGAAATTTTTTAATTTTTTATAGAATTTTTTTATTTTAAAATTTTTTGTGATGATTTTATTTTTTTCAGTTGTTTTTATTGTTTATTTCGTTGTATATTCTTTTTAAGTTGTGTCCTATTGTGTATAGTTTGAATTCTGTGTTTACTTGTTTTAATCCTGTTGTTGTGAATTCTGTTAGGTGCATGTTTTGTTTTATGTGTGCGAATGGTAGTTCTGCTGTTTTTGAGCGTATTTTGTAGATTTTTTGTGCTTCTGTGGTTTCCATTTTTCTTTGCATTTTTATTTTGGAAATGTTTCCGTAGTCGCTGATTGTTCTATATCTTTGTGTTTTGCTGCAGTATTCTTGTACTGGGCAGTTTTTGCATTCTTTGGTCCAGTGTGTGATTCTTGTTTTGTTTTTGTATTGGTATTCGCTTTTTTTGTATAGTGGTTGGCCAAGTGGACATATGTATGTCATCATTTCGTAATTGTAGTTGAAATTGTCTTTGGAAAATGGTTTTTCGGATAGATTTCTGTTTTTTTCTTTTCTTGAGAGTTTTCGTGATGCTATGTAGCCATCAAGACCGTGTTTGTCAAGATAGTCTGTGTTTTCATCTGTTGAATATCCGTTATCTGCACTTACTTGGTAATTAACGGGCATTTCATCATAAATTCCGGCTAAATTGGATTGTACTTGTTCCATTAATGGAACAAGCTCATAATGGTCTGTTGGATTGTTTGTTATGTATGATGCGACGATTATTCCTTTGTGTGAGTCTACAGCGATTTGTCCATTGTAATCGTACTCCCATTTACCTTTTTTATTGACCATTAACCTTGAATCTGGGTCATTTATGCTAATTACGTCTTTTTCGGTTTCATTGAGTTTTTCTTCGATTGTTTCGATCTTTTTGTAAATTTTTTCAGGATTTTCTTCAGCTTGTTTTAAGAGGTTTTTGCTGGAAGCTCTCAATTTATCTTGGTCAATATCATTTTCTGAGGAATTATTTATTTTTTCTACTGTTTTTTGGAATTTTTCTTTATTTGTCAATGATTCTGGAACACTGTTTCCAGATTCTTCTCCTAATTCCGAATCTTCTTCTTGATCTAATTTGATACTTTCTTCCAAGTGTTCTTTCATTATTTTTAATTGTTGTTCATTTGTTATATTTTTCATTGATGTTTTTGCTTTTATTTTTGTTCCATCTAAACTTAAATGATGGATTTTTATTAGATCTTCTTCTTTTGCAATCTTTAATGTTGTTTTGAAGGCTTCATCGATTAAATCAGGATAATCCAATTTGAATCTTAAAATTGTCCTATAAACTGGCTTTTGCATGCCTGCCAAGTACATATAAGCAATGTCAGTTCTTGTTCTACGTTCTATTTCACGTGAAGATAATCCTCCATCAAAAACACTCATTAAAACTAGTCTAAGCAACATTTCACGAGGATAAGCAGGTTCACCAGGCTTATCACGAAACTCCTTGTTCGCTTCAGAACAATCGATTTGATCGACCACATTTTTAATAAAATAACATGGATGGTCTCCAGGAATCAAATTCCTCAAGTCCATAGGTACCAACATGGTCTGATTAATAGTATCATCTTTTAAAACCATAAATAAAACAACCATAAAGATTAATCTCTATAATAAAAGATTGTACTTCATAGTATATAAAATTAAAGGAAAAATAAGCGAAAAAAAATTTAAAAATTAATGAGAATCATGTCCCATCCTGATAGGTTAAAAAAAAGAGTGAAAAAAGATTATTAAATAGAAATCTATTTAATTAACTCTTCGCCTTTGTCGACTACGATTTTACATGGAACCGGTAATTTCATACCTGCTCTTTTGAGTGCGACTTTAGCTTCTTCAAAGTTTTTAGCGTTACAGTCAATGGTGATTATCCTTTGACCTTTTTTAACGATAGCTTCAACGGAAATTGGTTTACCGAAAGCGTTTCTCATACCGCTTTGAACCCTATCCGCACCTGCACCGGTTGCCATTGGGTTTTCCCTTACGATTTGGTGAGGGTATACTCTTAATTTCAAGTGGTATCCCATTCTTCCTGCAGCCCTTTGCATCAACCTGTTAGAAGCGATCCTTGCAGCTTCTAAGGAGTTGTGTCTGATTTGAGCTGGTTTTTTAACAGCTAAACTGAGTTGAACTGGGAATTCATCTTTCAAGTTACCCATGTCGTATTGCACGATTCTTGAATTTGGGGTTTTTCTAATATAATCTCTTCTAGTATAAGCACGAACCATTATTATTCCTCCGAAACAAACATAAAATGTTTTTAATTAGATAATAGCTAAAAATAGTGAATTTTCCAATATAGCTATATAAAAATTATATCGTAATATAATAGAATACTTAAATATATTGATTAAGTTATTAATAAAGGTTACCATATTTTTGATATTTCACTGCAAAATTATATTATGATAATGGAACATAATATACCTTATGAAAATCACAGGAGAGATCACTTTCACATATGAAAGTGAAGATGATGCGAAAGTAGTTTACGATTCCCTGGAAGTGGACAATGAAAACTACCTTAAATCACAATTGGACAACAATAAAATCAATTATAACATCAACAGTGAAAAACTGGGAAGTTTTCTTGCAACAGTGGATGATTTGATTGCATCAGAAATAGTTGTTGAAAAAATTCTTGACAAAACTAAACGATGAAAAGTTTTATATAAATAAAAAGAACATATATAACATTAATATATATTAATTCGTTATGAGAGTGTAATTTATGGAATGTTATTATCATCCTGAAAGAGAAAGTACAGACACATGTGCGATATGTGGAAAATCAATATGTAAAGAATGCGGCTTAGAAATTGCCGGAAAAGTATACTGTAAGGAATGTTTAGAAAAAATTGTAGGACTTGGAATTGAAAACAAGGCTCCTGAACAACCAAAACAAGCTGTTGCTCCAGAACCTGTCAGAACCGAACCTGCAAGACTCAACAAACAGGAACCTGCAGAAAGCATTTACCAACCACAGGAAGAAGCTGCACCGGTCGCGCAGGAAATCAAACAGATCAGTGATGATTCCCCATATAATATTAAGGACAATATTGAATATTCAGGAGGACTCGAATCATCCTACATCAGTGAAAACGAGCCTGCACCACAAGTGCAAGTCAAAGAAGAACCACGTCCTCAGCCACAGGCAGCTCCAAACGAATATGAATTATATCCTGAACAGCAAATTGCACAAAAACCTGTAAGCAATGCACAGGAATTCATCTACCCAGACCATTCCTATGAACCTGAACCAACCAGTGCAAGAATGGAACTGGAAGACAAGTATGAAAAATACCTTGATGACCTCTACTTCGATGACAAGGATGTTCCTTTAAACGAACAGTTAGCTAAGGATGAAGAAGAATTCGGCTCACTGACCAGACGCCCTTACCAGCCAAGGTCAGAAGAGGCAATCCTTAAAGACAAGACCCCTAAAAGGCCTGAAACTCCTGAGGAAATGGAAGCAAGAATCAGGGCTGAAATCTTAGCTGAAAAAGAAGGAAAAGGAAAAGCAAAAGACAAAGATTCCGAAAACATCCATAACCTGAATTATCAGGAAGAAAAAGAGCCAATGAATGTAGTGGACATTCTCTTAACAATCCTATTGATTATAGTGATTTTAGTTGTAATATACTACATCATATACGTATTAGTATTGCATGCAACCTATCCAACATTCATGGATGCGATTTATGCAATGTCAAACCCTCAAAACGTAATTAATAACGTATTAACTCCACAACCACAAGTATAAGTTTAATAATGAATATTTTCATTATTTACTTTTTCTTTAAATTTTTCAAGACCGTCACTGTCCTTATAACCCAGCACCCTGATTGTTGAAGGGTACCTGTCAATATATTCAGACACTGTTTTTTTAGGAATGGGGTTTTCCAGAATGCTCAATACCCTTTGACGGAAATGTGATGAGAATCCATGAAGTATTGACCCCTCCAATGTTTCCAGGTCATCATATGGTCCGTTTTCAATTATGTTTTCGGCCAGCTTCTCATTGAAGAGGTTCAGGCAGGCCAATTCCTTAAGGGAATAATTGTTTGCAGTGTTCAGGATTCTTTCCTCATCCCTGATTCCATATATTATCCCATCGTTTTTAATTTCCCTTTTTAAAACCTCAATCGTTTTTGGAGGCATCATCCCTGTGACCTCGTCGAAATTGTCCTTCTGGATGCTTTCCCGGATGAGGGTTCCGCTCACCCCCTCGATTCTTTCAACGAATATGAACTTGCCGGCATAGTCAAAGCCAATCTTGCTCAATGAATTCGAAAATGAGGTTATCACGTAATTGTCCTCCTCAAGCTTCCCCTTGAGAAGTGTTTCATGGGCGGTCTTGTCAACGACCTTGTATGGCTTTGAGGCTATGTGATGGCCCTGGTTAATCCGATCCAATATCTCACCGATTCCTTCGACAGGCTTGTATCCCCTTGGAATGTAGTCTGTGTTGAGGGCCTGGAACATCCTGCACAGGCACAGGGAGTACTGGCCTGATCCCATTATCCCCATTGGAGGGCCTTCAACCACAATGTCGGCACCGACAGAAACTGCGATTTCGGCTCGAACTTCCCTTGGCAGTATATATGGTATGCCCCTTCCGCTTCGCTCAAAGAGTCCTGGCACCACAGCCACGAACAATGAGTCGGGAAACATGTCCTTGGCAGTTTTCATGCAATGAAAATGGCCATTGTGCAAAGGATTGTACTCAGTGAAATCGGCCACCAGGAGATTATCAGATGATGAAGATGAAACTTCGCGGTCACTATTCAAATCATCATAAAACAAATCCATATCTCTTTTAAGAATATCGGAAACTTTAAACATGATTAAGAATATGTTTTCAAGTTAAAAAAAACTTATGATTTAAAAATATGAAACAACAAATAATCAATCAAGTACAAATAGGAGATTAATCATGGATTTAGTTTTGAAAAACTGCAAGCTGATAGGTGAAATCGGAGACTACCACATTAAGGTTGATGACGGGAAAATAGCTGACATTTCAAAAAGCCCACTCAAGGCCGATGAGGTCATTGACATCAAAGGCAATTACGTGCTTCCAGGCTTCATCGACCCCCACATCCATTTCAGGGATCCGGGACTGACCCAAAAGGAAGACTTCAGGACAGGCAGCGAAGCGGCCGCCAACGGCGGTTTCACAACAGTAATCGACATGCCCAACACCCTTCCGAAAACAAACACCTACAATGCGCTGAAAGAGAAAATCGAAATCGCAAGGAAAAAGTCCATCGTCAACTTTGAGCTTCAGGTGGGACATAACGAACTTGATGAAATGGAGAGGATGATGGAGCTGAACCCGATTTCAGTCAAGGTGTTCATGGATTTGGAAAGCGATGAAAGTTTGGAGAAAATATTCCATGACCTATCCGTTTTAAAGAAAACCACCAACTATAACGGACTTGTTGCAACACATTGTGAGAAAAAATCAATCGTTGAAGCTGAAACCACCAGGTTAAAGGAAAAGGATGAAAATCCCGCAATTGACTATACCTATGCCAGACCAAGCGAGTCTGAAGATGAATCCGTAAGCCAAGCCATAGAGCTTGCAAGGGCCAATGACTTGCGATTGCATATCTGCCATTTAAGCTCAAGGAAATCATTAAGTATGGTGAAAAGTGCAAGTAAAAGCATGCCTGTAAGCTGGGAATTTACACCACACCATTTGCTTCTCGACAATTCAGCATACAATATATATGACACATTCATAAAAACAAATCCTCCGCTAAGACCAAAAGATGAAAGTGTAACAGTGAGCGACCTGGATGAAACATCAATCATCGGAACCGACCATGCTCCCCACACGCTTGAGGATAAAACCAAGGACACATGGGCCTCCTCACCAGGAATACCAAACCTAGAAACCGTGGTGCCATTACTTTTAACCGAAGTAAACAATGGAAACATCGATTTGAGGATAATACCGAAGATCCTAAGCCAAAACGCAGCAAGAGTATACGGACTTGAAAACAAGGGAGAAATAGCAATAGGCAAGGATGCAGACTTCACAGTCATAGACATGAAGAGAACCGGAAAATTCAACATTGAAGAATTCAAGACAAAAGCAGAATACTCCCCATTCGACGGTTGGGAATATCAGGGAACACCCGTAATGACAATAGTCAACGGAAAAGTAGTAATGAATAAAATATAACTAGTTTTTAAAAAAAATAAGAAATAAATAGGTGTGTGTTTCCACCTATTTATAGCATAAAGCGTCTTCAGGACATGCTTCCATACATTGACCACATAAAGTACAGAATCCTGCAATTGGTAATTTAGGATTTTCTGACTTGTGGAGCATATCGTATGGACATGCTTCGATACAGTCACCACATTCGTCACATTTAGATGGGTTGAATTCGATTCTGTCTCTAGTTACGGTTTCACCGTCGATTTCTAATTCAATAGAACCAACGTTTAAAGCGTCATTAGAACATACTGAAGCACAAGCTCCACATCTAATACAACTAGTGAATGATGGATCTCCACCAACTTCTTCTAAAGCAGGGCATAGCATACCGGTTTTGGTAACTACACGGATAGCTTCAGTAGGACATTTGTTAGCACATGCACCGATGAAATCACATTTTTCAACGTCTCTGCCGATACCTTCAGCATCAACAGGTGAACCTTCACCCCATTCGACATTAATGTCTAATGCGTCAACAGGACAAAGTTTTACACATAATCCACATGCAGCACAAACGCTAGGAATTGCAACGGTTAAGCTTGCACTGTTAGCAGCAATGAAGTCTCCAGGACATGCTTCTACACAAGTGTTACAACCGATACATTTAGCTGAATCGAAAGTGAATGATTCAATTTCTTTAGTACGTTTGACAGGTACTTTTTCAGAAATGTAAATTGCATTCCAAGGACAAGTTTGTGAACATAATCCACATCTAATACAGTCATCGTTGACGGTAATAGGGCTTCCAACTTCTTCAAGAGTGATTGCGTTTACAGGACAAGGATCTACACAGGTTCCACATCCAACACAGTCTTTGATGTATACAGGGCCTTTTCCTTTGAGGTCGAGCTCATATTCTTTAGGTTCGCATACACCAGGAATTCCAATTACGTCTACTGGGCAAATGTCAACACATTTTTGACACATTACACAGAAACCTTCAACTTCTTTTAATTTAGCACCAGTGACTTCGATAGTTTCTTGTGGGCAAACTTCAGCACATTTACCGCAGGAGTCACATAAGATTGAGTTGAATACTAATCTTGCTTGTTCAATACCTTCAGCAATTTCGTACATTTCAACTTTTAATGCTCCGTTAGGACAAGCATCTGCACATTTTGGTTCTCCGCCACAAGTGTCACAGTGAATGATAGTGCTAGGTGTTACATCAATAGCTGAGGTTGGGCATGCACCTTCACATGCACCACATTTGATACAGCCATCTTCGTTAAATACAATCATCTATAAAAACCCCCTTAAACTTAGAATTTTTTAATGAGGTTTCCTTCACTGTCTACAATATCTACTTCAGCTAATCTCATTTGGCTATCCATTGTGTGGGTAGCACAAGATAAACATGGGTCGTAAGCTCTGATAACCATTTCCATTAAGTTGAAAATGCTGTCATCTACTTCTACACCAGGTTTGATGTAATCTTTAGCTACTTGGTGAATACCCATTTCCATAGCTGGGTTGTTTTGGATAGTAGCAACAACAATGTTTGCGTAGTTACATAATCCGTTATCATCGGATTCGTAATGGTGGATTAAAGTACCACGAGGTGCTTCAACAATACCTACACCTTTACCTTCGGTTCTTTCTAATTCATCAGGGAATTTTTGACCGGATAAATCTTCTTCTAATGCTGCAGCAGCACATTCAGCGGATGCTAATAATTCAATGAGTCTAGCATAGTTGAATAATAATGGTGCTTGAGCATATCCGAAAGCGTCACGGAAAGCTTTGAGTGCTTCTTGTGCGAGAGGTGCTTCTTTAGGCATTTGGTCACAGACATTGATCCTGGATAATGGTGCTACTCTGTAGATACCTTCTGGGTATCCCATTTCTTTAATGTATGGGAATTTTAACCAGGAGTAAGGTTTTACGTGTTCAGCAACATAGTCAGTGTATTCTTCGTTTCTGTATTCGAACATGTCACTGCCGTCTTTGTCTCTGAATCTGATGTTACCGTTATATACATCCCAGGTTCCGTCAGGTTTTACAGTACCACAGTGTCTGGTGTCACCGAAGTTTCCTAATGAAGAGATTAAGTCAATGTTTTCTTCAAATACTGGAATAGCTAAGTCTAAAGTAGCTTGTGCTAATTCAACGTTTTGTTTAGCTCTTTCGAGTAAATCTTTTTGAGTGTCAGCGTCTAATTCGGTTGAGATACCACCAGGAGTGGATGAGGTAGGGTGAATAGGACGACCGCCTATTTTTCTAACCATTTCTAAACCGTTTCTTCTGATGTTAATAGCTTGAAGTGCGACTTCAGGCATGTCTTTAATAATTTGGAAAACGTTTCTGGTTTTTCTGGTTCCGTTAGGAATGATTAAGTCTGGTGCAGCTAAGAAGTAGAAGTGAAGAGCGTGGGAGTGCATGTATGATCCCCAGTTCATGATTTCTCTCATTCTGTATGCAGCAGGTAAGATTTCGTAATCGTCGAAACCGAAGATTTGGTCAACTGCTTTTGCAGCTGCTAAGTGGTGTTGTACGTCACAAATACCACAAATCCTTGGTACGATTCTTGCTAATTCTTCAACAGGACGACCAGTTAAGAATTTTTCGAAACCTCTGAATTCCATAACGTGTAATCTTGTTTCTTCTACGTTTCCAGCATCGTCGAGATGCACAGTAATTTTTGCGTGTCCTTCAATACGAGTGACAGGCTCCATAGTAAGTTTAACCATTTTATTCTCCTCCTTTCTGCATTTTCATTGGCACGAGAGCAGATGCTAATGTGTAAGTGTAGAAAGTACCTACGATATCATCTAATTGATCTGCAACTGTTTCTGGGTCTACAGTCTTATCTTCTTGTACACCGTAGTCAGATGCAATCGCACTGATCATTTTTGCTCCTTGGTCTAATACTTTAGCGGTAGGACCGTAACATCCTCTACATTGGATACCAATGGAAGGACATTCTGCACCACATAATGATACGGTTGCAGGACCCATACATACTAATCCTTGAGTAATTAAACATAAATCAGGTTCAGGTGCACCTAATTCAAATTGTCTTTTAATGAAGTCCATAGCTAAACCTGCAGGTGGTTTTTCTCTTGGACATACTTCACATAAGTTAGTTGAAGGTAATTCGATTGTTTCTCCTCTTAATAATGTTAAGATAGCTTCTGCTACAACATCGGAACGAGGTGGGCAACCTGGAATCATTAAGTCAATATCCATACATTCGCTTAAAGGTCTTACTCTGCTTTCGAGATGTGGTACATCTTCGTGAGGAATAATTCCTTCAGGGTTTACTGTGGATACAGAGTTAATGTAAGCTTCTTCTTCTAATTCTTCAACGGTCCATAAGTTACCGAGTCCTGGAATACCTCCGTAACAGGAGCAGGTACCGTAACAAATAACCATTTTAGATTTTTCGTTTAGCATTTCAGCTAATTCTCTGTTTTCGTCGTTTCTGATTCCGCCTTCTACGATAATAATATCTAACTCAGGTACTTCGTCGTATTTAGTATCCATGAGCACAGGGGAAAATTCGAAATCCGCAAATTCCATAACGTCAATTAAGGATTCGTGGAAATCCGCAATGGATAAGTGGCAACCGGAACATCCGCCTAACCACATAGTTCCTATTTTAACTTTATCTGCCATATTAAACTCCTCCAATTTATCTTTCAGCATCTAATTGTTGTTTTAATGGAGCTGGACCTAATTCTTTGATTCTGTTAACCATCATTTTAACAGATGAAGAGAATTTTTCACCTTCGGATGCGGAAATCCAATCGTGGTGAACTCTTTCTTTTCCAATTCCCATATCTTCTACTAATTTGTAGATTAATCTCATTCTACGATCTAATTTGTAGTTACCAGCATCATAGTGGCAGTCACCCATGTGACATCCAGCTACGAATACACCGTCAGCACCTTCTTGGAATGCTTTTAAAACAAATTGTGGGTCAATTCTTCCAGAACACATTACACGAATAACTCTAATATTCGGTGGGTATTGCATACGTGCAGTACCTGCTGTGTCTGCTCCTCCATAGGAACACCAGTTGCAACAAAACATTACAATTTTTACATCATCAGCCATAGAGTTTCTCCTCCTCTATAAATATTTTTTTCGTGTTTTGAAAAACTTTTGTCTTTCAAAAACCCAATTTTAAACTTTTTTAAAAAATTTTAAAATCTTTTTTTCAAGGAATACCAGTTTAGGCATACCTTAAAACACAATTTTATGTACATAATGAGCTAGCTCAGCATTACATTAAGTACTGATTAATATATATCATTAATAATTAATATAAAGGTTACTTAGAAAAATAAGCCAAAAAGTTTATATACTATGAAACAAATTTTGAAAAAAAAGAAAATTAAAGGGAAACTACATTCCCTCAACACTCATATCAATCATATTTTGAGTTTGCTCAGCCAATTCATCAGGAAGGCCAGTAATATCCATGTTTAAAAATCCTCTAACAATCATGGACTCAGCATCCTCTTCTGAAATACCACGGGAAGTCAAGTAGTTAATCTCATCTTCAGAGATTTTACCGACAGCAGCCTCGTGAGACATTTCAAGATTAGCGGAACTAGCCTCTAATTCAGGAACAGCGTAAATGAAACTGTCATCATCCAAAACAAGACCATGACATTCCAAATGGCCTTTAACCTCCGGAACAGTACCGGCCAAGTGACCTCTTGAATAGATCTTGGACTCATCCTGTGAAACTGCCCTGGAAATGACTTCTCCACGAGCTCCCTTAGCATTCAGCAACACTCTTGATCCAACATCAATGATTGAATCCTTCTTACCGCCCTGAATACTTTGGAAAATGGCCCTTGAGTTTTCGCCGTCACAGTAAGCGGTAGGATAAGACTGCAAAGTACTTACAGGACTGGTTAAAATATAATTGTTGATGTAAGTGGAATTATCCATCAGCTTCACACCAGTCCTTGGACGAACCTCAACCTGCTCGGCCCAATTGTGAACCATGGTGAAAGTGATCTTTGCTCCAGGCTTCAAATACATTTCAGACACTCCGACATGCATTGCGGATGAGATGTCGTCACCAGTAGCGCAACCGGTAATCAAGTGCAATTCAGAGTTTTCCTCAGCTATGATTACATTGTGAGCGGTCTGCATGATTCCTTCCTCGCCGATGAACATGCAAGCCTGAACAGGCATCACTTCGCGAGTACCCGGAAGAGACCTTACAAAGTAACCGCTGTTGATCCCATCCTTCTGTTCACGCAAAGCGGTTTTGGCAGTGTACTTGTCAGCGTCAGGCTTAACAACATTCCAAATGTAGTCTTCCAGCCATTTGTACTTGTCCAATGCAACGCCAATGTTCATTACCTCAACTGAATTGGACATTGCATTGTTGGTGAAAATATTACTCTGGTCCACCTGCAGGAATGATCCGGAACGGTTTTTCTCATCGGTATCCACACCGACCTTAAGCAGGTCCTTTTTGGTTTGCCTGTTCAAGTCATCCAAATCATCAATCATGTCTATAGCATTAAGAGTTTCATCTGTGAAATTTTCAATGGTTACATCTGCACCGATAGGTGCTTTCTTATCTTTTGCCCTTTCAGCATCCTCATAAACATTGCGCACACTCAACACATCCATTAAAACCGTTTTTTCTAATATCTTCAAGAATTTCAGTAGGATTTCCAGAACAGGAAATCACTCCGTCGATTAAAACATGAGCCTTGTCGGCACTCACGAAGTTTAAGATATAACCCAAGTGAGTAATCAAAAGGCCGCTTCTCTTACGTGAACCTTGCGGCTTGTCCTTATCAAGAAGGGTTCCAATTTCTGAAGCAATCAATTCAACATTCTCAATGTCCACACCGGAATCCGGCTCGTCGAACATTGTGAAATCAGGCATTTGAGCAAGCAACTGTAAAATTTCGGAACGTTTAACTTCCCCGCCTGAAAAACCGTAGTTGACATCCCTGTCGAGGAACTCGTCACTGAACTTGAGCTGGTCAGCCAATTCCTTCATCCTTGGATTTAAATCCTCATCCATATCCTGATGGGATTCGATTTTAAGCAAGTCCCTTACGGAAACTCCCCTGATTGATGGAGGAGTTTGGAAACTTACGCCTATTCCTAACTGAACTCTTTCAGCAGTTGTTAATTCTGTAATATCTTGACCTTTGAATTTGATAGAACCTTGAACTACTTTGTATTGTGGAAAACCTAAAATAGTTAAAAATAAAGTACTCTTACCAGCACCGTTAGGTCCTAAAAGAACATGAGTTTCTCCTTCGCCAATGGAAAGATTAATGTTCTTTAAAACTTTTTTTCCGGCTACTTCAACAGCCAAATTTTCTATTTCAAGCAACATATAATCACCTTTTTATGAATAAATATGAATTTGTTATACTAATATAAGTTTAATTTTATCAATATAAATAGTTAACACTATATATAAAAAATTTAAGTTTAATTAAAAAATATAAAAAAAGAGCATAACTGAAATTATTCAGTTACGATAATGAATTCGCCGACTTTCTCGACTTTAGCGAAAGGAACCAACAACAAGTCACCATTTCTTTTAGCGCCTTTCACGTGAATATTACGATCGCTTTCTATCCTAATAGCAATATCAACAATTTTACCGGTCTTTTCATTAATGATCAATTCATCCAATACCCCAAGGATACGCGCATTGTTGGTAGCTACTTGATAGTTTTTGATTTCACTCCATAATTTTTCTTCTCTTTTAGGAATTTGTTTATTATCCATTAAATCACCAATAAAAATAATTTAGTTATATATATTTATAATACCTCATTATATTTAAATATAATATTCATAATATAATTTTTCCGCAATTTCACTGTCGGGAATGGTATTAATATTCAATGCCAACTCAACCTTATCGAGAACCAGCTGGTTTTCATCCTGAATGATGTTTTCACTTCTGAGAATGTTCAATCCGGAAGGCACATTGCCCTCATACTCATATGAGTAATCCAATCCCAAATCCTCGAAAACCTCAACCGGAACCACTACTGACAATGCGTCCTTGTCCGAATCCAAATAATATTCAATGACATCATCTATAGTTTCAGATGAGATGAACGGCAAATCGGCATTGATAAAAATCAGAATGTCTTTTTTAGATTTCCTCTCAAAATAATCTAGGATAAATGACAGGTCCTTGAGATAATCGTCACCTGAAGTGTCAAGTATCCTGAACCCACCGTCCAGTGACTTCAGGTATTCGGTTGTTTCGCAGGTGTTCGGACTCACCGCAATAATTATTTCATCGACCAATCTAGATGAATTCAAATTGTCAATCACAAATTTAATCAATGGCTTATCATGTAATTTGAAAAGAGGTTTTTCGCAAGGAACCTTGAGCCTGGTTCCCCTACCTCCTGCCATCAAGATAGCATAAATCATGACAAACCACTCATGAACTTAAGCGAACTTGCCGCCTGCCATCTTCATACGATCCTTAAGGATACATCTGCCACCCTGCTTACCACCAATAGGAACCTTAGGAGTACCCATTGAATTCATACAACGAGCCATGATAGCAGAACCTAAAGCAAGACCATCCTCAACAAAGACAACATTCTCGAACTTGTCCTGAACAGCCTCCAAGATAAGCTCAGGCTTGCGACCAGTGATTCCAGCCCTACCAGTAATTCCTAAAGCAGAACCTGGAACAATAACGTTTTCAGCAAAAGCAACATCCAAAACACGCTTAACGATATTGGTACTTACATAATCAAGAGTGGACAGCAATGTTGGAAGACCATCCGCATCATAGAACTGAGCACCCAATTCCATGAGTTCAGGAAGCTTGTCACCATTGAAACCGACATCACAACCAATCAGGGTGGTTCCCGCATTAGCGGCAGCTTCAGGATTGACCGGAACGGTACCGAACCTGTCAACATCCATAGGAACCTTGGTAATGTTGATCAGCTTATGAGCCTCAAGAGCATTGGCTTCAGCCTTTTTCTTATCGGCCTTCTTGATGGCCTTTTCATCATATAAATCCAATGCCGCACCGTTTTTCTTATCAATCTTACCAGAACCACGAGCAAGAGAGTCGCTGACTACCCCAGCGAGACCTAAAAAGTTACCGACAGTATTGGCGTAAGGCTCATTGTCATTAACTATACGGCCAGCAAGTGTGGAACCGAAATCCAGTGATACACAAGGGTTTCTGTAATCAACGTCAGTCCATTTTGCACCTAACTTAATACCTGCTGTAACAAGTTCCCCCTCCATTTCATTCGCAACGGTTTCCTTACCTTCAGGAGGAACCACACTAACAACAGCACCGTCAAACATGATATTTTCCAAAAGGGAATGTCTTTGCAATCTTTCAGGAAGCTGGGAAATACTCATTGCAGGAGACATTTTCCTAGGAGGAATATCAGCTTCAAGACAACCGTCAGCAAGAGCAATGATCAATTGGCCAGCCTCTTCAGCGGTGGCAAAACCTGCAGTTACACCAGTTGACCTAACAACAAAATCCAAATCCTCATCCTTGTCAACCTGGCATTTCCTAAGTGACTCCAATACAGTATCCCTAATCAGTTCGGTTACAGCCTCCTTGGAAAGCTCAATACCCCAAACAGTCTTACCGAAAACCTCCTCATTAGGCTTAGGCGGACGGATGTCACGAGTCATCTTAACTGTTTTGTTCAATAAATAGGATTCGCTTGTGTTCAAGTTGGTAGCCATCACAATGGATTTAGTGGTGGTGTTACCCAATTCAACAGAAGCAGTTACATAAAAAGTGTCTGGCTTTTGAACAGCACCAGGACTTGCAGGACCAGCCCTTTGAGCTCTTAAAGTTGCTAAATTGCCTTCTTTAGAATGAGCGATAATAGGCTTAGGACCTTTCTTGAAAATTTTACTTAAAAAAGACATTATCTTAACCTCTCCAATATATAAAGTTAAATAATAATCTCTTTTTAAAATAATATAAATTTTATTAAAAAATTCTTGAAAAAAAAGCAGTGAAAAAAATTTAAAAAAAAAGATTAGATGAAATTAATCATCTAATCGGGACCCTTCTTGTTTATAATAATTTGTTAATTGGGTGGTCTTCTACAGGTTCGGTACCGATATCTTTTGCTGCTTCAGCAATCATGATATCAGCCATACCACATGCAGGGAAAGCAAGTTTTGCGTTTTCGATAGGTCCAAAGAGAACGAAGTCTCCTCCAGCCATTTGTTGAACAATGTTGGAACCTATGTCACAAACAGGCCATGCTTCTTTGTGTTCTTTTTTGTATCCTCTTAACCAGTCCCATGCGGATGGAACGTTGTGAATACCAGATCCTACAGGGTATCCCCATTTAGCTTTTACTGCGTAAGAAGTCCTTACAGCAGGTCCTGCACCTTGACCTAATGGAGTAACTGCTACGTCCATCCAAGGTTTGGTAATACCACATTCGTCTGCCATTTCGAGAATACCTTGATCAATTACAGATCCACCAGTTTCCCAAATTTCGATTTTTCCTTCTACACCAGGAGTCATTGGGTTGAAACCTAAGAGAATGGATGCGTCGATGTCTGAGTTTTTAACAGCTTCGATTTCTGCAGGTTCTGCAGCCATACTTATGGAGTTGTAAACAGCTCTTTCACATAATCCGACATCTTGTACGTATTCTACACCTGCAATTTTTGCAGCAGCTGCAGTTGAGTCGATAAGGAAAGGTTTGTCACAGATGTCTCCTACAAATTCTAAGTATTTTACCATAGCTTCTGGAGTAGCACCGAAAGTTTGTACAACACATGGGTTTCCGGTTACGTCAGACATTTCTTCCATTGTTTTAATTCTTTCTTCAGCAGCATCTTTATCAAAGATACCTTCTTTTTCATCACTAATAATGTTGTGACCGCCGTAAAAGATAGTTCCTGCTAAAACGGTTGGGTATTCACCAGGTTGTCCTCCCATTTTTACTCCAGCAATATCTACGACGAGTTGTTCTTTGTCAAATCTTAACATAAGTATAATCCTCCTCTATAATAAGGTAGATAGCATTGTAGTTACACCGAATTTTATAGCTACAATTAATATCATTAATCCAAGTATAATACCATATAAAATACCAACATCTCTACCAGTTTGTTGGCCTAAACGTTGATAGTATTCCCCTACAGTGAAATCAACTTTTTCTTCTGCATCATCTAATTTAGCCATCATGCTGTTGAAATCATCTGAGGAAACCATTACTTGAGGTACTGATTCTTCACTCATAAATAACACCTCTTAGAATCCTAATGCTTTTGCAATAAAAGGAATAATTACGATTAAAAGCACTGCAATGCAAGCACCATAAGCAAATCCTTTAAATCTTGTTGCAAGTAAACCTGCAAAAAGTTTACCTTCTCTTGCAAGGAGCTTTGAACTGTATTCAGCATCGTCTGCTGCAGTTTTCATACTATTAACATTTGGTTTGTTTGAAATTTGTACCATAATTATTACCCCCTTAGAACATTAAGAATAAAACTCCAATGATTAAAGTAAAAGCTAAACCGATCATTATACCTTGTACTTTACCGGAATAATTACCAGCCATATTTCTTTGGACAGCTCCGACCATATCGATTTTAGTGTTTATATCCCTAATTCTTGCTTCGATAAGACCAGTTTCAGCAGAAACAACTTTCATTGCTTCTCCTTCTTCTTCTTCGCCGTCATCATCATCAACAGAAATAACCATAGCTTCTTCTTCAAAAGCACCTGGATCTTTTTCTACACATTCATTGATTTTAGATTGAATAGCTCCGATATCTTCAGTATCAATTAAATCTACAATTTCTAATTGTTGTTGGAATCTTTCAACACCGTCGAGTGGAACATTTTCTACGAAAGGAATAGCACCAGTTGCGCCAATGATTTTCTTTTTGTCAGGGTCAGCACCATTTTCGTGTAAAGCTTTAAAACTTTGACCGGTAATGTGACCTTGCACTTCAGCACCAGCTAATATTAAGAAACGAATATTAGGGTTTGAAATGATGTTTGCGACAACTTTTTCGATTCCTAAGTTTTCTGTTTTACATGGGCCTGCAATAGCTGCTCCAGAAAGTTCAGCTTCAATGTGAGAAGCTAAAGTAGTAACTGCAACAGGGCTTTCAGGATCACCTACAATGTAATCCCCACTGATAACCGGCCAGCCATCTGCAGGAGCTTTTTTGTCAGCCATCTATAATACCCCCAATACTTGTAAGATTGGTAATGCAGCAAATATAATGAATGTTGCTAATAAGAAACCATATACCATGTTAGTTAATAATCCTGCAGTAACGTAGGATCCTTCCCTACCAGGATAAGAACCAACAGGGCTTGTGTATGGGTCTAATGAAGCCATTAATTCATCAGCAGCTAATTCAACTTTTGCTACTTGTTCTTCTACTTCATCCATAGTTAGGAGAACAACTCCTGAACCTAAAGATGATCCGATAACCCCTGTTACAGGGTCATATGCGAAATTCATTTCAGGTACAATTTGTACCATAGGTAACATTTGAGCCATATTCAATTCCTCCTAATCTATTGTTCTACTTTAGGCCATAATCCAGCCCATTTGGTTGAAGCAGCATCATTACATGAAGCTAATACAAATGCTCTGAATGATACAATCCATCCAATTAAACCAACGATGAATACAACAAACCAACCGAGTCCACCAGTAGTGACAGACATGAGACCTACAAGAGTCATTGATAAGAATGCAGTAGATGCTGCACATTTGAGAGTTCTTAATTGGTCTTCGTTTGGTCCTAAACATGCGTTGAATGGGTGTTGAATAGCCATAGTACACATAATAAATAATACAGCAATAAAACCAGTTGCAACAACGTGTTCGTATACTACCATCATGTCGTAACTACCTGCAATAGCAACAGCAAATCCTAAGATGGATAAGGTAGCTGCACCTGCAATTTCGATAGTACATTGGAGCATGATAGGGATTTTCATACCTACAATTTTAGTTGCTACGATAGCAATGATTGCTCCGATAATTACAGCAACGACAAAACCTGCAATTGGTCCTAACATATGAATGTTTAATTTGGTTGCTAAACTGAGACCAGCTAATGCGGAAATTACACCTACGGAAAGTGACATATATCCTATAGATGGTACACCAGTACCTAAACCGTAACTAGCTACTCTACGGATAGCATCTGCTCCCCAAATGATAGCTAATACTGCACCGATACCAGCAATAACTGGGCCAACAACATCTCCTAAAAATCCGGATACATATATACAAAGTAATCCTCCGACGATACCTAAAGCTAATAACATAGTTGAGCTTACTGCACCTGCAGCTGCACCGTCAGCACTTCCACCAGCAGACATTTAGAAACCTCCAGTTAAAATAACACAAAATATTCCGACAACGATAGATGCGATAGCACATGCAAGAGCTCCAGTACCAATTCTTTTGAATTTTGGATCGTGCATACCTTCAATGGTACCACCGATGTTATAAGAAGCAATTACAGAGTTAATAAAGAACACACCTACACCTAAAATAGCAGCTAAACCAATACTGATAGCAGGATCGGTTACAAAGGTACTTTCATTAACAGCAGTGTTAATTCCGTAGTAGACTAATCCACCACCGAAACCACCAAGGAGTCCTCCAATAAGACCACTTACAAATGAAGTTACTGGTACACCGTGACCTTCGGTACCAGGAGTTTTATAAGCTTCTTGGTTACGTTTGGTAATCCAGTCTACAGGCACTTTAGATGCAGCAGGAACAATACCTACACCGAAGATGTAGATTAAGTTTGCAATGAGCATGGTAATACCCATCATGATCATAGCACCTATAGCACCACCAATTCCGATTATATAGAATGGTTCACCTGTCATAGTTGCAGCAGTAATAAGACCTGTTAAACCTGCACCAGCAGCTAACATAGCAGTACCAGTACCTACACCAGTAGCTGTTGACATTGCTGCAGGAGCTCCTCCTACAGGAATAAAGTGCACACCTGCACCAATCATAATACCGCCTATTGCGATGAATAAAATTAAAGTAATTGGATCCATAATCGAAACCTCCTTATTCTTCCTCATATGGTCCATATTTGTTTCTTGCAAATACTTCTAAATAGTTATCCATGATGATTAATAAGATAACAATTATAATACCTACAATAATACCACCATATACTCCAAATACTACTGTATTCCAGAAACTAAAGAATACAACGAGACCGAAACAGAAACCAGTTAATGGTCCACCGAATTTAGCACAGAAGTTTACTACATCCATTGAGTTTTTAGCACCTAATGGAGCTTTAGTAACGATATCCCCTTGAATAGCTACAGGAGTACCTCCACCAAATTCGAATTTTTGATACTCACTTTCTGAACCATAGTGAACGTCCCCGGTTGAAGATCCGATAGCACCTAAAGCAATACCCCAGAGCATTGCTAAGAGCGGTAATGGGAATACGTGTAATGGGGTACCATTCAATGGAATGGTCATTAAGTAAGAAATTCCAACTATACAAAAACTAGTTATAAATCCGTGACCTACGATAGGTCCTAAAGATTG
Organism: uncultured Methanobrevibacter sp.; assembly: GCF_902774605.1. GTDB lineage: Archaea > Methanobacteriota > Methanobacteria > Methanobacteriales > Methanobacteriaceae > Methanocatella. The sequence goes on from NZ_CACYJE010000002.1 coordinate 53,187, forward strand.
AGTTAATACATCCATAAATAATGGTTGTTCAAATTGGGATTGTCCAACAATCCTTCCCATGTGGGATGTAACAGTATAAATAGCGTGAACAAAAGCAGCGACACAAGCACCCATTGCAATAGCTATGAGAGGCATCATACCTAATGACATAACTAAGTATGCAATAGCACCAGCTACACCACACCAAACACCATAAGCGACTGGTTCACCAGAAGCCGCCTTGTTTATCATACGGTGTAAATGTCCCATTTGTGGAGCAAGTTGAACCTGGGAGTTTGGGTTACTTTGAGAACCGATGTCAGATTCTAAGTCCTCTGCAGCCCCTCCGATGGTTGCAACTGCACCCATTAATGCAACTACACCTAATGTTACAGGGTCCATAATTTTTTTCCTCCATATTTTTTATTAAATTGATCATTTAATAAACGTGAAATGAATTGATTCTTGTTCCATACAAAAATCATTTGTACTTGAATTATCTCAAGATTTTATCTTTTAATATATAATATTTTATGTTCTAGTAATATAAATGTTTTGGATTTTTTCAAGTAAACTTGAATTTATAAAAGTATAGATAGGTGAAAAATATCACCTATCCACGTGTTTAAATCTATCTATTTTGCTGGGGTGATAGCAGTTCTTTCACCTGCAGGTTCGAACTCTCTTAATGCACCTTTAGCAAATTCTTCACGTACTTTACTGAAGTCGAAGCATAAGTTCTTATCAGCAAATGCGATTTTAACTAATGGGTTGAAAGCCCAAGCGTCTCCACGAGCTGCGTGAGGAGCTTGTGCGATACCAGCGTATTCACCTTGGTGTCCTACGTTCATTGCGTAGTTAGGGTAGTTAGGTCCTCTCATTTCGAGTGGTAAACCTTCATCGTTTCTGATGGAGAATACGTTAGCAGCACCACATTGGTCTTGTAAATCGAAACCGTAGAATCCGAGTCTGGAGTGTTGTTCTTTGTGTAAGTACATGGATAAGTACCATGCGCTTAAACCAGTTTGTGCATTACCGGTAGCGAATGCAGTGGAACAACCAGCAGCTGCGGAAACAACGGAAGCTCTTTGAGATCCACCGAAGTGAGTTTCAAGTAAAGCTGGGTATTCTTCGTATTGTTCTAATGCGTAGAATGCAACTTCAGTACCTACATCAAGAACAGTGTCCATGTTGTTAGGTGCTTCAGTTAATCCACCGTATTTGTCTTCGACGTAGTCTTTACCGTAGTAGGTGAAGTCGTCTAATACGTTATCGGTGTATGCTGCGGTAGCATATTGGGTGAATCCTACACCACCAGACATGTAAGAACCTAACCAGATTTGGTCGTATAAAGCAGCACCTAAAGCTACTACTTCTAATGTTGCTCTTACAGGGTCGTCAGGGTAAGCTCTGGAACCTTGACAGATATCTGCCATGAATCCGAATGGAACTCCACCAAGTTCGTTTTCTGCTCTTGCTCTTCTTACAGGTAAGTAAGTACCCATGTGGATAACTTCTGCGTGTTTGGATGCGTAAGCAAAGTCACCAGTAGCTCCTTCACCAGCACATTGGTTGTATGCAGAAATCATGGACATACCAATTTGCATAGCAGACCATCTGGAGGTGTTACCACCGTCACAGACTCTTCCTACGATGGATGGAATCCTTACAGCTTGCCAAATAGCTCCGCCAACTTCAGCTTTTAAAGCTTCAGCTTGTTCTTCAGGGAACTCTTTGTTGATGTCTAATACGAATGCAGAGTCAATTTCGTCTGCTAATTCGTCGTCACCAGTGAAAACTTTTACGTAAGAATCTTGTACGATTAATGGGTCGGTTTCTACCATGTGTTCTTGAACTACTGCTGCACCAGGCATAGCGTGGTTTACAGTTTCTAAGTAGTGAGTAATTGTTTCAGGAGTTACTTCAATACCTAACCTTTTTTCGAGAACGTTGTGAGCAGTGTTTAACCCTACGATTACAGTTCTTCTAATGTCGTCCCAAGCTTGTTGGATAGCTGCGTTGTTAACATAGTGTAAATCGTCACCTTCTACAAAAGTATCGGTAGTAGATAATTGGTAAGACATTAATGCTCTTTGACCTAAAGGAGTACCAATGTCTGGGTTGTACATTGGGATTCCCCTTTTCTTAGCGATTTCTTTACCTTCATTTACAAATGCAGTTTTCTTTTCAGATTGAGTCCAACCACCCATGTTATAGAATTGGGTTCTTTTTTCAGTTGGGTCTTCACTGAATTTCTTTTTCATTGCATCTAAGAATTTTTTATCAGCCATATTAATCTACCATCCTGTTACTGGATTGAATGCACCAAAGGATCTGGAAACGTGTATTCTTTGACATACTTTTACAGCTTCTACATCGTCTTTGTATGCTTCACCATCTATTCTGTAAATAGTGGTTTTTGCTCTTAAAGTTTCTTCGTCTAATGGTTCACCTAAGACTACAGGTTCGTCTAATTCCCTACCAACTTGGTCTTTTACCATTTCGACTTTACCGGTTTCTTTGTTGAATACTTGTCTTCTGAGCATATCGAACATTAAACCGTTTTCATCTAATCTTAATGAGTGACCGTGTACACCTGCACCTCTGATACCGGTTCTTGCGGTATCGAAGTATTCGGTTTCTAAGAGTGTTTTTGAGAGTTTTTCTAAGTCTCTTTCTCTTGCTTCAACTACTTGTCTTCCGGATAATGTACCGGTATCGATTCCTCTGAATCTGGATAAGTAAGATCTAGCTCTTAAGAAAGGTTGAGCTGGAGCGAAGTACATGGAGTCTACGAATTGGATGTATCTGATCCTGTCTCCTGCTTTTGCACCGTCGATTGGTGCTACTAATTCTCTTACACTGTCATCTGGCTCGTCCATTTCATCTAATGGTGGGTGAACTGATTTGTATTCTTCACCTGGAGCTTTGTGGCCTAATATTTTTACTACGTCTTCATCAGAAATTTCTCTTAGCTTTTCTAACTCGTGTTCAGGGTTAGTAAAGTTTCTTCTGTTTTGAGCAACCTGAGAAGTACCTGGATAAATTTGTACCATAATTATGCATCTCCTAATGCTAACTTAACTTTTCTAATTATTTCATCTAATTTTTCCTGTGAAATTGTTTCACCACGGATAACCCCTGTAACAATATCATCGATAGTTCCTGCAGTTTTAATATTGCCCTCATCAGGCATGACCTTTGAAGTTTTGACGCCTATTTTAGCGAAATCCTCACAGTCTACTGGTGATTCGCAAATAATTATACAGTGTTTGTTGACGTTCCTAAGTATTAATCTTGCTTTGTAAGTAATATGATTTGCAACACCTCCAAGGTGGACTACAAGCAACTTGAAGTTTTTCATCTGTTCGACTTCCTTGTCGGTAAGCCCGAACAATGTTCCACCTGAAGCTGGAGAATCATGAGGAACACCAGCACCAGCATTTAAAACCATAGTACTTGTTAAAACATTAGCTTCACGCAATCCGAATGTGATTTCACAAACCGGTTTTGTAATGTGCCTACGTCCTGGGGACATAGCTACTGCACATACGTCAGTACCACATTCGGCGAATGTGCCTCTTTGAGCAAGGCTTCCGCCTTTACCCATACCGCTTGCTTCCCTACAATCTACCACGTGAGTGCAACGTCCTATCATTCTAGTCATCCTTTTTAATTATTTTCACATGATCTTCAAATGTTGAATATTGATCTGTCATTCCCACTAATTCATCTGGCAACTCTTTATCACCATACTTGATCCTATCAGTAACGGTTTTCTGTTTTCTGATATAGTTTGACCTGTCTTGATTGATATCAAAACCATATGGTATGTGTTTTTTGCAGATTTCCTCAACGTCATCAATTGTTGATTCCATTGATATCTCAAGGAAAATCCTTGCGGTTTTCACTTGTAAAACAACGTCCTCCCCATTGATATTGATAACTCTACGTTCCTGGTATTTGGCAGGTAGAGTTGCCTCACCTTTTGGAAATCTAGGGCCATGAATTACTGTTCTTTTAACGTCTTCGAGTGATTCCAGGTCATTTAATAAACTTTCTGTGGTGTCACTTCCAAGAATCCTGTGGGGAAATATTTCAATATCCATTATAAGACCTTCAAATTAGATTTAATCAAAGTAATTAGATGTCACCTTTAATTTCATCAGCTGCAATAGCAACTGCTTTAATAGGTTCTCTGAATTCGTCAATTTGACTGTATACTTCTTTAATTAAACCAGAAGTTGCTTCTGGTGAAAAGAGTTGTGTTCCTGCATCTAATGACATAGCAGCAGCTACACAAGGAATACAGAATCCTTTACTGTGTCTGGTTACAACGTGGTTACCGTTGAATAAACCAGGACCTCCACCACCGTAGATGGAGTGACTGAAGAAGGAGAATCCTACAGCTACACCTTCTGCTCTACCATAGTCGAGACCAGGTAAACCAGTAGCGAATTCAAGGTTGTCGTTGAAGTATAATAAAGTAGATGGAATACCTTGAGCAGCACGAGCAGCACCTACGTTAACCATAGTAGCAGCTACAGCACCAGCAGCAACGTATGCGTTCCATTTAGCTGCGTCGTCAGTGTTGTAGATAGCGAAATCGGTTAATTGTTCACCAGGAGCAATAATACCGTCAGCTTCTGCACGAGCAATGGTTGCGTGTACTACACTACCAACAGTTCCGTCAGCATTTTCTTTAACTAAGTCATATACTAAGTTATCAGCGTTTAAACCTTGGTAAGCTAAACCTAATAAGTGTAATCTTTCGAATGAACCTAAAGCGTCAGCCATTTCAAACATAGCAGTTTGTTCGAAAATAGCAGCTAATGCGGTTGCTTGGAAAGTGTTTTTCAAGGTAGCAGCAGCGAAGTCGTTTGCTTTAACGTTTCTTAAACCGTATCCTGCACCTTCGAGTTTTTGTGGAATGTCTAACATAGTTGCAATGTTTGAACCTTTGTAATCTACAGATTGTGGGTATCTACCTAATACTGCAGCTTTTACGAAGTTTGCATCATAAATGTCAACATCACATACGTCGATAACAGATTGTACTAATGCGGAAGCAGTAGATAATGGAGCTACAGAGTATTCAGCAGCAACATCAATTCTTTTGGTTGGTACTTGTACTAATAACCTTTTTCCTCCGGAAATTGGTTCTACTTTAGTATCGTCACCTTCGGAAATTTGGATAATTCCTTTCATTTTGTCTGCGATTGCTTCTGCGTTATCTACAATAGCGAGATCTAATTCTCTACCTAAGATCCTAGATTTGTCTCCACCAACAGATGCGGTTTTAACAGATTTTTCGAGTCCTTCTAAGTTTACTGCAACAGTTCTTTTAACACCTTTTACGATGCTTTGAATTGCAGGGTTTCTGAGTGGACTTATAGCTTCGATTGGTACGTCAGATGCAATTTCATTGCCTCTATCATCGAATAAATCGATTTTATCATCAAACTTTGCCATTTTTTCCCTCCTAAATAAATAGAGTTTAACTAATATACCACTCTCAATGGTAAACTTTTTTACCAAATTGAGTTTTAGCTACAAAGCAAGTTTTTGCAATAGCCAGCCATATGGTATACAAATTTTATTTTATAAAAGATATAATATAAAGATTACCTATGAAATATTTTAGAAAAGTTTATAAAGTATAATAAAACATTTTGAATTTAAGAAAAAACACTCCAAAAGTAATACTTTTTATTATTGATTAAACGAGATGTTTTTTAGAAATAATCCATAAAATCTAATTTTAATTGAATTGAAAATAAAATCAGAAATTAAAAATATTTTACTCAACTGATGATTGGTTTTAATGAAAATAAAGAAAAATAACAAATTATTACTTTTAAGGTTTCAAGTAATAAATAATACTAAAAATAATACTCGAAAAATTTCAAAAAAAGATAGTCGAATTTATAAATAAAATGAAAATATATAATAATTATTATGCAACTTGTAGCTGATGTAGGAGGAATACCTGGAAAGGATTGTAACGGTTTTTGCAAGTACTGTTACTTCAGGAAGGTGAAGGAAGTAAAAAGTTTTGGCTGTGCACACTGTCTGCCCAACAAGATCGGATGTGAAAGATGCAGCAAGGGAGTTTCAGAAACCCAAGGCGCATTCAAATCACCATTCGAGGTTATGAATGAGGTTCAAAGCGCCCTCATGATGAACATGAACCGGGGAGAGATAAGCGCATACATCAGCGGAGGCGGAGACATAAGCTGCTACCCCCACCTGGAAACCCTGACCGCAAACCTGAACCAATTCTCAATACCATCTGTCCTAGGATACACTTGCGGAAAGGGAATAACCGACTCATCCACAGCTTCAAGACTGATCGACAATGGAGTCAAGGAAGTCTCATTCACCATTTTCTCATCAGACCCTCAGCTTCGAAGGGAATGGGTCAAGGACCCGAACCCTCAGGAGGCATTGGATGCATGCAGGATATTCAGCGAAAGCATCGACCTGACCGGAGCCGCAGTAATCATCCCAGGAGTGAATGACGGGGACGTTTTAAGGCAAACATGCAACGACCTTGAGGAATGGGGCGCAAAGGGAATGCTACTCATGAGGTTTGCAAACACCTTCAACGAGGGCCTGATACTCGGCAACGAGCCGATCATCAAGGGAATCGAATCCCAGCCGATTGAGGATTTCGCAGAGCTTGTTCGCCAAATAAATTCAGAATACAAGTTCAGAGTCAGCGGAACACCATTATGCGACCCTGAAACAGGAGGACCATTTGCAATAGCAAAGGACGAGAATGAAGTGTTCCTGCAATTCATAAAACCGATAACCGGAGAGGCAACAATCATAACATCAAAAATAGCCGAACCGTTCATCACCAAAATCTTTGACAAGATAGATGCCGAGAACAATGTCAATGTTGTTGGCGTTGAAAAGGAAATCGCATGCCTAATCACCAAGGAGGATTTGGAAAAGCTTGATTTGAGCGAGATAAAGGATGCCGTGATATTGCCTGGAAGGGCATTCGTGCATCAGCTTGACGCCGAAAGGATCTTAAGTGCAGACGGCACTGACAGGCTGGTTGGCCGTGGCCCCGATACGTTAAGCGTTGACGGTGAACTAAGCATTGACATGACAGATGAGAATGTCATAGAAAGAGAGTTAGAAGAATTCAATGACCTTGTGGATGCCATCAACTTCTTCGGAATGAGATTGATTTAAAAAAAAAGAAATATTTTTAAGAATCCTCAACAAGAGAACTCTCAGTATTGATTTTAACCAAGATGTAGTCATACATTTTGGACTTTTTAATTTCAGCTATTTCTGATAATTTCTTACCGTCAATAACCACATCGCCAATAGTGTCCGCATATTCATCATAATTCAGCTTTACGCGAACCCCATCGAGTTGTGATGTTACCGGTGTCGGGGAAATGACATCCTCTATTTCCCTAACCTGATTTTCAATTGCATTTTTAACAACAATGGATGGCACCAACGGCGCGTCAAGAGTCATTTCACGTTTCTTGTCATTCAATATTTGCTCGATGGTTTCCACTAGCTTGTCCAATGCACGTATGTCAGGCCCTCTCCTGAGCCTTCTTGGGATTCTTCCAAGACCCCCAACGTATGCGTCGGCGCCCGGGAGTTCCTCAACGTCGATTTCAGGAGCCCCTGTCACGATTACTGGCACGTCTATATCATCATAAAGGAAGGATTTTTCTTTTATGCAATTTTCAAAGCTGCCCAATGCAAAAATGGCAATGTCATGCTCTTCAATCAATGCCTTTTCCTCCTCTGTGATGCCGGAGGTTCCTTTTCCATCCCCACGGGCAAGACCAATCATGTTGTCCTTTGCACCGAATTCACGAAGGTACTCGGATATGTCACATGCTGCGTGCGGCAAGTGGTGTCTTGCGAGTGTCGGTGAAACAATGGCGATCTCGGAACCTGCCATTGGAGCAACGGATATTTTTCCCAAAAGTTCCTTGGATTTCCTTTCGATTTTATCAACGTCCTCTAATGGAACAGCCATGTTAAGGACCAGTTCCATCTGCTGAACGCTGTCCTGAAGAATGAATCCTCCCAAGTCTTCGATCAATTCTCTTATCTCTTCACTCTTGTGAACTCCACCAGTAAATATTAATGTTTCATACATCTTAACAACTCTCGAAAAATGCAATTGTATAATATTATAATTTTTAATTGCTATATTATATTAAATTTTCTAAAATGCCATAGCGCAATTCCGCCTTTTCAAAGGGGTTTTTGGAAATGCTGTTGTGTGAGGCTATTTCAACCAGGTTTTCTGTTTCTTCAACCCTGTCTTTCAGGTAATCCGGGTAAATGACATGGTCAAAGTTACTGGAGACTATATTGAATCCCATGTCCCGAACGATGTCCTTTAGAAATTCAGAGTACACCTTAACATTGATTTGTCGCTTGAAATCTGAATTCAGGTATTTTTTTAAAATCCCATAATCCTCGAAAAACCCTGCTATTTCATCATCATCCAGTTCATGGCCTGTGAGTTTGGAAACTTCCCTAATGCTTTCAAAAATCTGTGAGGGAGTGTTGATTTTAATGGCTAGACAATCCATTTCCACCTTACTTTCAGAAAGAAGAATCGCAAAGTCCCCATCCTCCTTATCGGGAAATTTATTAACGGCATAATCCTCTATTCCGGCAAGCTTCACTATTTCCTCGCACATTGGTGTTGTGACTATTTTCATAAGTAATATTATTATATATTACTTTAATATACATTACTTCATGAAGGTGACATTGAGTTTTGAGCAAACAATAAGCAGCGACGTTTCCATAATGGTTGATGCCCTGAGGGCGAGTTCAACGATAACGGTGGCTCTGGACAATTTCAAGAGGGTCATCCCCTGCTTCACCCCCGAGGAGGCATTGAAACTGAAAAGTGAATGCGGCGGAATTCTTGCAGGGGAGCGCATGGGAGCGAAAATCGAGGGATTTGATATCGGCAACACTCCTGTCGGCATTTCCAAGCTTGAAGGTGATGATGACACTCTCATTTTTACAAGCAGCAACGGAACAAGAATACTTGAGAACATGAGCTCCAAGGTTCTTGTCGGGTCAATGATAAATGCCGAGGCGGCCGGCCTTAAAAGCATTCAACTGGCAAGCAATCATATTGACGTTGTGATGGCTGGGGTCAAGGGAAAATTTGCAATTGAGGATTTCCTGGCATCCGGCGAGATATTATACTGGATTTGCCAAAATCTAGACGACTATCAGCTGAGCGAATATGCCAAATCAGCCATCATGGCAAGTCGTGATTATGATAGTCTAAAAGAGGCATTCATCAATTCAAGAACCGGCATAAGGTTGGCTGAACTTGGATATGGAGAGGATGTTGAATTTTGCTGTCGAAAAAACATTACAGAGAATGTTGCAATATATGATGATAATGAATTAACTTTATATATTTAAATCGATTTATAATATATAATATAATCTATTTATAAAGAAGTGTTTTTTTTGAAAAGAGAATGTTTGACCATAATCGGCACTGCCCACGTATCCGAGGAAAGTGTGAATGAAGTGAAAGACGCCATTTACGAACAGCACCCGGACGTGGTTGCAATTGAGCTTGACAGGGGCCGATACATTAAATTAAAAAAACAGATGATGGGTATCGAAGAAGATGATACAATATCAGTTACCCAAATTATTAAAGACAACAAGGTGGGACTCTTCCTCACAACCACACTGCTGAGCTATTTCCAGTCAAAAATCGGGGCAGACCTTGACGTGGCACCAGGTTCAGAGATGATCGGCGCCATAGAGGCAAGCGAGGATCTGGGAATACCGATAGCCTTGATTGACCGTGACATAAGCACCACATTGCAGAGGGCATTGAACAAGATGGGATTCATTGAAAAGGCAAAATTCATGTTCGGACTCATCGCCTCAGTGTTCGGATTCGGCGATGAGGAGGAAATTGATGTTGAGGAACTGAAGAATCCGGAAAACCTTGATGACCTGATGGAAATGTTCAAGGATGAGGCTCCAAGCGTCCATGAAGTATTGGTTCACGAAAGGGACGCTTATCTTGCAGGTAGGATCATGCAGATACCTCAGGACCATGTCATTGCTGTTGTCGGAGCAGGCCACAAGCCGGGAATTAAAAAATACCTGAACAATCCGGAGACCCTGCCTAATCTTCGTGATTTGGAAGTCATTAACGAGAAAAAGGGAATCCCTTGGGCCAAAATATTTCTGGGACTGATTCCGGTACTTTTTGTTGTGATATTTTTTCTGGCTTATTTTAGCGGGATAAACATCACCTGGAACATTTATGAATTCATTGCAATAAGCATGATAATGGGATTCATAGGTTCAATACTGTCCGGCTCAAAACTGATATCCGCCATTGTCGGAGGATTGGTTGCACCGTTGACCATCATTCACCCATTGCTTGCTGCAGGATGGTTTTCAGGATTGTGCGAAGCGAAGTTCAGGAAAGTTAGGCAAAGCGACATTAAGAACCTTGCCCATATTGAAAGTTTTCGTGACTTATGGCAAAACAACATTTTCAGGATACTGCTTGTGGTGATTGGAACCAACCTGGGAGTCAGCATAGCGACCCTGGTGATATTGCCGTCAAGGGTGTTCATACCATTATTCATGAAACTCTTCGGAGGATAGAATAGCTTTATATAATATATTAAAAATATTATTATTACGATTAATTTTAAATGGATAAAATATCATGTATCTAATATTTCGATGCGACTGTGGAAGGGCATTATATGCCAAGGAGGGAGTGGCCACACGAAAGTGCGTGTGCGGAAAAACCTTGAAAGTGAAATCAAGACGCATTTTCCAGAAAGTGGAAACAAGAGAGCAAGCCTCCCTTGCAGTGCAGGAAATGCAGGACAAGATATACAAGAACACTGGCTTCATGAAGGCCAGTGACTTATAATTGGTTTTAATGGTTTGTTAAAAATGATTGGAACGGCACTAGAAATAATTATAATTTTAATTCTAATAATTATTAACGGATACCTGTCGATGGCTGAGCTTGCAGTGGTGTCTGTCAGAAAATCAAAATTGCAGAAATATATCGATGAAGGAAACAAAAACGCAATGATTGTTGCCGAATTGGGCGAAGACCCTAATGAATTTTTGTCCACCGTGCAAATTGGAATATCCCTTACAGCGGTTTTAACTGGTGCATTTGGTGGAGCAACATTATCCGAGCCTTTAGCTGCAGCAATATCATTCATACCATACAGCGAGGCAATAAGTGTTATCGTAGTTGTTATTTTGAGCACATACCTGACATTGGTGATTGGGGAAATCGTGCCGAAGGTGATTGCATTGAACGACCCGGAAAGGGTTTCCCTTAAAGTCGCCAAATCAATGCTAATCCTTACAAAAGTATCAAGACCGATAAGTGTCATCCTTGCAAAGTCAAGCAGCTTCCTTTTATGGGTCATGAGAATTGACCGCAGAACCGATGATATCGTTACCGAAGAGGAAATCGAGTTGATGATTAAGGAAGGAAGGGAAGACGGCACCATTGAACAAGAGGAAGAGGACATCATCAAAAGGGTTTTCAAGCTTGATGACCAGAAAGTTGAAAGCATAATGACTCCCCGCAACGAGATCATATGGATTGACCTTGAGGATGACCGTGACGTTAACAAGATCAAAATCATTGAAAGCAAAAGGTCAATTTTCCCTATTGCCAGCGGAGAGCTTGATGATTTCATCGGCGTTGTGCAGGCAAAGGATATACTGTCCGCAATGTTCACTGAGGATGAGTTTGACGTTCACAAGATTGTCAAGGAACCTTTAGTGGTGTCTGAACATCTTGAAACATTGGAGCTTTTGAAGGAATTCAAGGAAAACCAGGAGTACGTTCACATGTCCCTTGTTGTTGATGAATTCGGTAGCGTTGAAGGTTTGATTACTTTAAACGACTTGCTTGAGGGTATTGTTGGAGACATTCCAGGCATCGATGAGGATGATGAGCCTAAAGCCACCCAAAGATTGGATGGAAACTGGTTGATTGATGGACGATACCCTATTGACAGGTTCAAGGAATTATTTGAACTTAAAGAGAATCTGCCTGATGAGGAAGAGGACGGCTACACTACCCTTGCAGGATTCATCCTCAGCTTAAGCGGAACCATCCCTGATGAAGGAGACAGGTACGATTGCGGCAGGTTCATATTTGAAATCATTGATGTCGACGGGCATCAAATAGACAAGGTCCTTGTCATTGACTTGGGGCCTGAAGAAGAAATTGAAGAGGAAGAGTAAATGGATGCTGGAATAATTATACAAGTTGTTTTATTGCTTGCCGGTTTTGTATTTTTAATCAAGGGTTCTGACTTTTTCGTGGACGGTGCAAGTAGCATTGCGGCAATTTTAAAGATACCTACAATAATTGTCGGTTTGACAATTGTTGCCTTTGGAACCAGCGCTCCCGAAGCTGCCGTTTCCATTACTTCATCATTGACTGGAAGCAATGCAATGGCAGTGAGTAACGTTATTGGAAGTAACTTGTTCAATATGCTGATGGTTATCGGTGTAGCTGCCTTGCTCGGCGACCTTTTAATGGAGAGGAGCGTTCTTGAAAAGGACTTGCCTTTCCTTGTTGGAATCACATTATTATTGACTGCATTTATTGTAATCGGATGGAACATTTCCGTTGTTGAAGGTATTATCCTACTGGCCATTCTTGCGGCTTACGTTTTCTACCTTATCCGCAGCGCTGGCAAGTCCGGTGCCACCAACTATGTGGAAAAGCCTAAGCTGACCACTCCGAAAAGCATACTATTCATTATTGTCGGTCTTGCAGGAATCATTCTTGGTGGAGACATGGTTGTTAACAGCGCTTCATCTATAGCAATGGCTCTCGGAATGAGTGAAACACTGGTAGGTTTAACCATTGTTGCAATAGGTACATCTTTACCTGAACTTGTAACCTCAATTACCGCTTTAAGGAAAGGTGAAAATCAGCTGGTAATAGGTAATGTTGTTGGTTCAAACATCTTCAACATCTTGTTCGTACTGGGTGCAAGTAGCGCAATAAGCCAAATACCTCTTGACTCAAGCATGCTCATAGATGTGCTGTTGATGGTAGGGGTTACAATATTATGCTTCATATTCGGTAAAACCCAAGAAAAATACGACAAGAAAGAAGGAATCATACTGGTTGCATTATTCATTGCCTATATGGCATTTGCAATTATGAGAAATTAAATATACCAAATTTAACCATCCACCATATTTAATTTTAAAAAAAGGAAAATGAAAAGGGAAATGCTTAAGCAGAAACGCCCTTGCTGATCAATTTTTGTGAAAATGTACTTTTCAAGCAAAAAAAATTTTAACATCATCACTTGACATTCTGTGAAATCAAATCCTTCAGCTCGCAAGCCTTGCAGACGCTTGACGATGTCGGTTCGCCGCAGACTTCACATTCATTGAGATGAGTTGGAATGTCATTTTCAAAATCCAATATTTCCTGGAAGGATTTCATCACATTGGCCTTGACTCCAGGATACTTGTCTTCGCTAACGTTTAGAAACTCCTTGATTTTGGCGCGAAGTGACAAGTGGGAGTATGGGCATTCGTCAAGGTGAATGTTAATGTTGTTCAATACCGCCCACATCCCGACTTCCTTTTCGGGAGTGTTCCATAACGGCTTGATTCTTGGCACGAGCTTCGGATGGATCACATCAAGTTCAGGGCCGAATTTTGAAAATTTGATTGTGTCCCCACGTGCGAAGCTCATCAGGAACGACTGTATCTCATCATCAAGGTTATGGCCTGTTGCAATTTTAACGGCACCCAATTCATAAGCGGTCTTGTTCAGGATGTTGCGCCTGAACACTCCACAGGGAATGCAAGCGCTTTTAAAATCAGAGTAGATGTCATCCAATGCGAAGCCCTCCTCCTGCTTGAATGATTTCTGGACAAGTTCCACATCCAAATCCTGAGCGTTCTGCACTGCAGCATCAATCCCATGCTGCCTGTATCCTTCAATGCCCTCATCAACGCTGATTGCCACCAAGTCAAAATCCAGGTATTGCTGGTAGTTTTTAAGGGCATGCAATGTAAGCACACTGTCCTTTCCGCCGGACAATGCAACTGCTATCAGTTCACCTTCCCTGATTAGTTCATAATCCCTTATTAGGTTGTTGATTCTTGTAAAAATCTTATCGTTAAAATCTTGCTTGTTTAATTTCACCATTACTAAATTAATTTATACAATGATAAATAAATAATTTTTCTAGGTGAATTAGATATGATAACATGTGATTTTGCAATATTGCCCGTTGGAACTGAGACAACCGAATGCAAGGATTATGTGACTGCAGCCGTTCAAGCGATTAAGGATTCCGGATTGAGCTACCAGCTGACTGGAATGGGAACACAGATTGAAGCGGATAATCTTGAGGAATTATACGCTGCAATAGCCAAAGCCCAAGAGGCTGTTTTTGAAGTCGGTGTCGGCAGGGTGTATACCGTTATAAAAATAGATGACAGGCGTGATTTAGACAACAGGACCCTTGACGCCAAAGTAGATACTGTAAATGAAATGTTAAAATAAGAAAAAAAGTAAGTTAGAAGTTTAATCTAACTCATCGGAAGCGGTTTTTACCGCTTCAATTACCAAATCCAAATCTTCTTTTGTTAATGATGGATGAACCGGAAGGGAAATTACATTGTCTGCCGCAAGCTCGGCATTTGGACAGTTGCCTTCATATCCAAGATACTTGTAGATCGGTTGGTTGTAGAGTGGAATCGGATAGTGAATTCCTGTTCCAACGCCACAGTCGTTGATGATGTCCACCCAATCGTCACGGTCTCCTTTTTCAACCCTTATTGTGTATTGGTGGTATACGTGCTTTGAATCCTGTGCACAGTACGGGGTGACTATTCCATCAACATCCTTCAAGCCCTCGTTGAGGTATGCTGCATTGGCTATTCTCTTGTCATTGAACTCGTCGATTTTTTCCAATTGCGCAAGTCCGATTGCAGCTGAAATATCTGTCATCCTAAAGTTGTATCCTATTGCATCATGATGATATCTGACGCTTGCACCGTGTGCACGGAATATCCTAGCCTGTTCGGCCAAGTCCTCATCGTCGGTAGTGATTATTCCTCCCTCTGAAGTGGTCATGTTCTTTGTAGGGTAGAAACTGAAACAAGCCATGTCCCCCATGCTTCCCACTTTTTTGCCGTTGAATGTTGCGCCATGTGCCTGTGCAGCGTCTTCAATGACTATCAGACCGTATTTCTCAGCCACTTCATTTATTTTTTCCATGTTTGCTGATTGGCCGTATAATTGAACCGGCAGGATTGCCTTAGTGTTTTCTGTGATTAGCTCTTCGATTGATTCAGGGTCCAGGGTATAGGTTTCCAGGTCAATGTCTGCAAACACCGGCTTGGCCCCGGTGTAGACTATAGCGTTTCCGCTTGCTATGAAAGTGAATGGTGTTGTTATCACTTCATCACCCTCGCCGATGTCGCATGCGAGAAGTGCAGTGTGCAGTGCTGCGGTTCCGGAGTTTACTGCTATGCCGTATTTTGCTCCAACCCATTCAGCGAATTTTTGCTCGAATTCCTCAACTTTTGGTCCTTGAGCAATCATTCCTGATTTTAATACTTCAACTACGTTTTCTATTTCTTCATCACCGATTATCGGTTTTGCAATAGGAACTTTAATATCTGACACGAAAATCACCAATATAAATAAATTATTATAGTATATATTTAAATCTAATAATATTTAAAACATTACATAATAAGAATTTTTTGAGTGAAATTAATGGAAGAGTATAAAATTAAACGTATTGAGGAAGGGTTGACCAAAATCGAATTCCCCGAATTTGAAAAGGTTTCATCAGAGGCTCCTGTATTCTACAATCCCCATATGGAATTGAATAGGGACTTATCCATTCTAGCAATCCAGGTGTTTCAAAAGGAACAGGACCGTGAAATAAACATTTGCGACTTGTTTGGGGGAAGCGGAATACGCGGCGTAAGATACAAGAATGAAATCGATGGCGTCGGAGAGGTTTCAATCAATGACATAAGCGAAACCGCAAATCATTATGAAAGGCACAACATTGAATTGAATGATTTGAAGGATGTTCATGTCCACCAGCATGACGCCAGCATGTTTTTAAGGATGAAGCGCGGGGAGTTTGATGTCATAGACATTGATCCTTTCGGCACCCCTTCACCGTTCCTTGACTCAGCGAGTTATTGTTCCAGGAGGAATTCCCTTTTATGCGTCACTGCAACCGATACATCCGCATTATGCGGAACCTACCAGGAGCCTTGCATTCGAAAGTACAATTCAAAGCCTTACAAGAGCGAATACTGCCATGAAAACGGAATCAGGATACTGGCGGGTTTTGTCGCCCTCACCCTTTCAAAGTATGCGAAGTACATTGAGGTGAAAATGTCACACAGCACCGAGCATTACATGAGAATGTACCTGGAGGTTAAAAAGGGTTCCAAGAGAACTGACGAGTCCCTGAAAAACATGGGATACATCAGCCACTGCAGGAATTGCCTTCACAGGCAAACCAGCAACGGTTTGGCAAGTCCGATTGATGAGGTTTGTCCGGTCTGCGGTGAGAAACTAGTGCATGCAGGACCATTATGGCTTGGAAGCATTCAAGATGGCGATTTCATTCAAAAAATGATTGATGAAACTGAAAATAAAAAGATCAACACTGAAAAGGATGCATTGAAGCTTTTGAATAAGTGTCTGGTTGAAGCTGATGCCCCTGCGACTTTTTATGATGTCCACAGCATTTGCAAGTCATTAAAACTCAGCGCTCCGAAATTCGATTTGATTTTGGATGAAATAAGAAATGAAGGGTTTGAGGCAGTGAAAACACATTACAATCCTATTGGAATAAAAAGTGATGCCGGAATTGAAAATATTAAAAGAATTATTGTTAAACTTAATGAAAATATGAAACAATGAAATTATTTATGGATAAGTGAACAAGACATATTATAAATGTGACATAAATTATTTAGTTTATGCTTAATAATTAAAAAAATATTAAAAAATAATTGCCTTAAATAAAATAACCCCCATAATAATTCTAAAAAAATATAATAAGTTTAAATAATATGAAAAATAGTATTATAATATAAACAGTTAATACAGGATTATTAACAAATTCTATTCTCAAATATGAAAGGGAGATACTATGGTAAAGACAAAAGATAATGTTGTAAAATTAGATGATACTGACATTAACATCCTCAAAATTATCAATGAGGATGTTAGAACTTCATATAGACAAATCTCACGCAGTTTAGATGTGTCTGTAGGTACCGTTCACAATCGTATCGACAAAATGGTCAAGTCAGGAGTGATCAAAAAGTTCTCACCAGTTATTGACCATGAAAAATTAGGTTTCGTCTTAACAACAATCATCGGTGTAAGAGTAAAAGGTGGAAAACTTAAGAACTGGGAGGAAAAGACTTTCTTCAACAAGAATGTGGTTGGAATCTATGATGTGACTGGAGAATATGATGCATTCCTTATTGCTAAATTCAGAAACACCAATGAATTGAACGCATTTATTAAA
Organism: uncultured Methanobrevibacter sp.; assembly: GCF_902774605.1. Lineage (GTDB taxonomy): Archaea > Methanobacteriota > Methanobacteria > Methanobacteriales > Methanobacteriaceae > Methanocatella. The sequence continues at coordinate 70,760 of NZ_CACYJE010000002.1, forward strand.
GAGTTATTGAAAGATCCTATTATAGAAAGAACCTATACTCAAACCGTTTTAGACGTTATCAAAGAAGACATGGGCTCTTCAAACATTTTATAAATTTATACAAGTAGTTTTCACACTACTTCTTATTTTTTTTCTTTTTTAATCAACCTCATCTTCCGTCAACTTGCCGGAAAAATTATGTAAAAAATATATTGCTTTTGGTTATAAAGACATTACAATAATCATTTAAGTATATAAATAAAAAGATACAAAAAGTATAATATTTAATTTATAAAAGAGGTTATGAAATTGGCAGTTTGCTTACCCGATACTCAAGACGACACTCCAAGCATACCCATCAAACTCACAAGAGTGGGCGTGACCGGAGTAAAAAAATTATTACAATTAGAAAGAACAAATAAAAGACCTATAATTTTATTACCAACTTTTGATGCTTTCGTAGATTTACCAAGCAATCAAAAAGGCGTACACATGTCTAGGAACCCGGAAGCTATTAGCGAAGTTCTCGAAGAAGTGGCCAATGGATCAACAGTAGACGTTGAATCATTATGCGCAAAAATTGTAGAAAAAATGATGACAAAACACGAATACGCAAAACGTGTTGAAATATCAATGACTACAGATTTCATGTTCATGAAGGAATCCCCAGTAACCAAGAACAAAACCCAGGAAATGGCTCAACTAAAAGCCAAGGCAGTAGGCTACAGGGATGATGACGACAACATAGAAATCAGAAAAAGCGTAGGAGCCGAACTCATCGGAATGACCGTTTGCCCATGTGCACAAGAATCAGTAAAAGAATCAGACAAGAATAAACTATTAGAATTCTTAGATGAAGAAACCACTCAAAAAGTACTCGATACCGTGACTTTTGCATCACACAACCAAAGAGGAATAGGAACACTCCTTATTGAAGTTCCAGAAGACAAGGTCGTGCATGCAGAAGACCTAATCGAAATCATCGAGACCTCAATGAGCTCACCAGTATGTGAATTACTCAAAAGGCCGGACGAGAATGCGACAGTAATGAACGCACACAGAAAACCTGTTTTTGTTGAAGATTGTGTCAGGAACATGATGGAAAAGATAGTAACAAAATATGCTGATTTCCCTGATGACACATTGATCACTGCACGTCAAGAAAACCAGGAAAGTATCCACAGGCACAATGCATTTGCAGAAAAAGTAACCACATTAGGCGAACTCAAAGAAGAATTAAACATCTAAGGATATGATTCAATGAGTAAAACTTATGAAATTGCAGGAGAAGTAATGGGATTCTTTGATTCATTCAAGGGCTCAAGACCTGCAATAAACAATGAAAGCATTTTAATAGTTAGAGGAAGATCCCGTAAAGTCATACCAATCTCTGAATTCGACGCCAAACTAACAGAAATCGGAGAAATTCTTGGCGGAAAAGAAGTTGATGCTGATTCAGACAAGATTGCCGAAATCCTCAAATCCGGCGACAAGCACATAAAGGCAAGTGAAGCCAATGCCAGTGATGTCGATGACCATGGATTCATAAGAATGAAAGAGGAAATGGAATCAATGGGCCTTGTCGTGGCCTATAAGGTATTCGAGCTTCCAGGATTCGATGTTGTAATCGCAATCTGGGAAGACAGAAACGAGATTCCTCCACTTTATGTTGAAGTGACTGTTTCTGAAAGCGAAGCGTAAAAATGACATCAAATTTAAACAAAGAGGATATTCTCCACATATTGAATGCAACTGACAGCGAAATAATAGAATATATGGCTGAAACCGTGAAATATAGGGAGAATAATCTGATTACTTATTCTAAAAACATTTTCATACCATTGACTGAAATCTGCAGGAACGATTGCGGATACTGCAATTTCAAAAAGAATCCGGACGACCCTGAAGCGATTATCCTTAAAAGGAAAGAGGAAGTTTTAGCTGACTTGAAGGAAGCCGAAGGATACGGGTGCAAGGAGGCATTGTTCACTTTCGGTGAAGATGCGGACGAGGAGGAAATCGTGCAGCTGAAACTGGCTGAATACGGGTATGAGAAAATGATTGATTATGTTGTTGACATCTGCCAGATGACATTGGATGAAACAACCCTCATACCTCATACCAACGGCGGAAACTATTCCTATGACGACTTGAAAAGGCTCAAGGAAGTGAACGCCTCAATGGGCCTGATGCTTGAAAACTCATCAAACAGACTGATGGAACTTCCTGCACACAACAAGAGCCCGGGAAAAAACCCTGAACTCAGATTGGAAACCATAAGAAATGCAGGAAAACTTAAAATTCCATACACTACCGGAATCCTGATTGGTATCGGAGAGACAAAAGAAGAGATTGCAGAATCATTACTTGCAATTAAGGAACTGTCAGATGAATATGGTCACATCCAGGAGGTCATCATCCAGAATTTCACACCAATACCTGGCATTGAAATGGAAAGTTGGCCCGAGCCTAGTTTCCTTGACATGATCAGGACAGTCATTGCTGGAACATTACTCTTCGCCGACAGCGACGTGAGCATACAGGTGCCGCCTAACCTCAACAATGACACTGCACAGATATTCCTATTGTGCGGTGCTGACGATTGGGGAGGAGTTTCACCGGTCAGCCCGGATTACGTGAACATCACATCACCTTGGCCGGGAATTGACGAGCTTCAAAAATTGACTGAGGATGCTGGATTTGAGTTAACCGAAAGATTATGCGTCTATGAGAAGTACATCAACAGTGAATGGCTGAACGACACCCTTTTAACTAGTATATCCGAGCATCAATAACCACGTGTTCCACACCTGGAGCATACTTTTTTATTTTATTTACTTTAAGCAATTCCACTTCACGACCATCCGCCTCACTCATTATTCTTTCAAACGGGCGAGTGTTCATGAGCTTTTCAGGAACCGTCTCATGGTAATGCAGAACTCCACCCTCGTTCAAGCTGCCGATTGCCGCTTTTAGATAGTGATGGGTCGTTTTGACGTAACCCATTATTATGCGGTCCGCCCGGTATTTTGGGGTTTCAACTTTGCAGTCCCCCAGAATCGGAGTGACATTGTCCAACTTATTCAGGCGGATGTTTTCACATAGGAAATGATAGGAATTGGGATTTATCTCAATTGAAATCACCTCACGGGCATTCGCATGCACGCCGATGGGTATCGAGAAGTAGCCTATTCCGGCAAACATGTCAAGGACTGTCTCATCATCCTCAACCAGCCTTGCGATCCTCAAGCGTTCATTGTTGTTTCCCTTTGACCACATGACCTTAGCCAGGTCCAGCTTGAACAGGCAACCGTTTTCCTTGTTGACCGTTTCCGTTTCGCCACCGTACAGTATCTTGTATACCGGCTCCCGTTTTGTCCCCTGGATATGGTTGATTTTCATTATTGTCTTGACATTGTGCCTTCTGGACAGCTCATTATAGTCATCGTCCGGATGACTGTTGTCCAATATGAGAATATCCCCGATTTTTTTATATTTCATGCGCCACCTAAAAGAAAACTTTATATATTCAAATGGTTAATATTAATATTGTTAGTTTATACTAATTATTGATTCTGATTTTAAATAAAATTAATCTTACCAGATTAGTTTATATTTTGTTATATTAACCTATAAGTAGTTGAAATAAGATATTTTAAATGCTTATATGAGGTGTATTTAAATGGACGATAAAATACTAGAAGGTACTACAACCGTCGGAATCACATGCAAAGACGGAGTTGTATTTGCAAGCGAAAGAAGAGCTAGTATGGGAAACCTTGTAGCTCACAAAGTAGCAGAAAAAATATTTAAAATTGATGATCATATTGTAACAACCATAGCTGGTTCAGTTGGAGATGCTCAAAGCTTGATGAAGGTCATTGAAGCGGAAGTGTCATTATACCAAATGAGAAACAACGACGCAATCAGTGTCAAGGCGGCAGCATCATTAACCGCCAACATCCTACGTTCCGGACCAATGTATGTTCAGACATTGCTTGGTGGAATGGACGGCGACAAACCATCTCTCTACTCACTCGACCCAGCAGGTGGTATGATTGAAGATACTTACATCTCAACCGGTTCAGGTTCCATCGTTGCTTACGGTGTTCTTGAGGACAGGTTCAGAGATGACTTAACAACTGATGAAGGAATTGAAGTAGCCATAAGAGCTATTAGAGCCGCTGCTGAACGTGACACCTACTCCGGTAACGGATACCTTGTCGCTAAAGTAACCAAAGACGGCTTTGAAATGTTAGATAATGAAAAAATTAATGAGATTCTTGATAAAATATAAGTAAGCTAATTTTTCATGACTAACTATTTTTTTATATAACCGTGTGGCTAGTTTATGAAGATTAACTAATTATAGCTTAAATGCTTTCATAAACTAGATTCCTACACAAACTTTTTTTGAAGGGATTATATGACTTCAGATATTTTAGAGGATATTAAAAAAGAGATTTTAGGTAAGCTGCCTAATGAAATTCAGGTTTCAAAAGTTGAATTTGAAGGGCCTGAAGTTGTGGTTTACACTAAAAATCCGGAAATAATTACCGAAAACGGCGACCTCATAAGGTCACTTGCAAAAGAACTTAGAAAAAGAATTATTATTAGATCTGACAAAAGTGCTTTACTTGAACCAGAACCAACTATTAACAAGATTCATGAAATAGTTCCTGAAGGAGCTGAAATTACAGATATTTACTTTGATACAGTAACTGGCGAAGTTGTCATCACTGCTAAAAAACCGGGACTCGTTATTGGAAAATATGGTGTTACCTCAAGAAATATCGTTAAGAATACTGGTTGGGCACCTAAGATTTTAAGAACTCCACCTATCAGTTCAGACATTATTGGAAAAATTAGAACCATCCAAAAGAACAGCAGCAAAGACAGGAAAAAATTACTGCAACGCCTCGGACGCCAAATCCACCAGGGAAGCAAATACCCTAACGATTGGGCCAGAGTGACTTCAATGGGAGGATTCAAGGAAGTGGGACGTTCATCAATGTTGCTGCAAACACCTAACAGCCGTGTCCTGTTGGATTGTGGCGTTAACGTTGCCGCATCAGACAACAAGAACGCATTCCCATACCTGAATGCGCCGGAGTTTTCAATCGAGGAACTGGATGCAGTCATCATTTCTCACGCTCACCTGGACCATTGCGGATTCGTACCGTACCTGTTCCATTACGGATATGACGGACCTGTTTACTGTACAACCCCTACCAGGGATTTGACAACCCTTTTACAATTCGACCACCTGGACATTGCCCACAGGGAAGGAAATCCTCTCCCGTTCACATCCAAACATGTGAAACAGGCAATCAAGAACACCATCACACTGGACTATGGTGAAGTGACTGACATTTCACCGGACATCAGATTGACCCTGCACAATGCAGGACACATCCTAGGTTCAGCAATCTCCCACATGCACATTGGAGACGGAGCTCACAATTTAGTGTACACAGGGGATTTCAAATACGAACCTTCAAGGCTTCTTGAACCTGCGACCATCCGTTTCCCTCGTGCGGAAACCGTGATCATGGAAAGTACCTATGGTGGACGTGAAGACATTCAGCCATCAAGGAACAATGCCGAAAAGGAAATGATGAAGACCATCTACAAGACACTCAAGCGTGGAGGAAAAGTATTGGTTCCGGTATTCGCTGTGGGAAGGGCTCAGGAACTGATGGTTGTGCTTGAAGAGTACATGAGGCATGGAATGATTGAGGAAGTTCCAATCTACATTGACGGTATGATTTGGGAAGCTACAGCTATCCACACTGCAAGGCCTGAATACTTAAGCAAGGACTTGAGGGATCAAATCTTCCATATGGGCAGGAACCCATTCGTTTCAGAAATGTTCAAGAAGGTTCAGAACCGTGACCAAAGAAAGGACATCGTTGAATCCAAACAGCCTGCAATCATCCTGTCAACTTCAGGTATGCTTACCGGCGGAAACTCCGTCGAATACTTCAAATGGCTATGCGAGGACGAGAAGAACACAATCATCTTTGTGGGATACCAGTCCGAAGGGTCAATGGGTAGAAGAGTCCAGAAAGGATGGAAGGAAATACCTCTTGAGGATGACGATGGAAGAACCAGGCAATTCTGCGTCAGGATGCAAGTTAAAACCATCAACGGTTTCAGTGGTCACTCCAACAGAAGACAATTGATGGAATATGTCAAAAGACTCAATCCAAGACCTGAAAAGGTCATCACCTGTCACGGTGACCCATACAAGGCGGTTGACTTGGCTTCATCAATCCATAGAAGTTACAAGATTGAAACCAAAACCCCGATTAATTTGGATTGTGTAAGAATACATTAATATATTAATTAAAACAAAAATTAGTAATATGAAAATGTTGTAAAACTATTACAACATTCAATTTATTTTTAAAAATAGGTGTAATCATGGCTACTTATTCAGAATCTGGTGTGGATATTGATTTAGAGGCAGTGACTGTTTCTGCACTTGCTGACAAGCTCAAATCAACATTGGAATGTAGAGATATCATCACCGACAGCGGTCATTATGCAGCCCTAGTGCGCTTAGGCGACAAGGCAATCGCAATGAGTACTGACGGTGTTGGAAGTAAAATTTTAATTGCTGAAATGATGAACAAATACGATACCGTAGGTATTGACTGTATTGCAATGGTTGTAAACGACATATTATGTGTCGGCGCGGAACCTATCGCACTAGTCGATTACCTTGCAGTGGAAAAACCTGACCCTCAAAGGGCAGCTGAAATCGCTGAAGGACTTGTCACCGGTGCAAAAGAATCAAGGATTGCAATCATCGGCGGTGAAACCGCTTCACTTCCCGGAATCATCAAGGATTTCGACCTTGCAGGAACAGGTATCGGATTTGTGGATGTCGACAAGATAATCACCGGGGAAAACATTGAACCCGGCAACGTCCTAATAGGCATCAACAGTAATGGTATTCATTCCAACGGCTACAGCCTGGCTAGAAAAGCAATATTCGAGGACGCCGGACTGACAGTTGACGATAAGATGCCAAACGGTGAAACCACCATTGGTGAGGAATTGATTCGTCCGACTGAACTGTACGTCAAGCCTATCGTTGCACTGTTTGAAAAAGAATACAATATCAATGGATTGGCACACATTACTGGCGGAGGATTCACTAATCTCAGACGCCTTAAAAAAGGCGTCGGCTATGACATTGACAATCTTCCGGAAGTGCCGGAGATATTCAAGCTGATCTATGAGCAAAACGTTGACATCAAGGAAATGTACAAGGTTTTCAATATGGGTGTCGGTTTTGTCGTTATCTGTGAAGAAAGCGAAGCTGATAAAATCATGGGCACTTTAAAAGAATACTGTGACTGTCAAATAATCGGTAAAGTGACAGATGATGAGAAAATCACAGTCAAGACTTTTGAAGGCTTTCAAATTGAATACTGATTTAATTAACTATTGAGGAGTGATAACATGAAGATAATGAAAGACAAGGAAATGGCTCTTGTAAAAGAAATACTAGCAAAGCTCGGAGCCAGCGAGGAAGACCAAGAATTAGTGGCAGAAGCAACATTAGATGCTGACTTAAAAGGATTCACATCACACGGACTCGGAAGATTCCCACAATACCTCATTAGTATTAAAGCAGGAACAATCAACTTAGAAGACAATATCACTATTGAAAAGGAAACCCCTGCAATCGCATTGATAAACGGTAACAGTGGATTCGGACAAGCAGTATCCTACAAGGCAATGCAGTTAGCAATCAAGAAGGCAAAAGAAGTGGGTATCGCATGTGTGGGAGTTCACAACACCAACCACTTCGGAGTCACAGGATTCTACTCCGACTTGGCATTGAGGGAAAACTGCATCGGTTTGGTCCTAGCTAACACAGACCCTGCCATCGCGCCTTTAGGAGGCAAAGGGGCATTGATCGGAACAAACCCTGTCGCTTTAGGAATCCCATCAGACACATACATTACCGTGGACATGGCAACATCCGTCACTGCACGTGGTAAAATCATCGAATCCAAAAGGAAAGGATTGGACTTGCCTGACGGTTGGGCATTGGACAAGGATGGAAACCCAACTAACGACCCTGAAGCAGCACTTGAAGGATCAATCCTGCCATTCGGAGGATTCAAAGGATACGCATTATCACTTTTAATTGAAATCCTAACCGGACCATTAGTACAAGCCGGTTACGGCCACGGCGTTACAGGTACCGCTTCACCAGACAAGGACTGTACCAAAGGTGACCTGTATGTTGTAATCGACCCATCCAAATTCGGCGACTTCGATGAGTTCAAGGCACATACCGAAGACTTCGTGTCACAAGTGAGGGCTACCGGGGAAACCGTTGCCATACCGGGTGACTTGGAAGTTAAAAGAATCGCTGAAGCTGAAGCAAACGGCGTTGCAATAGATGAAAAATTATACGAACAACTGAAAGGAATCTGCGATGACCTGGACATTGACATTGATTCCTATGTTGAAGAATAATGGGTTAATCTTTTAACTCATTCCAACTATTTTTAAACTCATTTTACCAAACATCAATATAATTTAATTTTAAAACTCATTATTAATCATGATTGGATTAATAGACCAAATGTAAACTATTTTTTATGGATTTCAAACATTATCCAATCCTTTTAAAAACAAGCAAAAAGCAATAATTAGTTGTGAAAATAGGTTGTTTTATATAATATTAAAGTTATAACTATAAATGTTATAAATATTCAAAAAATATTTGTACGCAAAAAAGATTTTCTTAAAAAGGAGGACAATAAAGTGAAAATAAAAAATTCTTACATACTGTTAATAGGAATAGCAATATTTCTATTGATAAGCATCGGATCAGTCTGTGCTAGTGAGAATGTCACTGACAACAGTGATGTCCCGTTAGCTGATGATGGAGCAGACGTTGTCCTCAGTAATACTAGTGATACTGAAGGAAACGTACCCGATGATACGCAAACAGAAAAAATAAATACAACTGTTAAAACCAACAAGGACAGTTATGAATTCAAGCAGGATTCAAATAAAACTGTCACAGTCGAAGTTAAAGATAACAAATCAAGCAATATTAATGTAAATAAAAGTGATTTATCTGTAATGAACGGAAATAAAAGCGTTTCATTTGATTATACAGGTACACTCATGACAATTACAGAAGCATTGCCTGTTGGAAACTACAATTTAACAATTAATTACTTAGGTAATGAACAGTACATTAATTCATCTAAAGTAATTGCCGTTAAAATATATGGAAACAATACAATCGAAACCGTGACAAGTGTTGTTTGCAATGGAAAAGATATTGAAATTCCAGTTAAAGTAAATGATGGAGTTGACTACATTGAATTAAATAAAGATAACTTCAACTTAACATTAATATATACTAATGAAACTGGAAACATAAGTAATTTAACAATTAAGGCATTTACTATTGAAAACAATACTATCAAATTCAATACAGACGTTACTTTAATAGCTGCAAGTTTGAAAATAGACTATGTTAATGCAACTGAACCAAAAACAGTTAACATTAAAGTCAGCACTCAAGTCAAAGCAGATAAAGACGAATACAAATTTAAATCAGAAGAGAATAAAACAATCAGTATCACAATCCTCGATGGTCAAGAAAATCAATTAAATGTTGTTAAAAATGATTTAAAAGTATTCGATAACGGAAATGAAATTGACTTTAAATATAACAATTCAGTTATGACCCTTACCTTAAATGAAGGAGTGCATAACTTAACAATCGCATACAAAGGTAATGTAACCTACAATGCATCAAACAGCAGCGCTATAATCATAAAAGTATCCGGAAACAATACAATCAACGTTCCTGAAACTGTTGTTAGCGAAGGTAAAACCGTAGAAATCCCAGTAACCTTATTTGACGGTTCTGAAAACATTGACTTAACCTATGATTTCACATTAAACTTAACCTACACTGACAAAACCGGAAACGTAACTTCCGCAGTCCTTTCAGCATATGATATTGTTGACGGAAAAATCAAATTCGATGTTGACGCATACAAATGGATTAAAGCAAGCGTAAATGTCAATTACGTTAATTCAACTGGATCTAAAAATGTTAAAATACTCTTAACAAGTTCAGTCAATGCAACTGCAGAAAACAAATACAGGAACAATGAAACCAATAACATAACTGTTACTGTAAAAGACAATGAAGGAAACGTGTTAAACGTTGCAAAAGCAGACTTACAAGTGCTTGACAATGGAAAAAACATTGCATTCACATACAACAATTCAATAATCAACGTGAACTTAGAGGATGGAGTGCACAATATAACCATTATCTACAAGGGCAATGACACATACGTTACCTCAAATACTACCATTGAACAGAAAGTTTACGGAAACGTCAGATTCAATCCTGATGCAGTCGCAGTATTAGATGACAATACACAAGTGACAATTACCATCAACCTCAATGATGGTGCCGATTTAGTTGACATCAATGAAACTAAATTAAACGTCACAGTATTCCGGACTTTAAACAATGTAACTACCAATCAAACTGTTGAATACGATTTAAACGGTCAAAACATCACTTTTGACTTAGATGCTGATTTCGATTCAGCATATGCTGTAATCAAATACAGTGAAGGAAACTTAACTGCAACAACCCAGATTAAAGTGAACACAGAAATTGATGTGGATAACGGCGCTTCAATCGTGACCCTCGGTGAAACTGAAGATAAAAATTTAAGAATCATAATCACCGGATTAACAGCCGATTCAGGCCATAACATCAATGTAACAAAAGACAATATCCAAATATTGAAAGACGGCAAAGCCCTTAATATTGATGTTAACAATTCCATTGTAACCATTAAGGATGCATTCAAATTTGGAGTATACAATTTAACCGTCAAGTATTTAGGAGACAGCACTTTCCTCGAATCCGTTAAAAACATTACTTTAAAAGTCTACGGCCTCAATGCAACAACCCCTATCAACGTCAACTCCTCTAAAAAAGGAGAAGTTAAGGTGGGACTCATTGTAGGTAACGAGACAGAAGACATGAATGTCACACAGATTCAACTTAACGTAACCTATAAAAACGGAAATAATACTGTAGTCATCCCTGTAACCGTGGACAAGTATGAAAACGGAACATTATACTTCACTCTTGAAAACGGCAACTTCACAACTGCAACATTAAACATCAAATATGACAATACCGAGAAGAATGTTACCCTAAACAGGATCTACAATGCCAAAATTGTAATTGTCAACAATGTCAATGAATACAGAACCGGTAACTTCACATTCAGATTAGTTGATGCTGACGATGGATCCAACATTACCGGAAAAACCATTAAACTGACCACTGTTGGAAACATCAGGGCAGGATTCAGTGCAACCACTGACGCTAACGGTATTGCATCATTCAAGACAATTAACCTATACGAGTTTAACAACAATGGAGTGAATGGTGGATCAATCAGCTTAAGCCAAATCGACTTGGACGTTGGAAACCACAGCGTTGATTTAGAATCCGACGGCAATGTTAAAGCAGCTAAAGTCACAACCAACTTAACAATTACCCAAGGACACTTCAAAATAGTTGTTGACCCATATAAGGAATACTTCGGAACCGACAAGCCTGTAACCGTAACAGTTACTAACTCCTTAGGAGAACCTGTTCCTGGAATCATTGTAAAATTAACCATTGATAAATTGAGTGGAGAATATTACCTTTACACTAACACCAGTGGAGTTGGACGCATTTCCATATACAACACTGAGACTAAAAGCGGATTAGTTGGTGGAAATTACGTATTCACAGCATCAAACAATGATACTAAAAACATCGCTCCAACCAGTGCAAAAGGTACCGTAACAGTTCTTAAAATCCCAACCACTATCAGTGCTAAAGATGTGACCGTACAGTACAATACCGGAAAAACTTCAACAATAACCGTCAAAGACAAGAACGGTAAAGCAGTATCCGGCATGTACCTGCTTGTAAGATTATATGCTACATCCAAGAAATACAGTGATTACTTGTTCCAAACCAACAGCAAAGGTCAAGTAACATTCAGTGCTTCATTAGATGTGGGCAAACACAAGATGATCGTTACTTCCGCAGACAACAGGTATGACGCTAAACAGGTGACAAAGACCATTACAGTCAAAAAGATTAAAGCTAAACTCACTGCTAAGAAAGTAAATACCTACTATAAGGCTGGAAAGTACTTCACTGTTAAGTTAACCAATGCTAAAAACAAGAAAGCGGTCTATGCTGCTGAAGTGAACATCAAGATATTCGTGTCCAAAAACAGGTACTACAACTACAACGGCCAAACCGGTATGAACGGTCAATTGAAACTATTGCTTGACAGTTTAAAACCAGGAACCTACAAGGTTGAAGTGTCAAGTGCATCAAACAAGAACTATGATGCTAAGAAAGTCACATCCAAGATTGTGATTAAAAAGGCGCCAGCCAAATTAACTCCTAAAAAATTAACCGCCAAGAAAGGTGCTAAAAAATACTTTAAAGTCACTGTTAAAAACAAGAAGACTAAAAAGGTAATTAAAGGAGTTAAAGTTAAAGTTAAAGTTTACACTGGTAAAAAGGCAAAAACCTATAAGATTAAAACCAACTCTAAAGGAATTGCCAAACTCAGTGTCAAGAAACTTAAAGTTGGCAAGCACAAGGTTGTTGTCACATCCGCCGACAAGTATGTTGTTGCTAAAAAAGCAAAATCAACTATTAAAATTAAAAGATAAGAGAATCTAATTTCTCTTAACCCTTTTTTCTTTTTTTTGTTAAATTTTAAATACGATATTCACCTAAACTATTTTTATATATTCATAATATACGGAATATATACCGATTAAATTAGGAGGGTGAATTAATTGAATTTGAAACATCTATGTTTAACATTCCTAGTATTATGTGCTCTGATTTTAAGCGTCAGTGCGATTTCAGCTGCAGACAATTCAACAGATGATATCGTTGGCGAATCAGATGATGTTCAATTGGAACAGAATAATGTCGAAACAGCAATTGCCGCTAATGACAGTTCATTAAGTTCAAAAAACACATCAGATACTGCTAAAGACACTACCAACACCACATCAAACAAGACAATCGCTAAAAAGCTCAAGGCCACTGCGCCAAACGTATATAATACCTATAAGAAAAAAGGATCCTTCAAAATCACCATCAAGGATTCGAATAAAAAGCCGATGAAGACGGTTAAGATCAAAGTCAAGGTTTACACAGGTAAAAAGTCAAAGACATATACATTGCAAACAAATTCCAAAGGCATTGCAACATTAAGCACCAAGAATCTTAAAAGGGGAACTCATAAAGTTATCATTTCCTCTGCAAGTAAGGCATATTCTTTGAGCAGAAAGGCATATATTCATATTGGAGTCAAGAAGTCCCTGACCCTTAAATTAGGAAAGACAAAAAAATTTAAAAATGGAGATTATTTCCGCTTCTTCAAACAAAGCAGAAACGGGCAATATTACAAGGGAGTGTATGTTGAAAACCTCAGAGTATACAAGGGCAACTTGGATGGAGCCAAAACCCATCATCTCCTAAAGGCAAAATACACTTTCAAAAACATTAAGGGAATGACCATAACCAAAACCTCAACCAGCAACAACATGTGCAAGACCAAACTGATCATTGGCTATGAGCCTGTGAGCGCAAAAATAACATACCTTCAGGAATAAGAATCACGTATTCTTATTCTTTCTTATATTTTGCATAAAAACCATCAGTATCCGCATATATGGTGTAGAATCCATACTCTTCAGCTTTTTTTATGGAAGACTTGATGTACTGCCTTCCCCAGGATGTGATGGCCTTTGCGCATTCGAAGGAATACCATCTGAAGCGCGGAAAACCATAGATACCATACATGGTATTCGCCAACCTCTTTATGGCCTGCTGCTGTACGTTCAAGGAAATCTTTTCCTGCGGGTCGGTCGATGCCTTCATCTCACGTTTTATCCTGAATCTCTCCTGCAGTATCTTGTCGATGACTGACGGGATGAAACCCTGCGGGGACTTCTTGAACTTGATTCCGTGTTCAGGGGAAATGTTATACTCGTCCTCGTTTTCAATCTCGCCCAAGGTCATGACGTCCGGTGAGATGTTTTTAGAAATGATAATGCTCGGATACAGGCTTCTGAAGTCAAACTGAACCAGATTTTCATGCAATCCCTTCTCAGGCTCCTTAACGTATCCCCCCTCATTGTCCTCAGCAGAGGCACGGTCTGCGAAGTTTGACCCCTGCTTGTTGGGCACAACCTCATCGTCAAAGTATGCCTGCTTTACTAAAAACCATTCCGCCTGCTGACCTGTGGCCATACGTGAAACGTCAAACAATGGCTGGCCGATTATACGGGTCAATTCCAGGTTCAGCGGAAGTGTCTGCTCTGCAATCTTCAGTGTTGAAACCACATCGTCAAGGGAGTAGTCAAATAGCTTGTCCAGCTCCTCTCCGCCATTGTCCCAGAACTGCCATATGCGCTCGCCGGGAACATCGATTTTCTCTTCGCCGAAAAGCTCATAGTAAACCCTTTCAAGAGTGTAGCGGTCAAGTGTCATGTACCTGCGCATCACAAGGTACAGGTCAACATGTATCAGCCCCTTGAAGGAGGCTGCATTCGCATATCCCCTTCGAATGAACTTGACGGCGGACTCGTCCATTCCAATGTCGAGGTCAACGTCCAGTATCTTTGCGCGGTCCTTGAGGTATGGGAAGTCGAAATTGTCGGAGTTGTATCCTACGATAATGTCAACGTTATTGTCCTTGATGATTTTAACGAATTCCTCAATCATCGCCTTTTCAGAATCTACCTGGTTTACGAAATCATCCCTCTCGGGGGAGTTGGTTTTTGTGGATATCACCTGGTTCAGGCCGAAGTTGCTTGCAACACCAATCATGATGATTTCATCCTCCTGGGAGTCGGGCATCCCATGAGGGTTTCTCACTTCCAAGTCGAAGCTCAATATGCGGAACTTCTGAGGGTACTCTGGAACCCTTTCGAGTTTCTCGGTTAATTTTATGATCTTCAGGTCCTGCTTGGTGGAGTCAAGGTCCATGAATGATTCGATTTCCTCACCTATGGCCATGACCTCGGTCATAGGTATCACGTCACGGTCCATGAGGTATCTTCTGTAGAACGGTATGTCGAATTCCCTTATTTGAATCACCGTTTCAAGGTCCCTTAAAGCGTCACGGTTCTTGGCCAATTCCTGAGGGTGCTTGAATGTCACCTTTATGAATTCCATCGGTATTTGGAAATCCTTCTTTGTCACCTTTTCCACACGGGTCACATCGATATTGTCCTGGATTTCCTGAATGCACTCATCGATGTCGTCGCTCACCACGTACAGGTATGGTTCGAAGGTGTCGTCAATCAACACAATGTTCTTATCCTCCTCCTTTGAGAATAATCTTATAACCGGCTTTCCCTCATATGTAACGTAATCTATATCAAGTATAACAACATTTCTCTGCATTCAACCCTCTCCTAAAATGTATTCCTTCCTGTAGCTGTCAAGCACTGCATAGGTGATTCCAAGTATCAGCGGCCCGACTATGAATCCGACGATTCCATACACCAGCGGTCCGGATAAGAACCCTATTAATAGAATCAGCGGATGAATGTCTGCGTAGTGGCTGGACAGTGCTGGCCTTATGTACATGTCGATTGTGCTTAGGAAGAATCCGAACAATAGCACGATTACGGCTCTTGGATAGTTTCCGGCCATTATGTCCATGAAAAACAGTGCCCAGTAGATTGGCCATGGTCCGAAAACCGGTATCAGCTGCAGTATTCCAGTAATTACCCCCAGGAATATCCCATACGGATAGCCCAATAATGAGTATCCTATAGCTGCGAATATTCCGATTATCACTGATGTGAGGAAATGCCCGTAGAATATGCTTCTAAGCACGTCCTTGACTGACTGGACGGTGTTGTCGAAGAATTCCTTTGAATCGTCCGGCACGAAATCCCTCATGAAGCTTAAGCACTTGTCCCCATCCCTCACGAAGTAGAACACTGAACATACCAATATAAACAGGTCAAGGGTAATGTTCATGAGGCTGCCTGCAAATTTCACGAGGTAGTTCAGTAGGTATCTGCCGATTTCATGCATGGATGAGTTGATCTGAGATGATATTGAGTTGATGTCGATGCTCCATGGCAGGTACGCGCTTACCGATGACAGCGTTGCGTTGATGTCCGTTGCTGAGTTTGTTGCCAGAAAACCTGACAGCATTCCTGACAATTCGAATACTATATATGCAATCAGCAGTATCAATGGTATCAGTATGACAACCATTGCAAGCAGTATTGAGATTGAGGAGTATTTGAGCTTGGACTGTATCCGGCGGGCAACCGGCCTTACGCCGTAGGCGAGTATTGCTCCCAGGATGACCATGTTCAAGACTGGGAATATTATCATTGAGGAAACTACCAATAGGAATATTACCAATAGTATTGGCGGCGTCAGGTATTCCTTAATATCCCTTCCCATTTCAATCCCTTTTCAATTTAGTATTTCACGCCTGATGCGTCACGGCGATACTTTGCAAACTCGGTTATCTTTTCAATCTTATCGTTCTCGAATACCGGTCCTTCAACGCAGATTCTCCATCCTTCGCTGTCAACGCAGCATTGGCCGCAGACTCCCAGGGCGCATTTCATGTATCTTTCAAGGGAGTATTGTGCTGGGATGTCGGATGATTCCAGTATTTCGAAGATTCCCTTCATCATTATCTCAGGGCCGCATACGAATCCGTAATCGTAAGTGTTGTCCTGAAGCAAGTCCTCGAGGCAGTTTGTTGCAAATCCTTCAAAGCCATAGCTTCCGTCATCAGTGCACGGGTTGACGTCAACGCCAATGCTTTCCAATGAGTCCAAAAACAGTAGTTCATCCTTGGTTTGGGCCGCTGAAATGACAGTGATATCATTATCCCCTGCCAAATCACTTGCAATCGCATTGACTGGGGCCATTCCGACCCCTCCGCCGATGGCTATGATTTTCTTGCCCTTGAATGAGTTGTCAAAGCCGTGACCGTAGCTTCCCCTTACACCTATCTTATCACCGACTTCGAGCTCATGAAGCTGTGATGTGAACTCGCCGATGTTTTTAACTGTTATTGCAAGCTCGTCATCGTTGATTTGTGAAATGGACATTGGCTTTTCATTGCTGAAGTTCCAAATCATCAGAAACTCGCCGGGATTCGGTTTGCCCAGGGTTTCAAAATCCCAATCGAACTTGAATGTCTTGATTGTTGGTGTTTCAGTGATTATCTCTTTTATCTCTACGATTTTAGGTTCATTAATCATGTGCAATCCCCACCATTTCATCAATTGACTTGTAGCCCTTATCGGTCATGAAATTCTTTAATCCTTCATTTATTTTACCGAAGACTTCAACGCCCTCATCCATGATGGCGGTTCCAATCTGCACTGCACGGGCTCCGGCGAAGATGAATTCGACAACATCCTCGAAAGTGTATATTCCGCCGACTCCTATCAATGGAATGTCCACTGCCTCGTAGACTGAGTAGACGTTGCGTATCGCTATTGGCTTGATAGCCTTTCCACTCATTCCCCCGAACTTGTTTGACAATACGGGTTTTGCAACATCGATGTTGATTTTCATGCCTGGGCCGAGAGTGTTTATGAGTGACAGGCAATCAGCACCCGCATCCTCACAGGTCCTGGCGATTTCGGTAATGTCGGTGACGTTCGGTGTCAGCTTGGCGATGATCGGCACGTCACTTGCGTCCTTGGATGCTGAGACTATGGTGTGTGACAAGTCGCAGCTTTGACCGATTGACGCTCCGTAGCCTTCCATTGCATGAGGACATGAAATGTTGAGCTCTATCATGTCAACGTATTCCTGCACTTCCTCGACGAGTGTTGAAAACTCATCCGGGTTTGCCCCATAGATTGACGCTATCACCACGTTGCCGCCATGGTCGATTTTTTTAAGCTCCTCCCTGAAATTCTCAACGCCCGGATTTGACAATCCAATGGCGTTTATTATTCCCCCTTCAACCGCAACGGTTGTAGGGTTTACGTATCCCGGGTGAGGGTTGAGTGAAAATGACTTTGACACCACTCCCCCTGCACCTGATTTCAATATCCAATTCATTGATGAGGCGTTGCTTCCCATTATTCCGGCCGCCAGCATCAATGGGTTTTGGAATTCAACTCCACAAACATTAGTTTTTAACATATTATCAACTTTGTAATTAATTACTTATTAGTTTTTGTAAGATTGTCAATGATTTCCTGATACTTTTCATTCTGCAGTTTTAAACTGATTATGTTGGTCTTGTTGGATTTGACTATTTCCTCATTGGACTTGGTGAGATTGTTAATCATATCATCCTGTTTTTCAATAATCAAGTCCTTTTGATGCAATAGTTCCTCGTACTGTTTAGAGATTTTCCTCAACTGGATTTCAAGCTCCTCAGAGGTTGTCTTGATTTGACTCTTGTAGTCGTCAACCAATGTCCTCAGGTACTTGACCTGGTCATGCTTATCATCAATGATGGCATCCTTTTCTGCTAGCTTTTCCTGCAAATCGTCAAGCTCCTTGATTCTTGCCTTGTCATAATCTATCTTGGTGTCGAGCTTATCCTCCAGGTTCTTCTTCTCATACTTCAGCCTGGTGGAGTACAGCTTAAGCTTGTTGATTTCCTCGTTCTTGCTTTCAAGCTCCAATGCCAGCTCATCGATTTCGGCACTTTTCAGTTCAATCTCATTTTTCAAATCTCTAAAACTTTGCTTTGACATACATTTAATACTTTAATATTTCATCATAAAAATACTTATTAAAAATAAAATGAATAACATATCTTATGGAATGCTATATAACTTATTGTGTTAAGGGCTATTTCGCCTTTAACAGTGAAAATGAACTGATTTGTGAGAAATTGTTCCCTGAAGATGAAATAATCGACAGGCTGGTTGACATAAACAACAAGCAAATCGTGAGTGAGGAATTGGAAATCATCAATGAACTCAGCGAGGATTATGATGAGATTATCATAGAGTCAAACAAGAGGCTGTCCGATTATGATAACGATAAGATAACCATCAAAAACCCCAATCCTGCCGGAGAGTACTTGAGAAGCAATTATGAAGAGTTCGATTTGGATGACGATAGCTTGAGTGCAATCTATCAAAACCTTGCAATCTACAGGATCAAAAAGGAATCTGCCAGTGAGGACAAGCACCTGATTCAGGCGATCAATTCCATTGATGAGATTGACGAGAGTATTTCAAAGCTTATCGAAAGGATTCGCGAATGGTATGCATTGTACTTCCCTGAAATGGATGTCATCAAGAACAATGAAACCTACATCAGGCTGATTTCCGAAAACCTGAGCAAGGATGAAATCGTCAAGGCAAAGCCGGAAGCATTCCCCAACAACATAATTGACCTTGAGGACGACATCAACCCCGAAGACCTTGAAATCATGAACAATTACGCCAAATCCATCCATGAGCTGCAGAAGTCACGACATGACATTGAGGATTACATTGACCACAAGATGGAAAGCATTGCGCCTAACCTCAGGCTGCTTGTGGGACCTACATTGGGCGCAAAGCTGATATCACATGCCGGTGGAATAAGGCGCCTTGCAATGTATCCTTCAAGCACCGTTCAGATAATGGGTGCTGAAAAGGCACTGTTCAGGCACCTTAAAAGCGGAGACAGGCCTCCGAAATACGGATTGATTTACCAGCATCCACAGGTGAGGGGCGCCAAATGGTGGAACCGTGGAAAGATTGCCAGGATGCTTGCAGGAAGAATATCCCTTGCCGTCAGGCGTGACGTCTTCACCAAGAGCTTTGACGAGAATGTTGCAGACGAGTTCAAGCAGAATGTTGAAGAGATAGAGAAGAACAATCCTTTTCCAACCAAGACCACTAAAAAAAGAAACGAAGAAAAGGGAAAACGCAAAGGCAAGAAGAGAAAAGGCAAGAAAAAAAGGAAGAGGAGGTAGAGCATGAAAGTTTATTTTAAGGACGACAACGTTGCAACCAAAAACCTGACACCCGGAATATCAGTCTATGGAGAGGAGCTGATACAGGAGGATGAGGAGTACAGGATATGGAATCCTAGACGTTCAAAATTGGCAGCTGCGCTTTTAAACGGTTTGGAAAATCTGGAGCTTGAGGAGACTTCAAAAGTATTGTACCTTGGCGCTTCAACCGGAACCACCGTTTCACACATTTCAGACATTGTGATTGACGGAAGGATTTATGCAGTTGAGTTTTCACCGACCACTGCCAAAAAGCTAGTTCGGCTTTCACGTCAGAGACCTAACATTGCTCCGATTTTAGGCGATGCAACCAAACCCAAAGGATATTTGAACCTTGTTGAAAAATCAGACCTGGTATACTGTGATGTTGCTCAGCCAACACAGACAGAACTGTTTATGAGAAACATGAACCTGCTTGCAAAGGATGATGGTGTTGGTCTTTTAATGATTAAGGCCAGAAGTATTGATGTTGTGCAGAAACCTAAAAAGATTTTCAAGGAACAAGAGAGGAAATTGAAGGAGAAAGGTTTTAAGATTATTGAAAAAATTAAATTGGAACCTTACGAAAAAGACCATATTGCCTTGCTTGTTGAGAAAAATTTTTAAAAAAAATAGCTTGATTTTTGGGTGACAATCAAGCAGAAAATAACTCTGATAACATTAAAAAATTACTACAAAAATCGTCAATTAGTAATACTTAGATAGGTATCAAAATATATCAAGCTTTTGATACCTCACCAATTTAATAGTTTGAATTTCATCCTAAAAAAAAACTTGACACATATTTTTTTAAGTTAAAACTTCACCCTCATTCGCCTTTATCATGAAATATGTGAAGTACAAAATATTGCTGAATTCATATTCTCCACTGTTTTTAACACCTATCGAATTCAATATGCCGATTTTAATCATTTTTGCTAAGAAATTGCTTAAAACACCCTTTTCATCATCGGACAAATACTCCTCCAATTCAGATTTCTGAAAACTGTAAATCTGATGCTTGCCCAATTTCAAAAGAATATTAATGTAATGTTTAGATCCTATTCTATTTAAGTCCGGACGTATCTGTTTGCTTCCAAGTTCATTAGCTGCATTTAAAACTCCAATTGTTGCAGTTTCCTTTGTTATGATTTCACCATCTGATTTCCAAAATACCGCATCACCAATATGCTGCATCATTAATGGAGATCCTTGAGAAAACAAAACAAGTAGTTCCAGCGCATCATCTTCACATTTCATCCCCACACTATCAAATGCATTGATGAAAAATTCACGAACATCAGTGTTTTCAAGACTGCTAATTTCCTCATGGTGGAATATCCTGCCGAATGACAAGTCTTGCAATACAAGATTGTCGAATTTTTCCGGATACCCTGCAAATAAAATATATAAAGGCAATTCAAATGAGCCGTCAACTTCAATTGTGTCTGCAAATCGTTTATACCAGTTTACAAATTCTTCCTGTTGGGACAATCCGTTGATATCATCAATCACCAAAAAGATACAATCGTAATCATCAAACTCATCATTAATCAACTCATTTAATATATAATGAAAACTGGCCACCAAATCTCTTGATGTTTCTTCATCCGGCTTGAAACGGATTTTAGTGCCCATGAATTCAACGCTTTCAATACTTCCAAACAACCCTTCAAAGTTTCTTTCAAAAAATCCTTTTTCCACATTGTTTAGGAATGCTTCAAATATAGAAGTTACAAGATTTTCCAGAGAATGCTGACCCTTATTGGAAACATAAATTCCCAAAGCATTTTTATTGTCTTCAAGGTATTGCTTGACAAATTCTGCAAGAGAAGTTTTACCTATCCCCTTTTTTCCAGTCAAAAAGAAATGCTGCACATCACAGTTACAGGCATTGTTATAATATCTTAAAATCTTTTGAATGCTTGCATGTCTTCCTTTAAAAAAATACGGAGAAACTGGCTTACCTGGTTGAAATGGACTTTCACGGTCAATGCTTAAATCAAAGTTCATCATTTTATTCCTCCAAAAATCTTTTCTAATTATTAATATATCCAATAAAATATTAAAAAGTTTTGAAAGTGCAACAGTGTGCAAAATCACAAAAGCTTTATGAATGAGAGGAACCTATCCAATTTGAAAAAAAATCAATAAAAAAAAAGGAATCGGCAAAATCAAGGTTAAAAACCTCAAAAAAGGAAAATACAAAATTAAAACAAGTTATGAAAAACTCAAAAACACTAATACCCTAACAGTAAAATAAAAACACAAACAGATAGACCCCTCACCTAAAAACCCCTTATTCTTTTTTATTCAAAGATTATACTATTTTTAAACACAATCCAATCATCATACAATGGAAACTACCACAACCAATAAAAAGTAACCATTCAAACAACAAAAACAATAAAAACCAAATAGCCACATTAAAAATAAGGTCTTCACACATCAAAAAAATTCACACAAAATGAAAAAACAGAAAATTTACCCAGATATTAACAAAAAAGTATACAAATGATACTTCAATAAATAATCAAATACCTTAAAAGTATACAATCAAAAGATCCGAAAAATACACACAAACAAAAAAGACAAACACAAATATTCATATCATACACCAAACACAGACAACATAACAAAGACTAAAAACAAAAACAGATAACTTTAAAAAGAAAACACCCCAGAAATTATTTAAAATTAATCAAAAAATAAAACAAAACCACCATAAAAAAGACAATAATGCAATACCCATACAAGAAAAATTATTAAAAAAAATCAAGTGAAAATCAAGTGATAACAAGTGAAAAAATACCTCTGGGAAAATTAAAAAAATACTACAAAAATCGTCAATTAGTAATACTTAGATACTTATCAAAATATATCAAACTTTTGCAACCTCACTTTCTAATAGTTTTTATTCATCACAGTGCAACTTAATTCAACTATTATACCCCAATATAATAAATATTAAGAATAACTACATAATACTGTGGAAATGTGAAATTATGTTAAAAAATAAATATTTTCTTATAACGCTTCTAATATTTTTATTGTTTATTATCCCTGCAACAAGCGCAAGTGATAATAATACTGATTTAATTGAAATAGACAGCAGAAATACAATTTCTGACAATACTATTCTAAATGTTAACAACACTGAAGACATCACATCTGTTGATGCTCCCCACAAAGAATTGACAGACAATGACCTTAAAAATGATTCAATCATTTACTTGACAGATGGGGAATATGACTATAAACAGGAATCCGAACACAGAAACATTACATTTATCGGTGAAGACACATCAAATACTATCATCAACGGTAACGGAAGCACTATCCATATAACCGGATTTGTATCATTCAAGAATCTTACCCTGAAAAACATCAGAATCTATGCTCCCGAAAGCCTGACTGCAGTGAATGTTATTTTCAAAGATTTTAAATATAATCATTCTAAAGACTTTCCAACAGGAATGATTTACAACGGCTACAGTGACAGCAGCAATATCAATCTGGTGAATTGTACATTTTACAATAACACCCTTTTAGATGCAGGCATTTTAGAAGCATATTACAGCACAGTGAATATTAAAGACTCAAAAATCATTGACAACGAAAATGTCGAATCAGATTCATATATAACTTATGGAATAATTTATGCTGAAAAATCAGATTTCAACATTTCCAACTGCGAATTTATCAACAACAAAGTAGGATCTGCTTCAGGAGTATTGACTTGTGAAAAATCGCCAATCAATATAATCAATTCCAAATTCGTGAACAATACAGCAAAAAGCACACCATGTATTCGTGTAATTCAGGCTGATGCTTTAATTGATGGTTGTGAATTCATTAACAATACTGGCACATCTACTTACGGATCAGTCTATACATTTAGGGGCAATCTTTATATATCCAATTGCGAATTTATAAACAATACTGCAGGGAAAAGAGGTGGATCAATATGTTATACAACTTACGACCTTTTAAATTTCACTGTTAACAATTGTACATTTTATAATTCAAAAGCAAAGCAAACTGGAGGGTCCATTTATATCTCTTGTGGAAACATCAATTTCAACGATTGTAAGTTTCATAATTCCCAAGCCGATAGGGGAGGTGCAATATTATTTGAAAATGTATTTGATTATCCATTTCTAATAAACATCACCTCAACTGAGTTTATCAATTGCTCTTCAACATCAAGAGGTGGAGCAATATATTGTAGCGATTTCCACTCATTAATTGGATTTAATATATCAATAGTTAATGCTAAATCAAAATATGGTGCGGGAATATTCATCAGCTATTGTAATTCAACATTCGATAATCTGACCATAACAAATTCATCAAGCATCAATGGAGCTTATTTTCACCAAAATGGAGATTTAAAGTTGATAAACTCACTACTCTCATCAAATACTGGTGATTTTGGATCTGCAATATATCTAACAGATATGCGAAATGTGGTAATTGAAAACAATACATTTAAAAATAATAATGCCAGCGGTTATGGCAGCGCAATTTATATCGTTTCCAACTCAACTCAAGATTTTTCAAAAAATAATTATGAGAGTAATTCAGCGAAAGAAAATAAAACCGTATATGTCAATTACATTTCATATGATAAGGATAATCTAATAATTATCAGCAGAAATTACACATTTTTCATAGGCAATTATACTGATACTGATTACATCCCTCAGTATTACAATTTAGTTGACTTAAATCAGACCACTTCCGTTAAGGACCAGATGGATGAGGGTAACTGCTGGGCTTTTGCCGCAATTGGGGGATTGGAGTCAAATGTTTTAAAAGCACATAATTTATTACTGGACCTTTCAGAAAACAACATGAAAAACATTGCAAGTAACACATCACCATTCGGCTGGATTTATGAACCAAATTATGGAGGATATTCATATACACACATAGGTTACCTTGTAAGCTGGTTAGGTCCCGTTTTGGAAGAGGATGATCCGTATATAGAGATTAGTCGATATTCAAATTTGTTTGATAGTGTATTGCACATCCAGAATATTTTAAACATTAAAAGAGATAACTTCACAGATAATGATGAAATCAAAAAAGCGATAATGAAATATGGAGGAGTAGTATCCGCTATCTATTCAACAAATTCTGTTAAGCAGCATTACAATGAATCCATTTATCCCAATCATGAAATTGTTATTGTAGGTTGGAATGATACAATGGAAATACCTAATGCTCCAGGACTGGGAGCATGGATTTGTAAAAACAGTTGGGGCTCTGAGTGGGGAGAAGACGGCTATTTCTATGTTTCATATTATGATACCTCCTGCCCTTCAAAATCAGACTTTTTAGGCACATCCGTAATCATATTCAACAGTACAATAAAATACGAGAAAAATTATCAGTACGATCAGGCACAAACTGATTTCATCAATACCCCAAATGATACAATATGGTATAAAAACAGATTCAATGCAACCAACAATGAACTTTTAGCAGGAGTATCCACATATTTCAAGGAAGATAGCTTTTGGAATTTATCAGTTTATGTCAACAATGCTTTAAAATTAAGTAAATCAGGATTTTCAAAATCAGGATACTGGACAATTGAACTCGGAAAGGTCATCCCATTGGAAATTGGCGATGTTTTTGAAATAGAATTCCAAATCAATCACAATAATGCCAGCGTCCCTATCTGTGAAGGAACAATATACGTCAATAAATTTTACAGCGAAAACATCTCATTTATAAGCTTTGACGGTGAAAACTGGACTGACCTCTATGATTATAACTGGGATAACGAAGGAGAAAACACCTTACAGGTAGCATGCATCAAAGCATTCACAGTGCTTAACAATGAGTCATTTATGATGCTTTCACATCAAATCGAAAACCACGAAAATTATCTTGAATTAACAAATGATTATGCATATACCGATATCGATGAGGAATTTATAAATGGAATTGTCATCGCCAAAGACAATTTCACAATTGACGGACAAGGACATACCATCGACGGAGCGGGACTTGCAAGAATATTCAACATTACATCAAACAATGTAACCCTGAAAAATATTAATTTCAAGAATGGTAATGCCAATTATGGCGGAGCAATATACAATAATGGTAAAACAACCATAGACAACTCCAAATTCACTAACAATAATGCAACTGGAGGCAGTGCAATTAAAACTGAAACCGACATGATTATCAGCAATTCTGAATTCATAGGCAATGGTGAAAATTGCATTGATGTTAACATAGGTGCTAAAATAACTTTAGATAATGTTACAAATGATGTTCCATTGGTAAACGATACAGTAAGCATGAGTATTCTTGAAGCTAAAGATGTTGTTTACGGTAATTCAGTCAACATCAAAGTTCAGGTAAATAGCAGCACCATATACCCATTGAACAGTGGTAAAGTGGTTGTTAGAGTTAATAATGTTGAATATTATGCTGATGTAAAAGATGGAATCGCAACACTTGTTATTCCTAAATTAAATGCTGGAACTTACAATGCCAATATTACATACATTGACAATAACATCATAAGAGCAGAAATTCCCGTTAATTTCACTGTAAATAAAAAACACATTACAATTAATGCAAAAAATGCGGCATATACGATTAATTACGGCGGAACCTACAAAGTTAACTTCAAAAGTATAACTGATGGAATCAAAGTAACATTTACACTAAACAGCAAAAAAATTGGAACTTCCACCATCAAAAAGGGATCTACTTCAATAAAATTAACTGCAAAAATCCTAAAAACTGCAAAAGCCGGTAAAAAGAACATGGTAATTAAAATTGTAAATAGTAATTACAGTCCAACAAGTAAAACTATCAAAATTACCATCAATAAAGAGAAAACAAAAATAATCGCCAAATCAAAAACATTCAAAAGAACTACAAAAATCAAAAAATACACAATAATCCTGAAAAACAGCAAAAAAGCAATGAAAAAAGCAATAGTAACCTTAAAAGTTAAAGGTAAAACATACAAAGTAAAAACCAACAGCAAAGGCAAAGCAACCTTTAAAATTACCAAATTAACTAAAAAAGGAACTTACAAAGCAGTTATCAAATATAAAGGAAACAACTACTACAATAAAGCAACCAAAAAAATTAAAATTAAAATCAGATAGATGCAACACGCATCTGCTCCTCTTTTTTTCAATTATATCAATCAATAATCTTTAAAATTTTATCACATCTCTGATGCTGATTTTGACAAGATAGATAAGATTTTAAGAATCTGTAAAAAAAAATAAATTTTTAATGTTTAAATAAAAATTAAAAGATTCATATAGATTTAAATTTTTATGGAATTACAAAAAAGAAATGATATCAATCAATATCCAAAAAAGTATGCACTTGATACTCCAATAAATATCAAAACCTTAGAAATTACATGATGAAAAACATTCAAAAATTTTATCAACAATAACAAATAATCAATGATGCAACATCACAAACATTCAAAACCCAAACCCTATTAAATTCCAAATCAAAATCCACCCAATATCAAAAGAAATATTAAGATAAATTATTTAAAAATAACCAAAACCGAAAACAACACCACCACAAAAAAGGCAATAATGCATTGTCAATACAAGAAAAATCTTTGTAAAAAATCACCCAATTTTTGAGTGATAATCAGCTAAAAAATAGCTCTGAGAAAATTAAAAAATTACTACAAAATCGGCCAGAAAGTATTACTTAGATAGCTTTTTATACTATAAAATAAAATATTATATATGCTAATGCAAATAAAATAAAAGTTCATTGAAACGTCCTTTAGGTTGATTCACTCTATTAATCACTCCATTTAACTAAAACCTAAAGGCATGAACTTATTTTATTTAATAACTTATTTTTAAAAGACTTTTTTTCAAAGATTATTTTAAAGGATTTAATCAAAAAAGTATTACTCATATGAGGGCATAATCCTCCTCAGACATATGCCATTAATCGAAATATGAAACCATTTGCACTACACCATATACCCATATTTTAACATGACATCAAAATTGCAATTTGCAAATAGGATTGATTTGAAAATCAAAACATGAAACAAGCAACATTCACATCATTTCATCATTTGCCACAAAGCAAAAAATGGAACCCGAAAACATGTAAATTTAATGCAATGAATGAATAATTAAAATAAGTCATTAATGAAAAAGTATCATAATGCTGAATCAATATGTTAAAATAAAAAGAGCAATGAATTAAAATAATATGATGAAACTTTGAAATATAGATGAACTCATATCTTTTTTGAAATTACGTCAAAAATCTTTTTGGCAATCTCCCTTTTGGACGCCAACGGCACAGTCAAGACATCATCATCAACAATGAGAACCTCATTATTGTCGGATCCGAAATGGCAGTTATCCTTAGAGATATCATTGGCAATAACCAAATCAGTGCCTGCATCGGCAATCTGCCTACGGGCACACTCAACAATCTCATCCCTTGAAATGTTGAATTCCGCCTTAAACCCAACCAGAAAGACACTAGGATTAATCTTTTTAATCTGGCGGATAATCTTGGTAGTCGGCTTCAGATTCAAGAACAATGAACTGGAGGAGTCAATCTTCTTATCTGATTTTTTTCTGAATTCAAAATCAGAAACTGCCGCCGCTGAGATGAAAATGTCACAAGATGGAATCAGCTTCAAGATAGCCTCGTTCATCTGGGAGCTTGTCTCGACGCGAACGACATTGAAAACTGAAGGGATTTCAACACTGACATTAGCCACAACAAGAGTCAAGTCCGCTCCGCGAATATACGCTTCACGAGCAAGGGCCAAACCCATCTTGCCCGAGGACTTGTTGGTGATTCCCCTCACCGAATCGATGGGCTCATAAGTCCCACCAAGACTTATCAGTATCCTTTTGCCTTTAATAATATCAATCCTTTCTGTTTAAATTAATGGTTCTCAATGATTCCAACACAATGTCATCCTTAGACGGGAATTTGGCCTTGCCCTCATCCATCCTGGGCTTGATGAATGTGGCTGAACCCTCATCCTTGATCTTTTCAATGTTTTGCCTAATCGCACGATACATTGAATCATGCATTGATGGAACGAAAATGATTGGAGTGTCATGTCCCTGGGCGGTAATCAGCAATGTTGAAATCGGATCGTCAGCAATCTTGTGAGCAAACTTTGAAATGGTATTGGCTGTTGCCGGAGCAACAAGTATCAGGTCCTCCTGAGAATACTTGACATGCTCGATTTTACCGGTCAACCTGGTTACGACCTCTTTTCCTGTTGCAAATTCCATTGCATTCGGATGAATGATTTCACATGCGGATTCGCTCATGAAACACTTGACCTCGACATCGTTTCTTCTAAACTCACGAGCGAGCTTGATTGATTCGGTAGCTGCAATGCTGCCTGTAACGCATAATATAATCATAAGAATACACCATAAAAAAAAATAATTTATGTAATTTGAATATCTGATAGGATATAGTCAAATACATATAAGTTAGCATCAAACTGGTCGATTGGAGCACTGTACAGTAAAGCGTAAGCCTGTCCGCCTTTCTCAAACCATACTGCCTTGTGCTGTCTTTCAGTGCCGTTCTGGTTTGAAGTATAGACATATTCGAATGCCTCCTTGCCCCCAACAACGGATGATCCTGATGAAATCAGTTTAAATGAGGAGTCTGATTCCATGGACTTGTAGGTGGTATTGACGAATGTGGCGAATTCACCTTCAAGAGGCTTCTTCTCAAAATTGATATTGACCTGGCCGACACCGGCGGCATCAATGGAATTCAATTTTGAAATTGACATGATTGAATAATTGGACTTGGCTTCTGAATAACCCCAATCTGAAGGATAATTGATGGTCAATCCTCCCTTTGACAATGTTTGAATAGAAGTGTCATTGTTGGAGCTTGGTGCCGCACCGACACCAGAAGCTATTAAAATCAAGGATATGATAAGAATAATGCCGATTATGCTTCCTTTTAAAAGTCTATTTTCCATACTATCACCTTTAAATATTGGATAAGAGGATTATTCCTCACTGCTTCCTCCAGACTCGGAACTGCCTCCACCCGAATCTGAACCTGAGCCTGAACCTGAATCGGAACTGCCTCCACCTGAATCCGAACTTGATCCAGAATCGGAACTGCCTCCTCCACCGGTGGAACTTGAACCTGAATCGGT
Organism: uncultured Methanobrevibacter sp.; assembly: GCF_902774605.1. Classification (GTDB taxonomy): domain Archaea; phylum Methanobacteriota; class Methanobacteria; order Methanobacteriales; family Methanobacteriaceae; genus Methanocatella. The sequence continues at coordinate 100,991 of NZ_CACYJE010000002.1, forward strand.
TGAAGTGTCAGTAGTGGTTTCAGTTGTAGTGGTTTCAGTTGTAGTCTGCGTTGTGGTGGTCTCCACCTTCTCATCATTATTGTCATCGCTTGTGTCTTCAACCTGAGTGTTGTTGGAAGTGTCGGTGAAGTTTGTAGTTGTTGTGTTTACAACCGCTTTAATTTCAGGGAATGCTGTATCCTCAACAATTGCAACCACACCGGTTTCCGCACCAGTGTCAAACTCAAAGCTAAATACACCATAGGCAACGCCTGCAGTAAACGCTACAACAAGCACCAATACCGCTATCAGCTTGAAAGTGTTCCCATCCATTGAGGATTTTTTCTTCTTGTTATACTTTGCGTCGCCCTTTTTAGGATTAATAATATACTTTTGAACTAAATCTTGTTCCTGTTTTTTCTTATCTACGGTAGGTTTCCTGCTTCTTTTACGATTCTTGGGAGCAGTTGATTTGCCCTGCATAGACCGGATTCTTCTAGTGGCTTCAACAGCATCAATGGAATTAAGCTTATCTTCATATTTAGAACGGAAGTAAGTGTATTTCTCTCTAGAAATTTTGCCGGAATTGTAATCGGCTTCCAAACTACTCATGATTTTTAGAAGTTTATCTCTATCATCTGACATGCCTACCCTCCCTGAAATTATTATGTTTTAAAATATATTAAAACAATAATTTAAATGTTACCTAAAATGAGGATAGGAACCTAGAACTTTTAAAAAATAAGTATTTTCATCTATTTCAGCCAAAATATCCTGAACCATCTCATCAGCAGCATGGCCTTCAAAGTCAACGAAGAACAAATATTTGCCCAAACCCTTCTTTGACGGTCTGGACTCAATTTTGGTCAGGTTCACATTGTTTTTCTCGAAAATCCCCAAAATATGATACAATCCACCCGGCCTGTCCTCATAGATTGAAAAGATTATGGATGTCTTATCCCTGCCGGTGGGTTCATGATCATCTTTCGAAACGACAACGAACCTTGTCTCGTTATTGTCGGTGTCCTGGATATTGGCCTTTAGAATATCCAGACCATATAATTCCGCAGCGACACGGTTTCCGATTGCCGCCTTGTTTTTGAAACCCAAAATGTCCTTGGCAGCCCTTGCGGTGCTGACGGCATAATGAGGCTGGATCATGTTTTTTCTGATGAACTCCTGACACTGCGCTATAGCCTGCGCATGGGAATACACATCCTCAATGTCATCCATCCCGCTACCCGGATTGACCATGAGATTCTGATTGATGGGAATGATTATCTCCCGGTAAATCTTCAAGTCGAACTTGTGAGCGAGCGAATCCAATGTTATTCCGACCGGACCCTCAATTGAGTTTTCAATAGGTATGACTCCAAAACCAGTCTCGCCATTGCTGACGCTTTCCATCACTGCAGGAATAGTGCAGTATGGAATCAACTCATCACCCACGTGACTGGCGGCCTCATGAGTGAATGTTCCCTTAGGACCTAGAAATGATATTAAAGTAATGCTTAGACCCCCTAAAAAAAATAAAAAAAGAAGATATTTTTAAGATTCCAATTTTTCAATCAGCCTTAAAATATCTGTTTGTGTTATAATACCAACGACGACATTGCCTTCAACAACAGGCAAACCATTGTATCCGGTTTCCATCATGACTTTTGCAACTTCAGCGATAGTTGCATCCTTGGATGTCACTGTTGGGTTTGAAGACATTATGTCCTCAACAAGAACCTCCTTGATTTGAGACTTCTGGTACTTTTCAGGCACCTTTTTCCTAAAGTCGATGAATGCCCTCATCAAGTCCTTGGAGGTCACCATACCAACAAGATTCTCATCATCCACGACAGGCAATCTTCCAACATGGGATTCTATCATTTGCCTTCTTGCGTGAACAAGTCTTTCGGTTGGTGAGACCACTGTCAAGTCTTTTGTCATAATTTCCTTAACAGTAATCTTTTCAAAAGCAATTCCCACTGCAAGTGTGACAAAATCAGCCTTGGACACGATTCCGGCCATCTTGTCATCTTCATTCATGACGGGAACGGAACCGATACCGTTTTCCAACATTAATCTTGCCACTTCATCTAATTGCATTGTTTCAGGAACTGTGAATACATCTTTAACCATTACAGATGAAATATGAAGTCTTGATGCAGGCATGCTTTCATATTTTGAAGAACCTAGCTTGTTAGCTATATCTCTTTCAGAAATAATACCAACTAATTCCTTATTATTGGTTACAGGCAAACGTGAAACATTATGTTTGCGCAATAATTTCAAAGCATCAGAAAGATTTTGATCCTTGTCCACGGTGATTATATCCTCAGACATCAAATTCTTAATTTGCATATTATCATCTCCTAATATTGATTGTGTTAGTTTAATATCTTTTAACTGCGTTTAAAATATCTCTTTCAGTAATGATTCCAAGCACATTATCGTCTTTGACTACTGGAACTCCACCAATGTTTTTATCAGCAAATACTTCACATAATTCGCCAATGGTCATTGTTGGTTCGACTGTGATTGGCTCTTTAGCCATTATGTCGGAAATCTTGGTTTGCTCCAATACGTCAGTTGCTAAGTTGGAATTCAAGTTATCGAATAATTCTTTAGCGTTGAGGAATCTTATAACATCAGTAGAGGTTAAGATACCTAATAGTTTTTTAGCCGCATTGGAAATGTCGGCTTCTCCGCCCACGATTGGAATTCTTCTCAAACCGTTCCTAACCATGATTTTGCATGCGCCTTCTAAAGGTGTACCTGGAGTGGTTGTGAATACTTTAGGACTCATGAAATCCTGCACGGTGTCTTTTCCTGCAACACCAGCTAGGGACAATGCAATATCCCTTTCGGTTACGATTCCTGCAAGTTTGCCGTCAGCATCAACGAGAGGAATTGCACCTAATTGATTAGATAACATTGTTTCGATAGTTTCTGCAATGGAAGCCTTGTTTGATAATGTGATGATGTCACGGGTCATTATCTCTTTAACCGGCTCATTGATTGCAGCTAAGAAGTTGTCCTGGTATTTTTTTTCAATAATGTTGAATTTTTTTCCTCCACCAAAGAAATCTAATATATCCATTACTGTTACAATACCTAATAATTTACCAGAACCAGGGTCAGTAATTGGCAATCTTCTAAATTCGTGTTCCATCATTACTTTTGCAGTGTCTTTGATACTTTTGGAAGGAGGGATTGAAATAACGTCACGGCTTGCAATGGCCATAATGTCTCCTTCTTTATCATGAACTCTTGTCTCTCGTTCTACTGCACCTGTGTTTGATTTTCTATTAACGGATGTTTTATCTTTCATTTTCACACCTCATTTTACAATTGCTATCACTAAAATAAAATCAATAATATTAAAAACAATAATTCACTCGATATCCAAAATCTTATGGATTTGAGGAATGGTGGAAACTTCAAAATATTGCCCAACAACTTCGGAAAACTCAAATAATTTAAAATTAATGTCTTTCCATTCTCCTAACGGACTGGAAGGTTGGATAATTATTTTAAGATTGCTTTTGCTTGAAATATTTTGCGATAATTTTTCAACTACCTCTTTAAATGACTTTATTTTTGTTGATGGCAATATAACTACTTTACAATATACATTTATGGATTTGGTTATTAATAAATTTAGTGATTTAATTTCATTTAAAAAAATTGAATTATCAAAATCACCATCAAAATGCTCCGGAAGCTTGATATCCAATGAGACAATATCCAATCCTTCAATTGAATCGATATTGTCCGGCAATGTACCGTTTGTTTCGAGCATTATTTTCAAATTGAAATTCTTGCCGACCTGTGAAATGAAGTCAGGATATAGGCTCGGCTCACCTCCAGTAAATGATATGCTTTTGCAATCTGGAGTGATGAGTTTCTCTATTTCACTTACAACCTCATCAGGAGTCATCAGCACTCCGGATTTCTCGGATTTACTGTCATTGGTGTCGCAATAGTTGCAGTTCAGGTTGCATCCTGCGAACCTGACGAATATTTGCCTTTCACCTATCAAAAGGCCCTCGCCCTGAAAACTTGAAAAAATTTCAATTATTGGAGCTTTCATCATAAGTCTTCCCTATACTCTGCACCTTGCCCAATCCCCTCATTCACGCACACTGCAACATATTCAAGGTTGTCATATGTTTCAGCGAGTTTCTTGGCCAATGTCTTGGCGAAAAACATGGACAGTTCCTCTGCGGAAGAGTACGGCAGAGGCAGAAATACACAGTCAACAGAAGGTATGGTGTATCCCTTGCCGTCAATTTTGAAGTATACTGATTTCTGCTTTTGCAAATCGAATATTGAATCCTTGTTCTTGTCGAAATCCTTGAATTCGATTAGATCATTATAAACTGGAATCAGCAACCTGTGGTCCAGCTCGTCGCAGATTGCCCGAGTGTAGCTTTTAACGTCCTTGAAGTCCACTACGAAATCGAATTTTCCTGCCCTTTCCCCTCCTATTTCAACGTCAACGAAATAGGAGTGCCCATGTATAAATCCGCAGGACTCATGCCCAGGAATCACGTGAGCGGAGGAGAATCTTAAATTTGATTGAATACCGTTAATTAAAATTTTCATCCTAACACCTTGGTTTTGCTTATGTCGTTTTCGATTGTTTCCAGCTCATCAGTGAATCTGGAAACTGTATCGTTTATTAATTCTAATAGATTATCTTCATTGAATACCTGCTGGCCATCCACCTTAATGTCGTACAGTCCGATGGTGTCCACATCATCCGGAGTTCCCTTATCCTCAAGGTTAAGCGCAAAGTGTATCTTAGCGGAGCTCAAGGACACTGAAGCGATGGATATTGACAGTTTCCTGCCGTCGACAAAAATATCGTCGCCCTCCCTTCTTGTAGCGATTCCCTTTTCAGTGAGGATTTCCCTGAAAATCATCACAAGGAGCCTTTGGCGAAGATATGCAACCCTCATGTTTGTAGGCTGCTGGTCGAAGAATTCGCATATGAAATTGACCATGTAATTGGATTTGATTTCAAGCCCCACATCAGCGAAGTCCTTCAGGTTGTCGGGAGTGATGTTGACCGGACCTATCCATGTGACTATTGATGATCCGTATATGCCAAATTCCTGGAATGCCCATGACGGGTTGATTTGGCTTCCGTCGTATTCAAAAATTTCATCAACATGCTTATGAGTAATAGTCATATTAAAACCTGCAATTATTTTACACTATACTATATGAAGATTTTACCATTTATAAATTAATCGAAATATTGTAAAAATCTCATTCCAATACGGTTACAGATAGATGATGCTGGAAGAACATGTTGACTGCAATGGAAAGTATGAGAATAATTGAAATTCCAATTGATTAAACTAATGAAAAAATAGTCAGAGTATAAAATAAAAATATAATATTGCAATTAAATGCTTTGAAAAAAATAAAAGGAAAAATAGTGTTAATGTCAAACACTATTTTTTAATTTTCACCTTACCCTTAACCTTGTTGGTTTTGTAGGATGCAGTGAATGAATATTTTTTGCCTTTCTTGAGTTTCTTGAGCACTGATTTCTTCTTGATAGTCACCTTAGCGATACCTTTCTTGTTGGTTTTAGCGGAGTACTTTTTGCCCTTGAACTTGAAGACAATCTTCTTGCCCTTAATGGCCTTGCCGTTAGTCCATTTGAGTTTAGCCTTAAGAACAATCTTCTTGCCTTTCTTGACTGAAACAGTCTTCTTGACAAGTTTAAGGGTTTGTTTGACCACTAGTTTATTGTAAACCTTGTAGTTCTTATACTCAGCCATGACCCTATAGTTTTTAGGGTTCAAGTTGATCTTCAACTTAGCAAGACCGTCCTTGTTGGTTTTACTTACGTAGTGTATTGTGTTGACGTAAATGTCAATGATTTCACCTTCGCCGACAGGATTGCCGTCATCACCAATTACAAGAACAGTGTAATAGGTACCGTCCATGAAGTCCATGGTAATGTCCTTGTTATGAATCAACCTAGGAACAACTGAAAGCTCCTTAGTCACAGACTCACCAGTCACAGGGTTAATGGAAGTCACATTGTATTCACCAACATCCAAGTGAGAAGTTGCTAATTTAGCCACACCATGTTTTTCAGTCAATACAGTGTAGGACTTGCCGTTGACAATGAAAGTCACGTTAACACCCTCGAGAGCGTTACCGAACTTGTCAAGGAATACAGCCTCATAATCATAGATACTGTTCCATCCTCTCACAAGCTTCTCAACAGCATTGATTGTAGGTATGTCAATCGCAACGTTGATATGTGATTTGGTATTTGTACCAGCGTACTTGCCATCACCGCTGTAGGCCACATCAACATCATATGAACCGACAGGCAAATCACTTACGTTTACAACTGCAGTACCGTTTTCAACCTTAGCAGGAATAGTCTGATTGCCCACCTTAACTGTCACATTACCGGTAGCATCTTCAGGAAGTTTGACTGTGATTGTGCCGTTTTCACCGACTTTCACATCAGGAGCAGTCACATTCACATCATAACCAGTTACTTTAGGAATGTCAACAGTCTGGTTTTGAGTAACAGGGTTTTTACCGTCATCATAAATCACAGTAACGTTCTGCTCACCAGGCTGAGCATCTTTCACATAAACAGTGGCAGTGCCGTTTTCAACCTTAGCAGTGTACGGAGTGCCGTTCACCACAACAGTAACATCACCAGTAGCATTGTCAGACACTTTAACAGTAATCGGAGTCACAGTACCATTATTTACACCAGGCTCAAGAGTAACTTGAGGATGCACAACAAATACCTTGGAAGCAACGCTTCTGTTATAATTATCGTCACCAGCGTAAGTTACGATTGCAGTGTATTCTCCGGCCTTGAGACCTGCGACGTTGAATGTTGCCTTACCGTCTTTCAAGTCAGCATAGTAGTATGTTCCACTTACATTAATCAATACCATTCC
>NZ_CACYJE010000003.1 GCF_902774605.1 uncultured Methanobrevibacter sp.
GTATTTTACTCTGTTTAAGTCACCGTTTAAAATCATTTTAACTTCATCAGGTCCTGCTGCGTCTCCTTCAACGGTTACTTTGAAGAAGTCGGTTAATGGGAATCTTGAGTTTCCGATTGGGACTTGATATTTTGCGAAATCAGCTTCAGTCCAGGAGTAAATTTCATCTGGAATTAATTCATCGAATTCTAAAGCGATTGAAGAAGTTTTGATTTGATCAAATGTAATTGTTTTCAAATTAAACACCCCTATTTACCTTCAACGTCTATTCTAATTGGGTTGGATACGTAGTGGTCGTGTACTGGGTAGTTTTCCCATTTGACAGAGTAGTATTGGGTGAAGAACGGCATGATGTTGTCGATGACTTTTTGCTCGTTTTGTTCCCATCCTTTTACGTTAACCCAAATGTTTTGACTTTCTTTAACTTTAACAATTTCTTTGTCTTTTACTAAGATTTGACCATCTTTAATAGTGTAGTCAGCTACGTTGAAACCTTTTTCGATTTCGTCAGCTTGTCTGGATGGATCAATTTCATTAGGATTTATGTCATATACTGCAATGTCTGCTCTGTAACCAGGGGTAAGTGCACCTCTGTCAGTGAATCCGTAGATTTTAGCAGGAGCTGCTCTTGTAATAGTTGCAATATCGTAGAAATCGTATTCCCTTTCAAGAGTTGGGAGAAGAGTTCTTTTGTGTACCCATTTGTGAACTTCATTGTCACACATGTCTTGCCTTTTCTCATTACTCATTAACCAAGAGATGATTCTTGGGTATCTGGTGAAAGGACCTGCGTTAGGGTGGTCAGTTGTTAAACATACTCTCCATGGATCTTCGATTAACAAGAATAATTCAAGACCGATAGCCCATTGTAATGTGCTAACTGGACTTTTCTTGGAGTAGATACATGGGATGATACCTGCTGCAGTTTCACATTCAATATCCTTGTTGGTCCATTTGAGACCGGATAATTTGAATAAGTCGTATTCCATAGGAGCGTCTGCAGTCATTGTGGTGGTTTCATCGAAAGTAACCTGACCGATATCACAAGTTAAGTTGTCAGCTTTGTTGAAGTGTTTAGCGACTTCTTCAGCACCGGATGTTACGTCTTTCCAACTGTTACCTAAGTAAGAGTGGAATTGTAAGTGAGTTAAGTGCATGACTTGGTCCCTAACTTCAGCTGCGCCTTTACCTTTCTTGATTCCTTTAACAGCATCCATTGTTTCAATGGTAGTTGGTACGTTACCAGGGTGTCCTAAGTCGTTAGGGTGAATGTGGATAGAGTGAGGTAAGTTTAACATTTCGTTAGCTTTTGCGAGTGCAACGATAACTTCTTTGGAAGTTACATCAAAGTATGGTGCTTTGTCGTTTACACCGTGCACGTTCATACCCCATCCCCATGCTTCACTTCCACATGGGTTTACGATTTTAATACCGTAACCTTTGGATATTTTTAACCAAGCAGATACGAATGCTGCGATGTCTTCAATGTTATTATCTTTTGCGTATTCCATTACAAACCAATTGTTACCGAATAATGGTAAAGCTGGGATGTCTATTTGTGGAATGGTTGCGATTTCTTCGTGAGTGTGTTTTGCTTCAAGAGGAGGCATAGCTGCTTCTACAACAGTACCGTAACCTAATCTTGAATATCTGTAACCGGTTGCAGGACAACTTGGGATGGAGAAACCAGATTCTGATCTTAATACTTTTGTTTTTTGAGTAACACCTCTTCTGGAATCTTCAGGCCTGTATAATCTTCCTACTACTAATTTAGGACCTGCAACGTGTGCGTGAGGGTCAACACCTGCTGGCATGACTATTTTATCGGTAACGTCTAAGACTTCAGCATCTGCAGAAACACTGTCTACAATAATACCGTCTTTGAACATGACGTCCATCTTTTCCCCGTTAACTTCATTAGCTGGGTCGTAGACTATACCATTTTTAAGAATATATTCCATTATATCACCTTTATAGTGCGTTTGGATTTGGCACATATTTTGGAGCTACGTTTGGCTCTTCTCTGAGTTTCATTACTCTTTCTTTCAATTCACGGACAATCCATTCGTCGTCACGACAGGTTTCTGGTTTGTCGATTGCTTTTTTCATGTAGATAGGCACACCATCCATACGATAACTGGTACCGGCACATTCTACAGCGATGAATGAACCTGGAAGTACTACGTCAGCGAGTTCGGTTGATGGACCCCAGTGAATATCGATTTGAATAACTGGAATGTTAGCTAAGTGTTGGTTTGCTCCGTTAGGGAAGTGAGCACCTGGGTCAGCTGCAATAACCATGAAACAGTCTGGTTCTTTCCTTACTAATAAATCGATAGTGTTGGTTTCACCCATCATGTATCTTGGGTAACCTCTAGCATAGTCTACACCGAAAGCGAATCCACATTCGAATGCCATGAAAATGTTGAATCCGTTTACGTTAAAGTGACCTCTCATTGGAGTAAGACCCCATTTACTGTATTTGTTTAGGTCTTGTACCATTTTAATAGCAATGTCAATGTTTCTTTGTTTTGATAATGTGTGGGTTAAACCTAAACCGAAGAAGAGAACACCGAATTCAGCTTTCTTCATTTCTTCTGCTAATTCGTAAATGTCTTCTTTAGGAATACCGGAAATTACGTCTTGGTATAATTCTTTTCCTCTGAGAACAGCTCTGATAGCGTTGTAGAAACCGTAGTCTCCGTTTTGTTCAAATCCAATCCATTTGTCGGAACATTTTGCGGTATCGGAGAATTTTGGATCCATGGTAACAACTGTTCTGTCGAATCTTCCTCTTTGTCTGAAGTATCCACGGCAGAACACAGCGTATCTTGCCATGTGTCTTGGGTGAGAGTTCATAGCGTTACTTCCAGAGTAAACAATCATGTCTGCTCTGTTTTGAACTTCTCCTAAGGTTTGGATAGGGTAACCTGCGTTTTGCACAGCTTGGAGAGAAGGTCCGTGACAGATGGTAGCTTGGTTGTCTAATACTGCACCGATGTATTCACCTAATGCTACTCCTTCTTTCATACATTCAGTAGAGGTTTCGGACCATCCGTAGAATACTGGTCTGATGGAATTAGCAATGTATTCTGCAGCTTTGTCTAAAGCGGTATCCCAGTCTACTTCTTTGAGTTCTCCGTTTTCATCCCTAATCATTGGAACAAGTAACCTTTGGTCCATATCTTCCATAATTTTACTTGCCCCTAATCTGCATGCGTGTCTAACTGCAACTACGTGATTGTCTTTTACCAAGTAGTCTAAGTCGTCACAGTTACAACCACAGAATGCACAGGTACAGTTTTCAACAATGTAATCATAATCAGTTACAGGTGGTTCATAAGTCATGGTCAATCAACTCCTCCCATTTACGTCCGTGATAAACAGGTAATTCACCTAAAGATTCCATGTTTTCTACAACATCGTCATCTTCTTCATCAACGTATTTTTTGTATACCCATCTCATTAAGTCAGCCATGAGTAATACTTTTCTGTCGGTTTTTTCGACAGTACATCTGATTCCTTTGTAGGTTGGGTCAGAACAGCAGTAAGTGTCGTGACTTACGATAGTGTTAGCCCATGGTCCTTTACAAATGAATACAGTTCCTTCGTGAGGTGCATCTCTTGATACTGCACAGTTTACTACAACTTCACCGAAGTCGGTTTTTACAAGTACGGTATCCCAGTTGTTTACACCTAATTTTGCCATATCTCTAGGATCCATGTAGCAAGTACCGGAAGCGTTTTTGTATTCTTCTTTTAAAGTGGATCCTCTTTTTTTACAAGCACCTTGGTAGATGTCAGAACCTGTGTTTAACATACATTTGAGTACGTCAGTTGTTCCTTCACCAGTAATCTTTACATCAGGTACTACAGGTTTTTCTAAATAAGTATTAGCGTAATGCATATAATAATCCCCCTATTCTAACCATATAGCATTTACTGGACAAAACATTTGACATGTTCCGCATTCTTCACATTTTTCTGGACTGAAGAGTTTGATGAATCCGTTTTCAACCATCATGATGACTTCTTCAGTCTTTGCACCGTTACCACCAGCGTTTTCTGGACTGATAGCAGCATTTACAGGACAAGCGATTACACAAATCCCGCATCCTAAACAATTATCTTGATTTACTTTAAGTTCCATCATATCACCTAGTCTTTAATAGCGTCTAAAGCTTCTTTCCAAGTAGTTGAGCTGATAGGTGTGTGGTCAATTTCAGTTCTTTTTACAGTAATTGCACCGTTAGGACATGCGTTAGCACATGCTTTACATTTTACACAGTAGTCGTTGTTTGCAATTACGTGTTCCATTCTTGAACCAGGACCTGAGGATACAGGGAATGCTAATGCGTTACATCCACAAATATCTACACAAGCTCCACAAGCTTGACATTTATCGTCGTCGATTTCAATAGAACCTTCGAATGGTTTTTTGTGTTTTGCTGCGTCAGTTGGACATACGCCTTCACACCATCCACAGAATACACATAATTCTGAGTCGATGACGGAGTTTCCTTTAACGACAGCTTTTGAAGGATCTAAGTCGTATTCACCATAGTTACATGCTCTACAAATCGCTTTGATAGCGTTGGTAGGACAGGATTTTTTACATACCAGACAGTATACACATGCATCCTTGTCGATAACGATGGATTCTTTTCCGGTTTCTTTGTCTACGACGATTGCTTCTGCAGGACATAATTCTTCACATACTCCACAGTAGATACATTCATCTTCATCGACGTCGATTTCACCAGTTACTAAGTCAGCACGGTTTGGTAAAATTCTTTCGATAACGATTGCATCACGAGGACATGCGATTTCACATCTTTTACAGTAAATACATTCATCATCATCAATTTCTGAGAAAGCGTTGTAATGAGGATATGCGTCGATTTCTTTGATCGGTGTTCCGTCAATGGTTAATACTAATGCATCAACTGGACATAATCCGGAGCACATACCACATAATACACATTTACTTTCGTCAATGCTTATTCTTTGAACATCAAAGTCTTCTTTGAAGTTTTGAGCGATCTTTTCGTGACCACTGAAGTATACGTCGTTTGAGATTCTGTGACGTGCGTCCACAGCAATTGCGTTTAAGGTAATTGCTTCTACAGGACAGGTTGATTCACAAATCCCACAACCTAAACATACGTGGTCGTTGAAAGACAAGTTTCTGACTTCTTCAGCAGCTCTTGTGATGTCAAAGTTGTTGTCTTGAACCTCTTTTAAATTTCTAATCATATTCAATCTCCAAAATTTTTATAGAATTAGTTGGGCAATCCTCGCTACATAGCTGGCAACCGCAACATTGTATGGAGTCTGCATGCGCTTGCAATGATTCCAACTTAATGGCTTTCATCGTGCATGCATTTACACATAAGCCGCAACCAATACAGGAATCTTCTATAATTACTTCGAAATTTCTTTCTCTGCAAATATTCACAATTTTTCGACTCTGTTCTGGTTCGTCAAATATTGCCTCGGCCATTTTCAAGAAATCCTGGGGGCACAGTTCGATTATTGTTCTTGCAACGTCGATTGAGTTCCAAGAAAGGTTTCTGCCATTCAGGTAGTGTGAGATGGTAGACCTGTCGACTCCGAGCTCGTCAGCAATTGCTTGGTGACTTTTACCAGCATCCTTCAACTTGACCGCAGCCAAATATTTTAGACCAGATGCAATATGTTTTGGCATTTGAACCACCATGTGTAATGATATTAAATATATTTACTTATATAAATATAGTTGCCTACTAAAATCAAATAGAAAGTCTTATATATTAGTGTGGTAGAACTACACATATTGACTTGACAATACCAATCATCATGAGCCCAAATAAGATATTAAATAAGCATGAAAGCTTATCTGCTATGAAAATAAATATCAGTATGTTTTGTTAGAAATACGATGATTTAAATAGTAATCTTATGAAATAAATGAGAAAATTCAACGAAATTAGTAATAAAAAATTATCAAAAAAGTATTACGAAATCAGGAAAAATTATAGAAAATTTTTAGGTTAGCCTAAAATGTGTAGTAACTACACATCAAATTTTGAAAAAACCATCAAAATTGAGAAAGGCCCAAAAAAGGGAATTATCATCAATTTTTCATGCATCATCAGGATTGTTGCAACTTCCAGGGATTCACCATAAATTCATCGATTTCCATATTTCCCAAGGGACGGAACATGTAAGAAAAACACTACATTCCATGAAAATGTGTAGTAACTACACATGCCTATTGAAAAGATATAATTAATACAAAAACATATAATATTACAAGGGGATTACAAATGAAAATAGTATCAATAGTTGGCAAGAAAAATACAGGAAAGACTTCACTGACCGTGAAGGTCATTGAAGAGCTGACAAGAAGAGGCTACAACGTCGCCTCAATAAAGCATTCCCACCACTCAATAGAAATGGACAAGGAAAACACAGACACCTGGAAGCACAAGCAGGCAGGTGCAAACCTCGTGGTGGGCGTTGGATCAACCACATTCTTCAATGCCCGAAGGGAACATGACCTCAACAGGATACTATACCTTCTAAAGCACTTCGACGACTTTGACTTCGTAATAATCGAAGGCTACAAGAGCTACAACTATCCCAAAATAATAACCTCCCCGAACGTGAAAGACCCGTACACAATAAAGGAAGTGGACTCATTCACTATAGATGAAAGGGGAGTGAGCGAACTGGCTGACATCATAGAGCAGAAGGGCCATGATATAGTCGACACATTGTTTGCAAACAACTGCGGATACAATGACGGGGAACTGATAGCCAAGGAAATCCGTAACGGAAACCTGACAGTTGAAGACCTGGACGATGTCAAAAGCTACCTTTCCATTGACGGCAAGGTGGTTGGGCTGAACAGATTTGTCAGCGACTATCTGAAGCAAAGCGTGACCGGTGTCATCAACACCCTCAACCTCAAGGATTTCGGCGTTGACGAAATAGGAAAGATAGAGCTTGTAATCCCGAATGAGAAATCCCCTAAAAAACAGACAGATGCCCAATGCAGCATTCTGATCAATGGTGAAAACCTTGAAATCAACCAATTCACAGGAAATATTGTTTCAAACTCCATAAGGGGAATGGTGAATGCAATCAAGACAGAGGACAATGTCAAAAAAATCGACATTGAAATAACAGGCATCGGCGATGACCTGGCCAGTGCGGGAATTTGGCTCAAAACCAATGACCATGACGTGGAACTGAATGATTTCACACAGGCGATTCTGAAAGAGACAATATTTGCAACAATAAATACATTAAAGATTGACGATAAAATAACTGATATGAAGATACAGGTGAAAGGGGAATAGCATGCTTGAAAACGTTGTTCATGACAAATACGAAAGACCGATTCTTTCACTGAGAATCACACTGACAAACAGATGTAACGTGAACTGCCTGTACTGTCATCATGATGGAATGGTGAAGTCAAAAGATGAGATGACAGCCGATGAGCTCCATACCATCTGCAAGATAGCCAAAAAGATTGGCGTTCGAAAAATCAGACTGTCCGGCGGAGAGCCTTTGCTTAAAAAGGATATTGTTAAGATTGTTGAAAGGATTGCAAGCCTCGGCTTCAAGGACATTTCAATGACCACCAACGGAATACTGCTTGAAAAGTACGCTCAGGCTTTGAAGGATGCCGGTCTTGACCGTGTCAACGTCAGCCTGGACACCCTTGACCGTGAGACTTTTGAGTTCATCACCAAGAAGGATTATCTTGAAGACGCCAAAAAGGGAATTTTGAAGGCCGTTGAGGTTGGACTCTACCCTGTCAAAATCAACATGGTCATCATGAAGGACATCAACCAGGATGAGATCGATGACATGTTCGAGTTCTGCAAGGAGAATGATATTGTGCTTCAGCTCATCGAGCTTATTGAAAGCGAGAACTGTGATGATGACAAGTTCAGTGCGGATTACCATTATAAGCTGGATGACATTGAAAAAGAGTTGGCTGATATATCTGATGATGTTCGTGAACGTGAGTTTATGCAGGGGCGTAAGAAATATTACATAGACGGTGGAGAAATCGAGGTAGTCAAGCCTGTTGACAACTCTACCTTTTGCGCAAATTGCTCCAGATTAAGGATCACACCTGACGGAAAAATCAAGCCATGCCTTCTCAGGAACGACAATCTTGTCGAGCTGATTTCACATGTGAGAAACGGTGCAAGTGAAGATGAGCTTGAAGAGATTTTCATCAATGGAATCAATAAGAGAGAGCCTTTCAACCAGTAGGTTCACTTATTTTTTTAGAAAAGTTATATAACACTGTTATGTCGGTTTTGGTAAAAAAAAGAAAAATTGGAAATAAGGAAAATAATCCTTATAACCATTTAGCTTTGGATACGTGGTCGGTAAATGGAAGTGGATCGTCACTGCCCATACCTGGGATGTATCCGTAGATTTCTCTTACTTTGTTGTTTACGGTACTCCATACTTTAGCTACAGGGATTTCACATGGACATACTTCGGAACATTGACCACAGTTAGTACATGCGTCAACCATGTGCACCATACGTGTTAAGTGGAAGAATGGAGCAGCAGGAGTGTATCCACCAGGAACCCATTCAGGACCTTCAGCTTCAAGACAGCAGTCTTCACAGAAACATAATGGACATGCTTCACGACAACCGTAACATTTCATACATTTGGAGAATTCGTCTTCGTATTGGTAGAATACATCGATGATGTCTCCAGTAGTACCTGCATAATCGATTTCTTTTTTAGCTTGGGATTCTTTTAACATGAAGTTGTTAACGTTTTCTCTGATTTTGATACCTTTTTCGATTGGTTCTTCGGTAGCAATTAAACCTGCGTCAATTACTTTACCTAAAACTTCAGCACCAGTTTCGGAGAACACTTCAACAAAAGTAGCTTTTCCTGCTAAAGGACCGATTACTCCCCAGTTACCTAAAGCTAAGTCAGCGTTGGAAGGGATTTTGAGATTACATCTTTGACAGTTTTCTCTTCTACCCATACCTTGTTCTTCTAATTCATCGATTTTGAAAGCTTTTTCGCCGTCAGCGGTTTCCATGATGAGTTTACCTTTAGCGATTTCTTCTTTGATAACATCTTTAGGATCTAAATCGTATACATCTCTAATCATGTTCATGGTTGGAACAGGTGACATAGTTCCACCACAGTTTACACCGATCATAATGACGTTTTCTTCGATGATTTTTCCTTTTTTCATTAATTCACGGATGGTCATTGCATCACATGGTTTACATGCAACAGCAAGCTTCATGTATCTTGCACCATCTAAGTATTTGGATACAAATTTAGCAATGTTTAAAGTACCACAGTGAATGGAACCTGCAGTTTTAATTACATCAGCAGGGTCAGTAATGAGAGTTGGTACACCGTCGTAAATATCGTGACCTTGGGTTACACCAACAACACCATCAACAATACCTTCTTCTAATAAGTATTTCATGATGGTAGTTACTACTCCTCCGTACTCTCCTTTTTCTTTGATGTCATCAATAGCAGAGTATGCGTAGTACATATCGTTAATTTTTGCGCTCATTTAAATCTACTCCCTATTTATTTACCTACTTTTACGGTGGTAGTTGCCATGTTTTCAGCTTTAATTTCAGTGTCAGTACCTTCTTTGTAGACTTCTCCTTTCATTTCAACAACTTCTGGGAGTTTTTCTACTTGGATAGCACAAGCTTTTAATTCAACCATTTTGGATTTAGGGTCGAAAGAATCGGAGTTGGTTAATACATTTGCAGCACATTCTACAAAGTGCATTGGAATGTTTACAATACCTTCTCTGATGTCGTCAGTTACACGAGCAGGAATTGCGATTTCTCCTCTTCTAGAGAAAGCTCTTACAACTTCACCATTGAGGATTCCTCTTGCTTCAGCATCTTTAGTGTTGATTTCGATGAATCCAGTTTTTACCTCATTGTTTAAGGTTTCACATCTTCTGGTCATTGCTGCGTGGTAGTGGAACAATATCCTTGTAGTGGTTAATAATAATGGATATTCTTCATCTACGGTTTCGACAGGTCCTTTGTGTTCTAATGCTTGGAAGACACCTAAACCATCAGGGTGTGCAAATTTAACTTTGTGCATTAATGGTTGACATGGGTCGTCTTCGGAAGGACAAGGCCAGTGAAGTGCTTCTGGAGTGTCTAATCTTTCACGGTTCATACCTGCCATGATAGGAGCACATTCTCTGATTTCATCGAAGATTTCTTCAGCAGATTCGTAGTGGAATAATTCTCTTGGTACGCCCATTCTAACAGCGATTTCTTCCATGATTTTCCAATCTACCCATGCGCCTTCAGGAGGTTCTTGTGCTTTGTGTAAGCATTGTACTCTTCTTTCACCACTGGTGAAGGTACCTTCTTGTTCACCCCAACCTGCTGCAGGTAATACAACATCAGCACATTGTGCAGTGTCGGTTAAGAAACATTCTTGAACGATTAACATTTCTAAGTTTTCAAGTGCTTCTTTTGTGTGTGCTACGTCTGCGTCAGAGAGAACTGGGTCTTCCCCGTGGATGTATAATACTTTTAAGTCACCAGCGTGAGCAGCGTTCATCATTTCTACTAAGGTTAAACCAGGAGTGGTTGGTAAGTTTACTTCGTAACCGTATCCACTGTAGTAGTCGTTGAACCATGCTGTGGTTTCTGGGTCTTTAACTTTTCTGTATCCTACGTAATCGGAAGGTAATGCACCCATATCACAAGCACCTTGTACGTTGTTTTGTCCCCTTAATGGGTTTACACCAGTACCTTCTCTACCAATGTTACCAGTTAACATTGCGAGGTTTGCGGTGGACATAACGTTGTCTGCTCCGTGAGAGTGTTCGGTAATACCTAATGAGTATACGATAGCTGCTTTGTCAGCGGATGCATAGTCAATAGCTAAGTGTTCAATTACTTCAGGTTTGATTCCGGTAATTTCGGAAGCAACATCTAAAGTGTATTTTTGTACGGTTTCTTTCATTTCGTCGAAACCTTTGGTTCTGTAGTGGATGAACTCTTCATCTTGTAATCCTCTGTCGATGATTACTTTGATCATAGCGTTCATTAATGCTACGTCAGTACCGGTTTCAAATTGAACATACTCATCTGCGATTTTAGCAGTAGGAGTGAATCTTGGGTCTAATACAACTAATTTAGCACCGTTTTGTTTTGCTTGGATTAATTTACGTCCGAACAATGGGTGTGCTTCCATGTTGTTTGATCCAATACAGAAGATGTAGTCAGCTTCTTTGATACTGTCGAATCCGTTGGTCATAGCACCGGAACCGAAAGTGTTAGCTAAACCTGCTACGGTAGGACCGTGACAGATACGTGCACAGTGGTCTACGTTTTGAGTTCCACAAGCTACTCTTGCTAATTTTTGAGTAATGTAGATGTTTTCGTTTGGTGAACGAGCACATGCGTAGAATCCAACTTTGTTAGGATCTTCGTCAGATACTTCTTTGAGTTTGTTAGCAACAAGGTCTAATGCTTCATCCCATGATGCTTCTCTGAATTCACCGTTTTCTTTTATTAAAGGAGTAGTTAATCTGTCTTCCCTATTAATAAATTGGTATCCAAAGTTTCCTTTTGGACATACTTTACCCTCGTTTACAGGGTGTCTTTTTAAAGGTTCTACACCAACAATTTTTCCGTCTTTTACAACGAAATTGAGTCCACAACCGGTACCACAGTATGGACAGATTGTTGGAACATATTTAATTTCAACCATTTTATAATCTCCAAAATATTATAGTTTTTTTTAAAATATTTAAAAAAAAGAAGCTTTAGAAAGCTTCTTTGAAAGTTAACAAGCTTATTCTTTTAAGTAGGTGTACCAGTAGATACATGCTACAAAGATTGCTCCACCAATGATGTTACCAATGGTAACTGGTATTAAGTTGTTTACAATGATAGTACTCCAAGTTACGCCTTTAGCACCTAAGAACATACCTAATGGTATGAAGAACATGTTTGCAACACTGTGCTCAAATCCTATGGTTACGAAAGCCATAATTGGGAACCAAATACCAACGATTTTACCGATGATATCATCAGATGCATTAGCTAACCATACAGCTAAACATACAAGCCAGTTACAACCAATAGCCTTAATCATGGCGACTGTAAATGGCATGGTGACCTTACCTTCAGCTACTGCAATCGCTTTTGCAGAAATTGCGTAAGCTGGTGCGGTTGCGTCAGTAGGAGTGATTCCACCCATAAATGCTAAAACGTATGCAACGAATAAAGCACCTACGAAGTTGAAAATCCAACTTACAACCCAGTTTTTAGCGAGACCGCCAACAGATGCGGATCCGTCTAATACACCGAGAGTCATGAACATTACGTTACCTGTAAAGAGTTCTGATCCTGCTAAAACTACAATGATCAAACCTACAGGGAACACTGCACCAAATACGAATTTTTCTAAACCTAATGGAGCGCCTGCTTTTAACATACCTGCGCTTGCTACTACTGCTAATAATCCACCGAATGCAATGTATGCTCCTGCTAAGAAGGAGAGTAAGATTACATTGACGATATTAGCTGAGTTTTTTGCTCCAGCAGTTCCTGAAATTGCTTTTGCAGTTTCTACTGGACTTTTAAAAGATGAACTCATATTATCAACCTCTTTTATTCCCTTTAATTTAAATTTTTATAATACTAATGAATCCCACAATTTAGTTCAATGAGTATTATGATATTATATTAGTTTATTATATATAAAAAGGATTTGTTATTAGAACGTAAAAGAAATACTTAAATACTACGAACTTACAAATTTAATCATAATGATAAATCATGATGGATTATATACACATCGTGAAAAAAATCTTTTTTTGCCAAATGGACTTTAATTTAACTTTAGAATATGCTAATTTTATAAATTAATCGTTAAATTCTCAAATGATTAATCATGCTGCCTTCTTAAAAAAATAAACGGCGATAATATCCATATGTTTAAAAATCACCCTCGTTGTTTTTTGATGAAAATGCTAAAAAAAGTTTACAATCGATGAAAAAAACATACCTAAATCGAGAAAAAAATAATTAAAATGGCATAATAATATTATATTATGGAAAAGGTGAAAACATGAGAATCGAAGAAGTCGATGCAATACAATATAAAAACGATGAGGCAACCGAGGCAAAGGAAAAAGTCGTGAAGGATGAAACAATAACATTGACAATCAACAATGACATTTCAAGAAGCCTGTCCGCAATAGAAGACTCCCTTAAGGAATTTGCAGTGGGATACCTCTTCAACGAGAACATGGTGAGATCCCTCGACGACATTAAAAAAATAGACATTGACGGACCACAAATCAATGTTGAAATAGACGATACCCTGCTCAAGACTAACGAGACAGTGCTCTGCTCCGACTCCGCAGGAGGCTGGAGAAGCAAAATAAAGAATGTGAACCCCGTCGAATCAGATTTCCAGGTGGATGTCCATGAGCTGATTGACAGGATCGAAGAGCTTAAAAACAATGCGGAAATCTGGCAGGCGACAGGAGGAACACATGTTGCGGGAATAGTGCATGACGGTCAATTCATCGTTAAGGAGGATGTGAGCCGCCACGTTGCAGTGGACAAGGTGATCGGGTACGGAATATTGAACGGCTTTGACCTGAACCATTCATATGTCATCTACAGCGGCAGGATGCCGGCCGACATGGTCATTAAGATGACCCGTGCAGGAGTGCCGATACTTGCATCGAACGCAGCTCCCGCTAATTCAGGATACAATATTGCAAAAAAAGGTAATATTACATTGGTCGGCTTTTTAAGGGGCCAACGCTGTAATATATATAATAATCAGAATAGAATCCTATTCTAGAACTGTGTGTCTTGCTTTCAAGTCGCTTTCTGTTTGATGCATCTTCTCCATGAGTTCGGAAACGATTGCATCCAAGAATACGAGAGTGGTCAATTCGAAAGCGGTTCCCAATGGAGTGAGTGAAGTGTAGTTACCGTGGATTTGACGTTTCATATAGTTTTCGTCGTCCACTTCTTTTTTTGTTCTTCCCTTGACTAGAATGTAACTGTCACATAACTGACCCAATGTTGAATCTGGATATGATGTTAAGGCAAGAACTTTAGAACCTCTATTTTTAGCAATCCTGGCGGCGGATACGATAGTGTTGGTTTCGCCGGAACCTGAAATCGCAACGATGCAGTCATCTGCATAGATAGCTGGAGAAATGGTTTCGCCCACAACATATGCACTTAAGCCAAGGTGCATCAATCTCATTGCAAATGCCTTTGCAGCAAGACCTGACCTTCCCGCTCCGGTTACGAAAATGTTTTTAGACCCCATTATGATTTCTTCAAACTTTTCAATAGCTTCTTCATCCAAGTAGTCTTGTGCAGTTTCAATATTATTCAATATAGCTTTAATAGAGGTTTTCATTATTTCCATTTTTACCTAATCCATAAATCGATATTATTAATTATGATTACAATTTTATTTATAATTAATGAAATTTGAAAGCAGGGGATTGATAAGTCTTGAAATCGATGGCAAAGTCTATGACTATAAACTGTACCAGAGCTTGGAATCCCTATCCCAAACACATTCACAGAGGAAATCCGCAAAGGAACTGAACATATCCCATACGGTATTCAACAGACGTCTCCTAAAGGCTGAGGACAAGTTGGGAATAAAGATTACCCGCAAGGAGGGCAACGGCAGTTATTTGACCGAGGACGGTTTGGGGTTGCTTGAAGAGTTCAGGAAATACTTGATCCAGATTGAAAAAACTCCCAATATAAATATTGCCGGAGGACATATAAGCACCGGATTGCTGGAAAGCATAGCCACACCATTCAATACGAACATTTACAGCAGCAACGACAATGACGCATTTGAACTTGCAAAAAGGGGAGCGGTCGACATCTTAACATTGGACGACCCGCTGATTGCATATGAGCGCGACATCAATTTCATGCCGATAGCCTATGACTATCTTGTCCTGGTTGCAAATCCCAAATCAAGGAATATCGAGAGCATTTCAGACCTGGAGGGGCTTGACTTTGTCAACGTCAAGGGTTCGGCCCAGAGGCTTGCCTGGAACAGCCTTGACCATTATGATATCGAGTACAACCTCAAGGAGAATGTCAATTCGCAGTTTGATGCATTTAAGATGGTCAGGAATTCAGAGGACCTTTATACATTTTTGAATGCCAGTTATTTCAAGGGAAATGAGCTTTTGAAGTATGACACACAGCATGTTATCAGCGTCATCAAGGTAAATGATGATAAGAGCGAAGTTGATGATTACATCCGTTTTCTGCTCAACGATGGTCAGAAGGCCATTGAAAATGAGGGTTTCACACCAATGGGTTAGGAATACTCATCATGCGCTCTCGGCAAAATTGGATATCATATATATTATAAAAGTATGTGCATTCACTCATGTTACAT
This sequence comes from uncultured Methanobrevibacter sp., assembly GCF_902774605.1. Lineage (GTDB taxonomy): Archaea > Methanobacteriota > Methanobacteria > Methanobacteriales > Methanobacteriaceae > Methanocatella. The sequence continues at coordinate 15,454 of NZ_CACYJE010000003.1, forward strand.
TATGATTTTGTGCAGGTGTGCATACTCGACCGATATGCACTTTCAAAACATTAAATAATGATGAAGCACAATATTAAATTGAAATATAAAAAGGCGATATTATGGTTAAAAACAGAGATTTACTAGCAATTGGCCACTCTGCTCATGATTATATTATTAGAGTGCCTGAATTTCCAAAAGCTAACTTTTCAGCCCCAATAACCAACATGAAAACTTTTAATGGTGGAGCGGCTGCGAATGTGGCTTGTGTTGGAGCGAAATTAGGTTTAAAGACCTCCCTTGTTTCAGCTGTTGGAGGAGATTTCAAAAGAACTGAATATTATGAACACATGCAAAATTTAGGTATCGACACCGAATCATTAATCATTGTTCCGGGCGAGGAAACACCGACCGCCTTTGTCCTGACAGATGACAATGATGACCAAATCAGTTACTTCTACTGGGGCGCCGCCAAGGAATTTGGCGAAAGTAAAGTTCCGGTCAAAGCCATTGAAAATGCTGAGGCGGTTCATCTTGCAACCGGTGATCCTGAATTCAATTGGAAATGTTCACAGGAAGCTAAAAACCAGGACTTGCTCGTTTCATTTGACCCTGGCCAGGACCTTGGAATGTATGATACCAAAAAGCTGGTCGACGTTATTGAAAACACCACCATACTCTTCGGTAATCATCATGAGATTGAAAGAATCCTTGATGCTCTTGAGGTGGACCTTGCGGGATTGAGGACAATGGGTCCTAAAATCATCGTCAAGACCTGCGGAGCCAAGGGATGTGAGATTTATTCAAATGAAGACAAAGTCGTCATTGAGGCAATTCCTACCGAGGCTGTTGACCCAACCGGTGCCGGGGATTCATATAGGGCAGGATTCTTATCAAGATTCCTGAATGGAGAATCACTTGAGGAATCCGCGAAGTTCGCATCTTCAGTTTCTTCATTTATCATCCAACATCAGGGTTGTCAAACCAATATGCCAACTTTTGATGAGGCTTTTGAAAGAATGAGTGAATTTTATTAATTCCTACATTTTTTCAATTTTACTTTATTTTTATCCATACTGCTTTATTTTTATTGTGCTTTTTTTATGAATGCTATTTTTTAAAAAATACTTTATTTTACTCAATAAAATTGGAATTAAGTTTATCATACTAATTTAAATACTATTAACTAAATATATGAGATTATCAATTTGATATGAGAGATTTTTAAATTAAATTTGACTGTTTTAAATTTTAATTGAGGGAAACTATGACACAAATTAGCGATGCAAAAAAAGGCATATTAACAGATGAAATGAAGCACGTTGCAGAAATAGAAGGAGTATCCGAAGATTTCATCCTAAAATCAGTGGCACAAGGAACCATTGTAATACCAAGCAACGTCAACAGAGACATTGAAGCATCAGGTATCGGTGCAGGCCTCAGGACAAAAGTGAACGCAACAGTGGGAACATCAACCGACATCGTTGACTTTGATGAGGAAGTGCTAAAGGCACAAATCGCAATCGACAACGGCGCTGACTGCCTTATGGAGTTAAGTATCGGGGGAGAACTGGACGTAATTAGACGCAGAGTCCTCGACATGTCCCCATTGCCTGTGGGATCCGTGCCGGTGTACCAGGCCGCAATCGAAAGCATAAGAAAGGACGGTTCAGTAGTCTACATGGATGAGGATGACCTCTTTAAAACCATTGAAAAACAGGCAAAAGACGGTATTGACTTCATGGCAATCCACAGCAGCATCAACATCGAAACACTAACCAGGCTCAAAAGACAAGGCCGTGTGACCGGATTGGTTTCACGTGGAGGGTCATTCATGTCCGGCTGGATTGTTGAAAACGAAAAGGAAAACCCATTATATGAAAACTTCGACTATGTGCTTGAAATAGCCAAGGAACACGACGTGGTACTGTCACTCGCAAACGGTATGAGAGCAGGGTCCATTGCCGATTCAACCGACAGGGCTCAAATACAAGAATTGATCATTTTAGGAGAACTGATTGACAGGTCACGTGAAGCCGGAGTTCAATGTATGATTGAAGGACCTGGACACATTCCAATCAACGAAATCCCAACCAACGTAATGATTCAAAAGAAAATGTGCTCCAACGCACCATTCTATATGCTCGGACCAATCGTATGTGATGTTGCACCTGGATACGACCATATCGTATCAGCAATCGGAGCCGCATCATCCGCAAAGGCCGGAGCTGACTTCATCTGCTACGTGACTCCTGCGGAACACCTGGCATTGCCTAACCCTGATGATGTGAGGGAAGGAGTTATTGCAACCAAGATCGGAGCATATGCAGGTGACCTTGCAACCGGCCAAATCGACGGTTCACAAGACCTTGCAATGGCTGAAGCCCGTAAAAGACTTGATTGGGAAGCACAATACGAATGTGCAATGTTTCCGGAAGCGGCACGTGCCAAAAGGGATCAAAGACCACCTGAAGAGGAAGACACCTGTACAATGTGCGGCAACTACTGTGCAGTGAAAATCGTTAACGAATGGCTTGACCAGTCAGATTCAGAATTAATCAAATAGATAATCAATCATTATCTATTCCTTCTATTTTTTTAAATAATGTAATTTATATATTCCAATGAACAAAATATTATACATCCATTTTAGATTATACTAAAAGAGGTGTATTGAAATGAGAAAAATATTAATGATAGGAGTATTTCTACTCGCAGTTTGCATTACAATCGGTGCTGTGAGTGCTGATGACGGATTCAGTTTCAACTGGTCTTCAAGCGACAGCAGCAATTCCGACGGAGGCCAAATCAGCTTCGACAATGGTAAATTAAAAATACAAGACGTGGAATTAAACATTCCAGACGGATACAAGGAAAACGAAAGTGCACAGAAATTAGCTGAAAAGGCTGAAGACCTGGAAGACGCTAAATTTTCACTATGCTCATTCCTCAACGGAGATAAGGAAATAGTTACCAAAGTGTTCTTCTCAGATGAGGTTGACTTCAACAAGCTAACCCCTACTGACGATTCTTCCGTTGAAAAGACCATTGCAGGTATCGATGGACTCTACTTTAAGGACAAATACGGTGACGGAACTCCAACATTCGAATTTTTAAAAGACGGCAAAATCGTTGAAGTGAACGCTCCGGACGATGACACCATCGAAGAAGTTATCAAATAGGGATCAAATCATTCGATTTTATCCTTTCTTTTTTTCAAACACCAAAACATCAAACTATTTTTACATTCAATTCCATAATTATCAATAGGTGAGATTATGGAATCTATCAAGGATGCGTCAAAGGAAGAGTTGATTGACACTATCGAATCATTGCAGGAAGAGAATGAGAAAACCAAAGACGAACTGATGGAGAAACTTAGAAAGCTTGAAGGGGAGCAGTTAAAAACTAATGTGAGCAACCGTCAGCTCGAAGGCAAGATCAAGGAACTTAAAGGGGAAATCAAGTCATTCAAGAAAACGCCGCTGATACTTGCCACCATAACCGAGGTCTTCGATGACAATCAGGTGGGGATTCAGGGAAATGTCGGCCATGAGTTCCTGGTTAACTATCCCAAATCAATAAACACCGAGCACCTGGAGCCCGGCGCAAGAGTGGCCCTCAACCAGAACAACCTGACAGTGGTTAACGTCTTCCCAAAAAAGAAGGACAAGAACATCACCGCAATGGAGATTGAAGAACGCCCAAGCATCACCTATGATGATATTGGCGGCTTGAAATACCAGATTGTAGAGCTGAGGGAAACCGTGGAGCTTCCAATCAAGCACCCTGAAATATTCGAGGAAATCGGAATCGACCCGCCGAAGGGAATCCTTTTGTATGGGCCTCCGGGAACAGGAAAGACCCTGCTTGCAAAGGCCGTGGCGAACGAGACCCATGCAAGGTTCATTAAGCTTGTTGCTTCTGAATTCGTGAACAAGTACCTTGGCGAAGGTTCACGATACGTGAGGGAAGTTTTCGAGCTGGCGCGTGAAAAGACCCCTGCAATAATATTCATTGACGAGATTGATGCAATCGGTACAAAAAGAATGGGCGACACATCAGGTGCTGACCGGGAAGTGCAGCGTACGTTGATGCAGTTGCTTGCCGAGCTTGACGGTTTCGACTCCCGCGGAGACATTGGAATCATCGGTGCAACCAACCGTCCGGACATACTTGACGATGCACTCCTAAGGCCGGGCCGGTTCGACAGGACCATTGAGGTGCCTAATCCTTCAAAGGCGGGCAGAAAGCATATTCTTGAAATACACACCAAAAGGATGAAGATCGATGATGGCATTGACTTTGAAAAGATTGGTGAAATCACTGAGGGATTCTCGGGTGCCGACCTCAAGGCAGTGTGCACTGAAGCCGGAATGTTTGCCATAAGGTCAGGTAGGAAAAAAGTAATCACCAAGGATTTCCTTGATGCAATCGACAAGATCATCAATCAGGTGCCTGGAATAATTTAAGAATGATATTTTAATCATCATTGATTTTTAATTATCCATCGATTTAAAATCAATTCATTCCCTACCCTGTTAAATAGGTTATTTTTTATAGTACAAAAAACAGATATTAATTTATTATAAAACTTATTTTTATTATGACTAATGGAGAATAATAATGACACATTGGATAGAAAACATAGCAACTGAACTTGCTAAAAGAGATGTAGAAGAACATATTATCGCAAGTGGAACCTCAATCTCAGGTTCCATTCACATTGGAAACTCATGCGACATATTTATCGCTAACGCAATAGGCAAAAAATTAAGGGAACTGGGAAAGGAAGCAAAAACCATCTGGATTGCAGACGACCATGACCCGTTAAGGAAAGTTCCATACCCATTGCCTGAAGATTATGACAAGTACCTTGGAATGCCATACTCAATGATTCCATGCCCTGACGGATGCTGCGCTAACTTCGTGGAACACTTCGAAAAACCATTGTTAAGCGTGATGGATGATTACGGCATTGAAATGGAAACCAAATCCGGTTTTGAAATGTACAAGAACGGAGACTACCTCGACTACATCAGAACCTCCCTTGAAAGAGTGGATGAAATCAAGGAAATCTTCAACGAGTACAGGAGAGAGCCTTTGGCTGACGACTGGCTGCCATACAATCCGATCTGTGACGAATGTGGAAGAGTTAACACCACCTACGCTTACGATTACGATGGCGACACAATCAAGTACCGCTGCGAATGCGGCCATGACGGTGAAATGGACATCAAGTCCGGCAACGGTAAATTGACATGGAGAGTTGAATGGGCTGCAAGATGGAAAATCTTCGGAACCACATGCGAACCCTTCGGAAAAGACCATGCTGCAAGCGGAGGATCATACGATGTCAGCAGCGTGATTTCCGAGAAAATCTTCAACTACCCTGCACCATACCCTGTGCCATACGAATGGATCACCCTTGACGGGGAGGCAATGAGCAAATCCCATGGAGTGTTCTTCGCACCTGAAGAATGGCTGAAAATAGGACCTGCCGAAAGTCTCAACTACTACCTCTTCCGTTCCAAACCGATGAAGGCCAAGGACTTCTCACCTAAAATGCCGTTCCTCGATTTCATCGAGAATTTCGACACCGTGGAAAAGGTATTCTATGATGAAGTTGAAGCCCCATCCGAGAAGGAAGGAAGGAAATTCAGGGAAATATATGAAATCGTGCAGATCAATGAGGGCAGTCCATTGCCGTTCAGACCATCATTCAGATTCCTCGTTAACGCTTATCAAATCGCAGGGGATGACTTGGAGAAAATCTTCGCTATCCTTAAGAAAAACTCTCAATTGACAAAAAGCTTTGAGAACAAGGAATTCAGTGACTTGACTGAAGTCGAGCTTGCACAGTACCGTGAAAGAGTCGATAACGTCATCTACTGGCTGGACACTTACGCTCCTAAGTTCGTCAAGTTCCAAGTGCAGGAGAAAAGCATTCCTAAATTGCCACTGACTCCAGAGCAAGACAAATTCTTAGCAGGACTTGCTGACTTGATTGAAAACACTGAATTTAATGATGCGGCAGTGTTGCACGATTCAATGTATGGAATTCTTGAAGAACAAGGATTGAAACCTCAAAAAGGATTCCAGGCAATCTATAAAATGATTCTTGGTCAAAAACAAGGCCCTAGGGCAGCATCATTCCTGTTAAGTTTGGACAAGGATTTTGTTGTTAAAAGATTAAGGAAAGAGGCTTAATCTTTAAATACTCTTTTTTTTAGCCGGTTACATTTTGTAACCATCTTAACTATTTTTTCAAAATTAGATTTTGTTTTAAATGAGGCTCTTGAATTCCTTTTTCATCAGGAGCTCTTCGACGAACTCGTAATCAAGTTTTTCAAAAACATCAATCAGAATATCCTCTTTTGAATCGAAGCTGACCACTATGCTTTTGAATTCATAGTCTATGGCTATCTTTTCAAGTTGGCGGATAAGCTTATATGATATTCTTTCACGGTCATCGTATGAGTTTAAAAAGAGTGTTGTTATCTCTGCGGAATCTGCATCATACACCTTGAAGCTTGTGCACCCGACTATTTTGTTGAAACTGCTTAAGAGAAGCACCACTTGAGGGTCATTCACTTCGCATCCGAATGAATCGCACATTTCAATGAATCTTTCGTCACGCTCATCAGTCACTATTATCTCCATTCTGTTTCACCTCTGTTGTGTTTCCCACTTTTTTCAGTTCCTCATCCCACACTTCAGGGTTGTTGCAGCTGAACCTTAAAAACAGGTCCCTGCATCTGATGTCATTCAAAACCACCACTTCAACATCATTGCATTCGAGCAGGTTCTCAGCGCCCATGAGGGTTGTGTTCTCACCGATCACCACCCTTGGAATGTTGTACAGTATCACTGCCCCTGAACACATCGGGCATGGAGATAGTGTAGTGTAAAGTGTGCATTTGCGATAGTCCCCATAGTCGAGGCGCCCTGCATTCTCGATTGCATCCATTTCCGCGTGAAGGATTACTGAATCGTTCTGTATCAGTCGGTTATGCCCCCTGGAGATAATCTCATCGTCCTTGACGAGCACCGCTCCGATTGGTATTCCCCCTTCGGTTAATGATTTTTCAGCTTCATTGATGGCTTCGGCCATGTAGTAGGTATCGGGTTTCATAAAAAAAATAAGGGCATAGATGATATTTATAATCATCTATTTGAATCTGTCAAAGAATCCTTTGCTTGATTCTTTTTCATTGATTTCTTCAAGTTTTGCAACTTGTTTTCTTAAATCAGAAATAGTTTTACTTGATTCGTTTGATAATTTATCATAGCTGCTTTCTTTAACTTTGAGTTGAGTTCTGAGTGTGGATATTTCTTCCTTGTATCCGTCCACTTCTTTTTTGCTTTGGGCTTCAACTTCTTCCTTGTAGTTACCGAATTCTATGATTTCCGCCCTTAGCTTGTCAATTTCTTCTGAAAGCTCAATGTTTTCTTTTCTTGAATCAGCTAATTTTGCTTTTACATCCTCGATTTCATTGGTTAATCTATTGTTCTCTTTAGTAATAGCATCAACATCTGATTCTTTTAGTTTGGCTTTTAAATCATCAATTTTTGATTCCAATTCCTCTTTGATGGAGTCCACTTGGGATTCGAGTTTGTCTGCCCTCACCTTGTGGACAGCTGCGTCAGCACCCAGTTTTCCAATATTGTTACTTAAATCAGCATTGATATCTAATTGATCAAAGTATTTTCTGGATGTTTTTTCAAGTGCTGCGGTTAGCTCGTCTTTTAAGCCTTTTAACTCAGCGTTTTCTTTTTTGAGTTTTGGAATTACTTTATTTGTCAAGTAGTTTAGCTCGTTTGATTGATTTGATAGTTTTTGGTCTTTTTCATCTAGCTTGTTTTTCAAATCATCAACTTTTTTAGAGTCCTTCTTGGAATGTTTGGAGTGTTTTTTAGGTTTTGATTTTGGTTTGCGAACTGGTTTTTCGTCCACGACTTCTTCAATGTTTTTAAGGTCGTCGACTGTTTTGTCAGTTTCCTTATCAGCTGCTTCAGGCTCTTCAGCAACCTCTTCAACTTCCTCAACAGCTTCTTCAGCCGCTTCAGGTTCCTCAATTTCTTCCACAACAGGCTCTTCAACTGCTTCTACAGCTTCTTCAACCTCTTGGGGTTCCTCAATTTCCTCTACTACAGGTTCTTCAACCTCTTGAGGTTCATCAACTACTTGTTTGGTTTCAACAGCAGGTTCTGGAACTTGCACCTTGGCAGGTTCTTCCTCTACTGCTTTTTCAACTATTGGTTCTTTAGTTTTTGATTTACTCTTGAGTTTATCTAAATCCAATTTGATTTTACCACCGTACATGGTGTTTATTGGTTTCTTATCAGACATTAAAATCACCATAATAGCAATAATAACTTAAATAATTCGACTACTAAATACATTGATAATTTAAGTTGCTTTGAATATTTAAGTATTATTAAAATTTTTCACATCATCAAACATTATTAATACGATGAGGAACAATACTAATTATACTGAATTAATTTTTATTGACTGTGGCGATATCATGGATTATTTTGATAGATTAGAAGCTGAAACCAATCACCTATACGAGATAGCTAATAAGGCAAGGTCCAGGGGCTTGGACGTTGAAACAGAAACTGAAGTTCCTCTTGCAAAGGATTTAGCTGAAAGAGTAGAGGGGCTAGTGGGTCCCGAAGGTGTGGCAAAAAGAATCAAGGAATTGGAAACCGATATGGACAGGGAATCCGTTGCCTTCGAAATTGCCGCTGAAATTGCATCAGGCAAGTTTCCCCTCACCGGCGAAAAGGCCAACTGGAACGAGGAGCAGAGATGCGACCAGGGACTGAGAAGCGCCCTCGCTATCCTGACAGAAGGAGTGGTTGCAGCTCCTTTGGAAGGAATTTCAGATGTTAAAATCAAGGAAAACTTTGACGGGACAAAATATATCGGAGTTTACTTTGCAGGACCTATCAGAAGTGCGGGAGGTACAGCCGCTGCACTGGCCGTGCTTTTAGGAGACAAGATCAGACGGGCAATCAACATTGACGCCTTCAAGCCGATTGATGACGAGATTGAAAGGTATGTTGAAGAGGTGGAGCTTTACGAGTCCGAAGTCACAAACCTGCAGTACTCACCAACACCAGAGGAAGTGAGATTCGCCGCAAATCATATTCCTGTCGAGGTATCCGGAGAGCAGACCGACCAGGTGGAAGTGTCACACAGGGACCTGGAACGTGTCGAGACAAACAACATTCGTGGAGGAGCGCTCCTGGCTATGGTTGAAGGAGTTATCCAGAAGTCCAAGAAAATCCATAAGATTTCCAAGAAACTGGGTCTTGACTGGGAATGGCTAAGCGAATATTCAAAGCCTAAAAAGGACGACTCATCAGATTCGGACGATGATTCGGATGTAGTGAGTGAACCTAAATACATTCAGGATATCATCGGAGGAAGGCCGATTCTCGGATACCCTTCAGAGAAGGGTGCCTTCAGGTTAAGGTATGGAAGGTCCCGTAACACAGGTCTCGCCACAATGGGAGTCCATCCGGCCACAATGGCCCTGCTTGAGTTTCTGGCAGTGGGCACACAGCTGAAGATCGAATATCCCGGCAAGGGTAACTGTGTAGTTCCTGTGGATTCCATCGAGGGTCCGACCGTCAAGCTCAAGAACGGTGACGTTTTGATTTTGAATTCAGTCAAGAAAGCCCGTGAGGTTAAAAAGGATGTTGTTGAAATACTCTTTTTAGGCGACATGCTCGTTGCATTCGGAGAGTTCTTAAGGAACAACCAGCCATTATACCCGTCAGGTTGGGTTGAGGAATGGTGGATACAGCTTTTGATGAGAAGCGATAAGTTCGACAAGGACAACACTGACTTGGACCTGCATGCATTGGAATACGATTACCTTCCAGCGGTTGAGGCCTTCAAACTGTCCAAGGATTATGATATTCCATTGCATCCAAAATACACTTACTGCTACAATGACGTTACCATACAGGACTTGAACAACCTGATTGATTTGATTGAGAAGGCAAAGCCTGATTATACTCCTGGCGGAGAACTTAAACTAGATTTATCCTACCAGAAAAGAGTATTGGAAGTTATTGGCGTGCCCCATATCGTTCGCGAAGGCAAGATCATAATCGACAAGGACCATTCCTATTCATTGCTCGTGACATTGTCCGCAAGCCTGCCTGAGATGAAAACCACTCTCGAGGCCGTGAACAGCGTTTCACCGGTAAAGATCATCAATAAGGCACCGGCCTATATCGGCACCCGTGTGGGAAGGCCTGAAAAGTCCAAGGAAAGGCTTATGCGCCCTGCTCCTCATGGACTGATACCTATCGGGAACAATGGAGGTGCCAGGAGGCTGGTTGCCACTGCCGCCAAGAAGGGAAGCATCAAGGTCGACATTTCAAGGCGTAAATGTACCAATCCTGAGTGCGGCATAAGTTCATTCGGTTCCCTTTGCCCTAAATGCGGCCATCCGACCGAAATGGGCAAGCCTTCAGAGAAAAGCATTCCATTGGCATCCATGCTTAAGAAGGCCTCCGACAACGTTAAGGTAAGGCGTGTAGATGAGGTCAAGGGCGTTGTTGGAATGATTTCCGAGTCCAAGCTGCCCGAACCTATCGAGAAGGGTATCCTAAGAGCCAAGCATGAGGTCTTCACTTTCAAGGACGGAACCATCCGTCACGATTCAACCGACTTGCCGCTGACCCATTTCATCCCAAGGGAGATTGGGGTCACCGTTGAGAAACTGCTTGAGATGGGTTATGAGAAGGACTGCTACGGCAACCCTATCGAGAATGAGGACCAGATCATTGAGTTGAGGGTTCAGGACATTGTAATCAGTGACAATTGCGGAGAGTACCTAAAAAGGACCGCCCAGTTCATTGACGATGAACTAGTAAGGTATTATGATATGGAGCCGTTCTATAACGTCAAGGAGAAGGAGGACCTGATCGGACACCTGGTTGGAGGTCTTGCACCCCACACTTCCGCTGCGGTTCTTGGCCGTATCGTAGGTTTCACCAAGGCTTTGGGTTGCTATGCCCACCCGTACTTCCATTCCGCCAAGCGTAGGAACTGTGACAGTGACGAGGATGCCGTGATGCTTCTTTTGGATGCTTTGATTAATTTCTCCAAGACCTATCTTCCGAACACCCGTGGTGGAAGTATGGATGCTCCGCTGGTTTTATCCTCCAGGATCGACCCTGAGGAGATTGACGATGAGTCACATAACCTGGACATTTTCGAGCGCTTCCCTGTCGAGTTTTATGAGAAGACCTATTCCCCGCTGAAGCCTGCTGAGGTGTTGGAGTATATTGACAATGTTGAGATGCACTTGGGAACTCCGCAGCAGTATGAGGGTTTGATGTTTTCCCATCACACTTCAAATATCCATGCGGGACCGACAGTTTGCCTTTATAAGCGTTTGCCTTCAATGAGGGAGAAAGTTGAGGCTCAGATTGCATTGGCTGAAAGCATTCGTGCTGTGGATCAGCGTGGTGTTGTAGAGAAGGTATTGTCCTCTCACTTCCTGCCGGACATCATGGGTAACTCCAGGGCATTTTCCAAGCAGAAGGTGCGGTGCACCAAGTGCGGTGCGAAGTATCGCCGTATGCCTTTGACCGGCAAGTGCAGGTGCGGAGGAAATCTTATCCTGTCTGTTTCCAAGGGTTCTGTTACTAAGTATCTTGAGATTTCAAGGGATTTGGTTAATCGTTATCCTGTTTCCCATTACTTGGAGCAGCGTTTGGAGATTCAGGAGTTCGGTATCAACTCATTGTTTGAAAGTGACAAGTCTAAGCAGAGTTCGTTGGACGTGTTCTTCTAGGAATACTCGTCAGACGCTCTCTTGGATTATTCTTTTTTATTATTATCAATATAATAAATTTCATAGTACATGAAGAATGTTCGATTCAAGACGAACGATTTATATACTATGAGAATCTAAGTATTAAGTAGATGTTCGTATTAATACGAACGATTTTTATACATGTGACGACAAATATTAAACCAGTTGAGAGAGGCCACCCTCTCGAAAATTGGATAATGAAAATTTTTAATAAACTAAGGAAAATGGTGTGAATTAAATGGAAAAAATTTCAGAATTAGGAAATAATATGAATGAAACCGTTAAAATTAACGTAGAGAAAAATAACGGTATTAAAGAAAGATTCAGCTATGAAAAATTAGTAAAATCATTAGTGATGGTGGAAACCCCATTCTTTGAATCTGATAAAATCATCGCAACAGTAGTGTCCCAGCTATACGACGGAATCAAAACCAAGGAAATCAAGAAAATCGTGCACGAATGTCTAGAAGACATCGACCCTGAAATCGCAAACAAATACCTGGCAAGCACACAATTAAAAGTAAGAACCTCAAGAGACACTATTGAAGCATTCGACTTATCAAGAATCGCTAACACCTTGATTGAAGAAACCGGTGCTAGCCAAGAAACAGCTTTCGAAATCGCTACAGAAACTTGGAAAGAACTCAAGAAGCTAAACGTGGAATACCTGACCGCACCAATGATTAGGGAAATGGTCAACACAAAACTCATAGAATACGGACTGGAAGACTTAAGAAGCCGCTACACCCGTTTAGGAATCCCTGTATACAACATTACATCCCTTATCGAAAACGGTAACAGGGACAACGCAAACATGATACACAACCCTGAAAGTATCCACAAGCACGTAGCAGACGAAGCATTGAAACAATATGCATTACTTAAAATGCTGCCAGGACACCTAGCAGACGCACACATGTCAGGGGACATTCACATTCACGACTTAGAATTCTTCGCTGGAAGACCAATGAACTGTCTCCAACACGACATAAGAACATTCATCAAATACGGACTCAAAGTTGATGGAACAGGAGACCACACCTCAATTGCAGGTGCACCAAACCATATGGAAACCTTGATGAACCATACCGGTGAAATCATGCTTGCAGCACAACAGAACATGTCCGGAGGACAATCAATGTCCCTTTGGAACGTATTCGTTGCACCATTCGCAAGAGGAAGAACCTATGATGAAATCAAACAGGCCGTGCAGATGCTCGTATACAACCTAAACATGGCATACGCAGCACGTGGATCACAAGTTCCATTCACAAGCATGGCATTGGAATTCGGTGTTCCTGACTTCCTGAAAGAAGAAACCGCATACGGACCAAAAGGTCAAGTTGTTGGAACTTACGCTGACTTTGAAGAAGAAACCAGATTAATCCAAAGAGCATTCACTGAAACATTGCTTGCAGGTGACAATGAAGGTAAACCTCACTTATTCCCAAATACTATCTACACATTAAGACCTGAAACAATGACCAGTGAATACGAAGATGACTTAAGACTAGTTCACGAACTATCCGCAAAATACGGCTCATCATACTTCGTGAACATGTTCCCTGAATACCGTGGCAAAATGGCAAACTACATGGGATGCAGAACATGTCTACAGGACACATGGACCGGCGACTGGGACAAGGACTGCTTAAGAACAGGTAACCTTGCATACGTCACCTTGAACTTCCCAAGAATCGGATACCAATCCAAAGATGAAACCCAAGTCTTTGAATATCTCGACGAATACATGGACCTTGCAGTTGAAACATTAATGCTTAGAAGAGAACAAGCATTAAAATGCCTAAACGATTTCCACATCCTGCCGTTCCTAAAACAAAAAGTCGGAGAAGAATCATACTACAGAATTGAAAACTCAACATTATCCTTCGGATTCGTTGGATTGAACGAAATGCTGTTATCACTCTTCGGCGAAGGAATCGAAAACCCAGACGCTAACAAGTTCGGTGTAAAATGTCTCGAATACGTAAACGACAGGGCTAAAAAACTACAAGAGGAAACCGGCCTCAGATGGAGTGTACTTCAAACTCCTGCTGAATCAACCGCTTACAGATTCGCAACCCTTGACAAGAAACAATTCGGCGATCAGGCAATCGTACAAGGTGAAGGAAACGCTAACTACTACACAAACTCATCTCACGTACCAGTAGACACAGGAGCTTCACTCATTGAAAAAATCAAAATCGAAGAACAATACCACAGCTTAACCCCTGGTGGACACATCTTCCATGCATTCATGGGCGAATCATACTCAGATCCTGACTCATTAATGAGCTTAACCCACAAGATTGCTAAAAAATCCGATATCGGATTCTGGGCTTACAGTTCAGCTTTAAGCTTCTGTCTAAAATGTAAAACATTAATGAAAGGATTGAACAATGTATGTCCTACCTGCGGTGAGAAAGAAGATGTGGAATGGTATGACCGTATCACCGGTTACGTCCAACAAGTCGGCCGTGCAAAATCCGCATCCGGTGGTTGGAACCCAGGTAAACGTCAAGAGTTAATTGACAGAAGAAGATTCGAAGATAACTAAGTGTTATCTTCCTCACACCATTTTTTTCAAACACCATAAAACCATCTCTAAAAAAAATTAAAAACCTGAATTTTCAGTGATAATCACTAAAAAACTAAAAGTATATTAATAGGATTAAACTAAAATTATAATATTATCATATCACTGGATGATAATTGTTATTTTCACATTCCATGTTACTAGTATTTATGGGCTTTTTTAATACTAGGTCGCTGATAACATGGATTAATACCCAGACTACTTATTAAGAGGTTATATTATGCAAAGATCAAGAGGATTAAAAAGTAGATCAAGAAAAAAAATGACTAAAGTACAAAGACCGGGCAGAACCAACCCAATTACCAACAGGCTCCAAAGGTTCGAGGAAGGAGATTTAGTTCACATTACTATCAACCCATCCATCCAAAAAGGACAGCCTGCACCTAGGTTCCACGGTAAAACCGGTAAAATCAGTGGTCAAAAAGGTAAAGCTTACATTGTATCCTTAAAAGATGGTAACAAACCAAAAGAATTAATAGTAAGACCTGATCACTTAAAATTACAAAACTGATTTCTATGATTGGAAAAGAAGTTATTGAAAGCGAACCAATAACCGGTTCTGAAGTTAAACAAATAATTGAGGAATTTGCTGAAGACAATGAACTTAACTATGAGCAAAACCTCACATTGAACCATCTTGCAAGGTTCAAAAGATACTCCGCTGAAGACGCAAAGGAAATCTTTGAAAAGCTTCAGGATGAATTTGGCTTAAGAGCTAAGGTCGCTGCTCATATTGTTGATTTGGTTCCGGTCGATTTGGCTGACATGAGATTGATTTTCGCCAAGGAACCAAGTAAAACCGACAAGGAAGACATGGAAAAAATCCTTGAGTTTTTAGAACAATATGATGTTGTAGAATAGTATCACTACTATTCCCTTTTTTTATTTATTTTATTCAAACTGTACCCTAATTTGTTTTTTACAGATTTTATTTAAACCCTATTTTTAGTCCTTTTTTAGATATCTTTATTATACTTGAAAACAAAATTTATAAATAAGTATACTTTATAACAATTTAAACGTTATAAGTAAATAAACTAATAGTGAGTGATTAATATGGCTGAAAGAAATAAAAATGAAAAAAGACCCACAGTTAAAAAAGAGGAAAATGCTGTGGTACTGGATTATTTAAGTCGTGGATATGTCACATCAGACATGTCAAAATTCGGTGGTAAACCTATTGCTCAAGCTATTGGTACAGAACAATTCACTTTACTTGAATTAGCTCCTAAAAACGGTGTTGATTTGGAAATACAAGACACTGTATATATCGGTAAAGGAAAGAGAGACAAGATATACAGGGTTTTAGGGAAATTAGATTTCGAGAACTTAACCGCAACAAGCAGAATCGAGCTGGATTACGCTATCCGCGATATTGTTGAAGCGCAGGAAGAAAGATTCGTTGAATTCTTCAACACTACAGGTTCTGTGAGCACAAGAATGCATTCACTTGAATTGATACCTGGAATCGGCAAGAAATACATGTGGGACATCATCAAGGCCCGTGAGGAAAAGCCTTTTGAAAGTTTCAATGACATAGCCGAAAGGCTCCCTACATTAGCCGATCCTGCAGGAATGATAGTGAACAGAGTCAAACAGGAACTTGACACTACAACACCTAGAAGAGGCAAAAATAAGTACTACATATTTACCCAGCCTCCAAGAGCTGCAAGAAGAAAGTAAGTGATAGATTTGACTAGTGAAACTTCCCAATCATTATCTAAAACAACAAAAAGCATTTTAAGCCAGAATGGGATTACACTGAACAGGAATCTTGGTCAGAACTACCTTATTGACAAGAACAAGCGTGACCAGATAATCGGTTTCGGTGAAATCACAAAGGACGATGTTGTTTTGGAGATAGGCACCGGGATAGGGACACTGACAATTGAACTTGCCAAGAAAGCTCGAAAAGTGATAGCCATTGAACAGGACACCAGGATTTGTGAAATATTGGCTAGACGACTTGAAGAAGAAAAGATAGATAATGTAGATTTGATTAATGATGATGCATTGAAGGTGGATTTTCCGCATTTCAACAAGATCATCTCCAACCTACCTTATCAGATTTCATCACCAATAACCTTCAAATTTCTTGATTATGATTTTGACCTTGCCGTTTTGATGTATCAGAAGGAGTTTGCAGACCGCATGAACGGTGAAGTCGGCTCCAAGAATTATTCACGCTTATCTGCAATGCTTTATTTTAAATGTGACGTTGAGAAGCTGACTGATGTGAGTTGCGAGAGCTTCATTCCAAAGCCTCAAATCGACTCCACGGTCGTGAAGCTGACACCGAAGGAAAACAGGATTCCGGAGGATGAGTTCAGGATTTACTCAAGGTTCACCAGGGCATTGTTTCAGCACAGGAACAAGAAGATCCGAAATGCCCTTATTGATTCAAGGCATATCATCAACAATATCGACAAGAAGGTGCTGAAGAAGAGATTAAATAGCATTGAGGATGAGGAATTGTTGGATTATCTCAAAAAGCGTGTCGTGGTTCTCACTCCAGAGGAAATCCTATACATTTCACTTAAGCTGCATCCATTGTTCAGGGAGTAGATCATTTATGCCCGATTTTATTTTAAACACTGACGACAACGTTTACAATCCCGCTGAGGACAGTTATCTCTTGGCCGATAATCTTGAAATACAGGAGGGGCAGAGCGTCCTGGAGATCGGTACCGGTTCGGGGATTGTTGCAATGTACGCATCCCGACTGACCGATAGGATTACTGTCACCGACATCAACTTCGATGCGTGCGAGCTTGCCCGCAGGAATTTTGAGGACAATGGGATTGATGGGATTGAAATCCTGTTCGGCAACCTCTTCGAGCCTGTGGAAAATCGAAAGTTTGACGTGATTCTGTTCAATACTCCATATCTACCGACTGAAGATGATGATGTTATTGATGACACTATAAATTATGCATTCGACGGTGGAGTAAACGGCAGGAAAGTGATTGATCTTTTCTTAAATGAAGTGGGAAATCATTTAAATGATGGTGGAATTGTGCAGCTCATACAGTCCTCGCTTTCAGGCAACCAGGAAACCCTGTCGATGCTTGATGAGTTGGGTTTCATAGCCGAGATAAAGGCCAGCGAGCACTTCTTTTTCGAAGACATAACATTGATTAATGCTTATAAGATATGACAAATGGTGAAAATTATGGAAGAATGGAAAAAATCAGTACTGATAGGTGTAATACTAATAATACTTGCAATAGCCTTTGCAATAGCAAGAAAGGAATTCAACATCTGGATAATCTTAATCCTGATACTTGCAGTGGTTGACATCATATTCGGATTGATGCGTAAAAAAATGAACAAATAGGAGAATCTAGAATTCTCCATCAAAAACGAGTTCTGCTGGGCCTTCCATGAAAGCGCCCAATTTATCTTCTTTTTCATATACATTGAATTTCAAGTCACCGCCAGGCAGGTGAAGCAGCACTTCACTGTCGAATAGCCCGAGCTTGAAACCTGATATTGCAGTTGAGGTTGCACCGGTTCCGCATGCGAGTGTGACTCCTGCGCCACGTTCCCAGGTCCTCATCTTGCCCTCGTTTTTGCTTATAACTTCAACGAAGTGGACATTTATTTTTTCAGGGAACACTTCATGTGCCTCGATGGCCGGACCGTACTTGTCGATGTCGATTTCATCAACATCATCGACGAAGATTATCGCATGAGGGTTTCCGACGCTGATTGCTGTGACGTTGAATGTTGTGTCAACGACTTCAAGCTCACCGTCTAAAAACTCATCCTCATCCGAGGTCATTGGTATTTCCGGAGTCTTGAATGTGGACAGTCCCATGTCGACCTTGAAAAGCACCGGCTCGTCATCTTCAAGTGTTATTTCGATTGTCTTGATTCCAGCGCGTGTTTCAACAGTCATTTTTTCCTGCTTTAAGATGCCTTTACGGTAAACGAAATCGCCGAAGCATCTTATGCCATTTCCACACATTTCAGCTTCGCTTCCGTCAGGATTGAACATTCTGTAGCCGATATCGGCCACTTCTGAAGGTTCGACGAAGAGTACTCCGTCTCCCCCTACTCCGAAGTTCCTGTGGCACAGGATTCTGCATGCTTCAGGCTTGTCGGCTTCAGGTATGACTTCACCGTCGAACTCGTTGATTATTGGGAAGTCGTTTCCGATTCCGTGCATTTTTGAAAATTTTAATCCTTTTAAATCTACCATATTATCAACTTTATTTTAAGTGTGGTGGGATGCATTGCTTAGCGTATAGGTCCTCGAATGTTTGTCTTTCACGAACCACGTTGCACTCACCGTCAGTGACCAGCACTTCTGATGCCAGTGGGCGTGAATTGTAGTTTGATGCCATTGTGAATCCGTATGCACCGGCGTTCAATATTCCTAAAACGTCTCCTTCCTCAACGTCAGGCATTGGCCTGTCACGTGCGAACAGGTCTCCTGATTCGCATACGTTACCTGCTATGTCGACTTCCTGAGTGTTAGGAGCGTCCATTCTGCTTGCATCCACGATGTGGTGGTATGAGTCATACATTGCAGGCCTTAGGAGTGTGTGGAATCCTGCATCGACTCCGATGAACTTGCGGTAGCTTTGCTTTACGCTGTTGACTGTAACCAACAATACACAGGCATCAGCAACAAGGTATCTTCCAGGTTCCAGATACATTGTAGGGTTTCCCATGTCATACTGTTCGAGTTTTTCCTTGAACAGTTCGATGTTGACTTCAGCGAACTTGTCAAGGTCCAATAATTTTTCTTCAGGAGTGTATGGAACGCCCACGCCTCCTCCGAAGTCAACGAACTCGAAGTCGATTCCCGCTTCCTCATGGACTTTTCCTGCAATGTCCATTGTGGACTCGATTGCCAGCTTGAATGGTTCAGGGTCGAGAATTCCTGATCCGATGTGGGAGTGCATACCGATTGGGTTGAATCCTAATTCCTTAGCCATTTCATAGACTTCAACAGCTTCATTGTCCATGATACCGAATTTGCTCATCACTCCACCGGTGATGCAGTGGTCATGGTGTCCTGCACCTACCATAGGGTTTACCCTGAATGATATCTTCAATCCTTCCGGATCAACCATCTTGGCTAGCCTTTTAAGCGCTGAGACTGAGTCGATATTCAATACTGCACCTTCATCGTGAACGTACTTCAACTCTTCGTTGGTTATGTTGTTACCGGTAAATAGGATTCTGTCGCCGGAAAATCCGAGCATTTTTGAGATGTGAACCTCGCCCGGTGAAACTGCATCGATGCAGCAGCCTTCGCTTTCCAGTATTTTCATGACTGCAAGGTTGGTGTTTGCCTTGCATGCGTAGAATACCTTGAAGTCTGGATAGTATTTTGAAAATGTTGAGTGGAACTTATTGTAATTGTCCCTTATCCTGTTCTCATCCATTACATAGGTTGGAGTTCCGAATTCTTCTGCAATTTCCACTGCATCTGCGCCACCGATGTCAAGGTGGTTCTTGTCGTTTACCTTAATATTCAAATCCATAATCTAAACTCCTTAAAAAAGTTACATTATATATTTAGTTATCTAGTTTAATCTATTTAACATTAGTGAAGGAAAAGGTTTTGCCGGTAAAAAATGAAAAAATGTTTAAAAAACATTTCTTAAAGGTAATACTATGAAAAGCGATTACGGACTTACAATGAGAGGAATCATCAAAAACTCTGACGGTGAAATACTGATAGTTAAAAGGCATCCCAAAAGCCGAACCGACCCCGACACTTGGGAATTGCCCGGCGGAAAGGTTGATGAGGGCGAATCATTTGATGATGCGCTTGTTCGTGAAATCAAGGAAGAGACTAACCTTGACTGCAAGGTGGGAGACCTTGCAATAGCCATACAGCACGATTACCCATATAAAAGGACTGTTCAGATGATAATGCATCTGGATGATGTTGAAGGCGAATTGATGATTAGTGATGAGCATACTGATGCCAAGTACGCTTCAATCGATGAGATCAAGACTTTAACATTGTCAAGTTGTCTTGAAAAAGTTTTAGAAAAAAAGAATTATGTGCTTTAGAGTATTTCATCTAAAGCTTTTACAAATTGGTCAATTTCCGCCTTGGTGATTGTCAATGGTGGCACGAACCTTAATACGTTGCCTGCAGTGCAGTTTATAAGGAATCCTGCTTCGCGCAACTTGTCAACGTATTCCGCTCCCGGCTTGGCCAGTTCCAATCCAACCATCAATCCTTTACCGCGCACATCAGCGATTATTTCCTTGTCTAATTTTTTCAATTCTGAAATGAAGTATTCACCGACTTCATTGACATTGGATAATATGTCTTCCTCTTCAAAGACATCAAGCACTGCGTTAGCCGCTGCTGTGACCAATGGTCCTCCTCCGAAGGTGGTTCCGTGGTCTCCTGGCACGAATGCACTTGCCACTTTCTCGGTTGCAAGGATTCCTCCCATTGGAACTCCTCCACCGATTCCTTTAGCCATTGTCATGACGTCAGGCTTTACGCCGAATAGCTCATAGGCGAAGAGTGTTCCGCATCTTCCGAATCCGGTCTGCACCTCGTCGACTATGAAGACTATGTCGTTTTCGTTACAGATTTTCTGGATTTCCTTGAGGTATTGCATGTCTGGGACGTGAACTCCGCCTTCACCCTGCACAGGCTCGACGATGATGGCAGCGGTGTTCTCATTGACCGCTTCCCTGATTGCTTCAATGTCATTGTATGGCACGTTGATGAATCCTTGTGGCATTATTTGCTTGAATGGCTCATGGTATTCCTCATGGCCTGTTGCCGCAAGGGTCATTATTGTCCTTCCGTGGAATGAGTCGACTGTGGATATGACTTCGCTTTTGCCGGTGTATTTAACTGCCAATTTAATGGCTCCTTCATTAGCTTCAGCACCGCTGTTTGCGTAGAATATCCTGTCGAAATCTGTTTTGTCAACGAGTCTTTTAGCATATATTAATGCTGGCTCGTTGTAGTATATGCTTGAAATGTGTATCAGCTTTTCTGCCTGGTCCTGGATTGCCTTTACGAGTTTTGGGTGATTGTGTCCTAGGCAGTTGACTGCTATTCCTGCAAACATGTCCAGGTATTCGTTTCCGTCGATATCCCATACTTTAGCACCTTCCCCGTGATCAAGCACGATTGGCTGTCTGGTGAAAGTGTTAATGAAATAGTCATCTTCAATTTTAATAAGTTCTTGAGTATTCATTTAAATCCTCCATAAATTATTTTAATCAATAATAACTATATTATTAATATTATATAAAAATTAGGTGATAAAATGAAAGTCGCAACTATTGAAACTGATAAAGGGAATATCGTTCTTGAATTATTCCCAAATGAAGCACCTGGAACCGTAGCTAACTTTGAAAAACTAATCAAGGAAGGATTCTATGACGGATTGACATTCCACAGGGTTATCCCTAACTTCGTGATTCAGGGCGGATGTCCTAAAGGCGATGGTACTGGCGGACCAGGTTACACCATCAAATGTGAAACCGAAGGAAACCCTCACAGACACGGAACTGGTGCATTATCCATGGCACACGCAGGAAAAGACACCGGCGGAAGCCAATTCTTCATCACCCACTCACCACAGCCACACCTGGATGGTGTTCACACCGTATTCGGCCAAGTAATTGAAGGCATGGATGTCGTCAACGCAATCCGCCAAGGCGACGTGATGAACAAGGTTACCATTGAAGAAAGATAAGTCCTTATCTTTCCCAATTTCTTTTTTTAATCAAAATAAAAACTCAATTTTCTGATTTTATCCCAACGAATGATGCGAAAACCGAGAGTATGCACAGCACCACACAGATAATGCATGTAATCTGGCAGCTTTGGATGAGCAGCGGATAGTATTGTTCGATGATTGGAACATCACCCATGATGAATGCAAACACCAGCGTCAAAATCCCCATACTCATAGCCTGGCCCACGGTACGCATTGTAGCCACTGATGCTGATGCGATTGAAGTGTCGTTTGGCGGAACCGAACCCATTATGACGTTAGTGTTCGGCGGGGAGAAGAGTCCGAAACCGACACCGTAAATGATCATCGCCGCTACGAGGAATGTCATTGATGTTGCGCTGTCGAGGGATGAGAATAGAAACAGTGATATTGTTCCGAGAGCCATTCCGATGGCTGCAAGGATTTGCGGAACGAACCTGTCGGAGAGCCTGCCTGCAATAGGCGCAAGCACCACCTGGCACAACGGCGCCACTAGAAGTATCAAACCTGCGGTCTGTGAGTCGAACCCCTTGATGTATTGCAGGTGGTAGTTTAGGATGGTTGTCACCGCATATGTTGCAAGGTATGCGCACAGTGATGCGAAGTTTGCTGAGAGGAACTTGTGGTTTTTAAAGAATCTGATGTCGAAGACAGGGTGGTCTTGTCTCATCTCGATTACTGCGAACATGATTAGAATGATTACCCCAAGGACTGTTAAAATCATTCCCATTTGGGTGTTGAGTATTGTGAACCCGTACATGAAAAGAGCCATCCCGACACCGTAGGATAGTGCCCCCTTGATGTCAATCGGTATTCCCTCGAATGTTATCCATTCGTCCTTGATTGTTGTTAAAAGCAATGCCAGTATGACAAACAGGAACGGCACGCCAAACAATACCACTGATCTCCAGCCCAGATTATAGTTCAGGATCCCGCCTAAAACCGGGGACAGTGACAGTCCAATGTATACTCCAGTGATGTTTATTCCAAGTGCTGTTCCGCGCTCTTCTGGGGGAAACGCTGAGACTATCATTGCCATTGATGTGACGTTGATGAAAGCCAATGCTATTCCCAGAATCAATCGGCATGCGAGGAACTGCTCCTGTGAGGTTACAAGGACATTGACGATTGATATTATTATGAATAGTATTGTGCTTATGATTGTTACTTTCCTTAGACCGTATTTTCCGGTGATTTGACCTGCCGGCACTGACAGTACCGCCACTACGAGCAGGAATATGATTGTAATCCAGTTCTGCATGATATTGCTCATATGGTATTCCGCTGCGATTGTTGGAATCACTATTGTGACCGCATTTACTGCAAACACTGTGAAAAAGGACAATACCGTACAGATTAATAATAGTAGATTTTTCCTCTCCATCACATAATGTATAGTTCAACATGATATAATCATTTTTCCAAACACATGTCAATATCGATTCCAGTTTAAAATGTCTTATTTCACATTTACAGTGCCATATTATATTCATTATATGAAAAAATGAATTAATAGTGAGTAATATTTATATACTATACGGCACTAACTATAATCAAGATTTAAAAAGATTATGGAGGTTAAAAATTATGCAAAAAAATTACTCACAGGGACTTGAAATGCAGATTCCTCGGGAAAATGCATACACCGGATTGGCCATCAGGCCAGATTTCGATGATGAGTTCGACAAGCTATCAGAAAATTATGCCATTAATCAAATCAATGATGTTAAGTGCTTCATCGAAAAGCATGAGAATATTCTTGAGTTCATTCATGAGTTAACACCATTAATCGACGAATACTTTCCAGACTATAGAAAAATCATTGAATTATGTAAAGATCCCGAATTTGGTGATTTGGATTTCATAATGATTTATGTAGATTGAGAGAATCATTATAAAGATAGAGCAACATTAAAAAAAATTTAAGGATGAACGATTATACAAATCCAAATTCTCAAAAAAAAATTAATGGTTTAGTTTGTGTGGAGTTATGGTAAAATGAGTTTCGATTTTGAAAAATTTCATGATGTAGGAATCATTTACATCAATACTCCCAAGAGGAAGAATATCAACGTTCATCAATGACCCATTTATTATTTTTTCAGCTTTTTCATTAGCCCACTCATTCTTGCATAGTGGAACATGTACAGCTGCACGTAGCCGGCATTCTTGCCGAACTCCTCCATTCCAAATTCTCTGACTTTAGCGACACTTATGTCTTTTCCATCAAAATATAAGTGTGAAACTATTCTTTTTATCCAAACATCTGACGGAAATGCTTCCCTAAAGTTAAAGCCATATAAGAGTATGCAGTCCGCCACTTTAGGACCCACCCCAGGCACTTCAAGCATTGTTTCGAATGCCTCATCATAGCTCATCTTGAAAATTTCTGAGAGGTGAATTTCATCTGTAAACATCTCGGATGCCCTTCTCATGTAGGGTGCTCTATATCCGACGCCGCAGTTTTTAAGATTATTTTCACAGCTTGCAATATCTTGAATATCTGATGAGTTAAATTCCTCTTCATCATCCAAGTATGCTTTTGCAAGGACGTTGCTTTGAGGAAACATGCAGTAATTTTCATGCTGCTTTCCCCATTTCCGCTTCATGTCAGAAACTGATTTTGTCCATCTCTTGATGGAATTGTTAGCTGAGCATATCGATGAGATGATGCACTCGAAAGGGTCAGGTGCCAAAAAGAGTCTCAAGCCTTTGCAGAACCCGGACATTTCAGATAGTTCAGGCTGATTGTCCAGATACTTATAGAACTTGTTTAAATCATAATCCAAATCGAAAATATATTTAACCTTTGAAACGGCCTTTTCATCATCCAGATTAAAATCAAGGCAATTGCCTGACTTTTTAACCTTAAAAACTGTTGGCTTGCCGTCAAGCATCACTGCATTGCTGTAACAATCATCCGTTAAAGTCCATGGAGGCTGGGATGTCTGGCCCGAGTTGATTGTCAAGTCCAGGTTGATGGGTGAATCAATTATCATAATCTAACAGCCACATTGTTTTTGTTCAGGTAATCCTTGACCTCGCCAATGGAATACTGGTTAAAGTGGAATATGCTTGCCGCAAGCGCCGCTGAAACATCGGTTTTCTCGAAAACATCCAATATATGTTTAGGCTCGCCGACACCCCCGCTTGCAATAACCGGAATGTCAACCGCATCATTGATGGCCTTGTTAAGTTCAATGTCATAGCCGTTCTGGGTTCCGTCACCGTCCATACTGGTCAGCAACACTTCACCGGCTCCGCGCTCCTGGCATTCCACTGCCCATTGGATCGCATCTATTCCTGTGAATTCCCGTCCGCCATAGATGCTTGTGTCAAACCAGCAGTAGCCCTTGTCGGTTTCAATGACTGTCTTGTCCCTTGCGTCATCCGGATGGTCAACGTATCTTCTTTTCGCATCTATTCCTATGACGACAGCCTGTGAGCCGACGACCTTGCTTGCTTCGGTCAGGAGTTCCGGGTTCTTGATTGCTGCAGTGTTGGTTGAGCACTTGTCGGCTCCGGCCTTGAGCATCTTGATGTAGTCATCGACTTTCCTTATCCCTCCGCCGACGCAAATCGGCATGAAGACGTTCTCGGTCAACCTGTCAATGACATCGGCCATGGTTGCACGGCGCTCATGAGAAGCGGTGATGTCCAGCACGACAACCTCATCGGCTCCTTCCTCATAGTAGCGTGTTGCAAGGTCAACTGGGTTTCCAGCGTATTTTATTTCCTTGAATTCAACTCCCTTGACGACACGGCCTTCGGGAACCTGCAGGTCACAGTCCAGACATGGAATTATTCTTTTAGTCAACATGAAAATCTATAAAAAAAAGTAGTGGTTTTTGTTTGTAAAATATTCTTAAGCAGAATATCTTAAAACAAAACATAAAATAGCTACAATTACAGTAGCGACAATAACGTGCTCAGGTGAAAGTTTTGGTCCTAAACTTTCTTCATCAAAGTATCTAACTAAACCTGCACCAGTTTGAGGCATGGAAATTTTATTATCTTTTTTTGCCATGATTAATCTCCTAATAATTTATTTATAAAAATAACTGTAATATAATTATTTTTTTCATCATATATAAAAATAGTGTTAAAATTTTATTTCAAAAAAATAAAAAGGGAATTTTAAAATCCCCTATTTTTTTGCTTTTATATATCTTTTTATTTTATCGTTTTTGTAAGCTATTGTGTATTTTACTTTTTTACCCTTCTTGAATTTCTTATTTTTCTTAAGCTTTTTCATTGCTTTTTTATTTATTTTGAACTTACCGACACCAAATTTGTTGGTTTTTACCTTATAAGTCTTTTTAAGGAACTTTACTTTTACTTTGACTTTGCTGTAAATCTTTGATCCCTTAAATTTGACTTTAGTTTTATAATTTTTGCCTTTTTTAAGTTTCTTAGCTGTTTTCTTCTTCAATTTTAAAGTTCCCTTACCATTGGATTTCACTTTAACCTTGTAAGTTTTGCCTTTGAATCTGACTTTAACTTTTTGCTTTTTCATCTCGATTCCAAAGTTTACCTTAACCTTTCTTTTGCCTTTGTACTTGAACTTGACGTTTTTGCTCAGAGTTTTCTTTTTAGGGCCACTTACAAGAATCTTGATAGTTGCCTTTTTGGCCGATTTTTTGATTTTTGTAGTCTTTTTAGCCCAGACAGCATGTTTTATCTTAATCTTTTTGGAAACTTTAATTCCATTAAATTCTGATGTTACTTTATATGTCTTAGGTTTTAATCTAATTTTAAGGGAAGCATACCCTTTTGCATTAGTAACGCGATTATATGTTTTGCCATTTACTGATATTTTAACATTAGCTTTTGAAACAGGATTATTATTGCTGTCAACAACCCTAACAGTGTAATAGGAGCCGTCAAGATAGAACATTACAAAATTGTTAGCTATGATCCTATAAGTAACTACAGGTTTAGGAATAGTGAATATTGTATTATTGGCCAAATAATTAGCATCTCCATTGTAGACTGCAACTATAGTGCCGGTCAATCCAGAAGCAAATGTTGCATTTCCATCCTTAATTTGTGAAGTGAGGACAACTCCATTTGCATAAATTGTTATGTTGCCTGTAGCATTTGCCGGAACAGTGACGACAATATTATTGTCCACAGTAATCTTCATCGGAGTGTCCAATTTTGGAATAGTTATTGTGGTATTGACTGAAATCGGATAGTTATTTGAATCTCCTGAGTATTCAACCCTAAGAGGATATTCTCCAGATGTTAAATTGGACAGATCAAATGTTGCTACACCATCCGCAATATTGGCAGTATATGTACCATTATCAATAGTAATGGTCACATTACCTGTGGCATTTTTATCCAATATGATGTTTAAGGTCCTGTTGTCCAAATCTATTATGACACTCGCATCGTTATAGTCAGGATTTTTATACTCTTTTATAAATGAAGCATGATATGTTTTGGCAGTGTAGTTCTCATTGCCTGTGGAGACTGTTATTTGATGAGTTCCAGTTGGCAAATCATAAATATCTAAAATTCCAGTGCCATCATCATTAAATATCACATCACGTTTAATATCATCAATCATTACTGTTACATTGTCCTTGAGTTGAGAAGGAACCTTGATTTCAACTGTATCATTGGCAATAGTGACATTAATATCATAATCATCAATAGGCAGGCCGATGAATGAATCATTTAAGGTCACATCATTGTATTTTGTATCGTTTAAAAGTATTGCAGTCACATTATGCCTGCCCACTGTAGTGGTTACATTAATGGCATATATGTCCTTTCCAACTTTTACGCCAAGATATTCAACATCATCAATACTGATGGTCACGTTTCCATTGAAATCATCTGAAACTGTGACTGCAATGGAGGTATTCTGCCCATACTTGCCCGCAATTATAGTAATATTTGCTGTGAGATTGTTCAATTTACCTATGCTGAATTTTGCAACTGTTGCATTTCCTGCATACTTTGCATTACCTGAGTATGTGACATCCAAGGCATAATTCGCTTTTGGCAGTACCCCCAGGTTAATGTTAGCAACACCGCCGGCAACATCCGCTGTTACATTTTCCCCGTTTGGCAAAGTTATATTGACTGTGCCATCAGCATCAGTGTAATTAACGCCGACAACAACAGTTACATTATTATTTTTATCCACAATTACCTGCAGAACATTAATTGATGTGTTGAAAACAGGAATGGTGAATTCTGATTTGAATGAATCAGATGAAGTATAGTTATTGTCTCCAAGATACCTTGCAGAAACATTGTGTTTGCCCGGTTGAGCATTCACAACTGCACAAGTGGCTTTTCCAGCAATAACATCAACAACATGATCTACACCATCAACTGTAATGACGACCTTTCCTGTGGCTTTCAAATCAGTTTCAACAGTGATTGTGACATTTTCTCCAGGAACACTGCCTTCAACAACAATGCCAATTGTCGGATTTGCCTTATCTATTTTGAAACTTGTGTAGTTAATTTTTGTAACGTATTTATAATTGCCTGCACTCACTTCAAGCAAATGATTGCCTGCAGCCAATGTGGAAATGTTTAATACGCCACTACCATGTTCATTAATAGAAATGCTGTACTTTACACCATCAATGGTTAAATTAACATTGTCTTTAAGCTCAGGAAGAACATCCACTATGATAGTTGTATTTTCACCGTATTGACGCGGAATTACTGTAATTTCAACTACATGGTCGATAACATCTCTTCCGGTGAAG
This sequence comes from uncultured Methanobrevibacter sp., assembly GCF_902774605.1. Lineage (GTDB taxonomy): Archaea > Methanobacteriota > Methanobacteria > Methanobacteriales > Methanobacteriaceae > Methanocatella. The sequence continues at coordinate 44,333 of NZ_CACYJE010000003.1, forward strand.
CTTGAAGTGTTTACAGTATCATCGTATCCTGTGTCATTTACTAACTTGGCAACGACTTCATGAATGCCAAAATTTGTCATTACTTCAGCAGTGAATGATCCATCAGGATTTTTGATAACTGGAGTGATGTTTTGCCCGTCAACACTGATTGTAACGTTACCGTCAGCATCATCTGGAACAATTACTGTTATTGTGGTGTATTCGCTGACATGTCCCGGATGTATATGAATGATGACTGTGGCATTGTTTAACTTGCCTACTTTGAAGTTGGTCAATGTTGAGTTGTGGCTGTATTTATCATCTCCTGAATAGTGTACTGGCAATGTGTAGTTGTCATTGTTTTGTTTTAAAATTCCTAAATTGATAACAGCCTGACCGTTTACAACATCGGCTGTGATAGTTTCACCGTTGATGAGAGTTACATTAACCTTACCTGTTGCATCATCCTTATCGATTTTTACAGTGATTGTAACATTATTATTATCCCCTATATCAACACTTATAACATTGACGGATGCATCAAAGAGCGGAACATTCAATGTCTTGTTTTCTTGTGCTTCAACTTCAAGGTAGTTATCATTACCAAGGTATTTTGCAGAAATGTTATATTGACCCGGCTGGATATTGAGGATTGTGAATGTAGCGTTTCCATCATTTTTAATGGCTACAATATTGTCTTCTCCATTAATGAGGATATTCACATAGCCTACTGCATCATCAGCAACACTTACACGAATGTCAATGTCACTACCTGGAGCAATTGTCTCAGGCGCGTGGATAACAATTGAATGTGTAGCTTTTGGAACTGTTATCCAGGTCATATTTGTTTTAGAAGCATAGTTTAGATTGCCTGAAGTTACGCTTACAACATGATTGCCTGCAGATAATGTTGAAACATTTAAAATGCCTGTGCCTTTTTCATTAATAATGATTTCATATTCATCATCATCGATGGTTAAGGTTACATTATCCTTAAGTTCGCTTGGAACGGTCACAGTAATGGTAGTGTTTTCGCCATGAGGACGCACAACCACCTCAAGTCCTATAATATAATCAGTGTTTGCTTCTCCAATGAAAAAGGTAGTGTTTGTTGCATCCTCGTATTTGGTATCATTCACCAACCTTGCAATTACTTCATGAGATCCTAAAGTTGTAGTTACATTAACAGTGTAAGTGCCATCAGTATTTTTAACAACTGGAGTGATATCTGCACCGTCAACACTTACAGTGACATTTCCATCAGCATCATCCGGAATGATTACAGTAATGGTAGTGTTTTCACCATACTTGCCGGGATTAATCACAATAACAACAGTCGCATTTGATAATTTACCTACTTTAAAGTTAGCGGTTGTAGTGTTTCCTGAATATTTTCTATCTCCTGAGTAGTGAACAGGTAACGTGTAATTCTCATTGCTTTTTTGTAAAATTCCAAGGTTAACAACCGCAATACCATCAATGACCTTAACTGTTACGTTATTGCCGTTCGGCAAGGTTATGTTCACAGTGCCGGTTGCATCCAATTTGTTTACTTTAACAGTGATTGTTACATTGTTGTTATCACTGACTGTGACATTTATGACACTTATTGATGCATCGAAAACTGAAACATTGACAGTGGCATTTTCTTTTGTTTGTGCTTGTGTATAGTTATCGTTTCCGAAGAATTTGGCTGAGATATTGTATATGCCCGGTTGGACATCCGTAATGTTTAATGTTGCTTTGCCATCGTTTCCGACTGCAAGGGTAGTTTCCTGACCGTTAATTAATATGGCCACATAACCTTCAGTGACATTTAAGACACTTACAGTAATTGTTGCATTATTTCCAGGAGCCACTGTAGCAGGTGCATCAACAATAATGTCTGGAGTGGCTTTTGGAACTATAATCATTGTGGAGTTGGTTTTAGTTGCATAAAACTCATTTCCTGATGTGGCTTGAATATAATGATTGCCTGCGGACAAGGTGGATATGTTTAACACTCCTGTGCCGTTGTCCACAATATTAATTGTGTATGAAATGCCGTCGATAGTCAATTTCACATTATCCTTAAGTTCGCTTGGAACTGTCACCTTTATGGTGGTGTTGCTTGCGTAACTTCTGACAGTGACATTTAACTTGATTTCATAAGTGTTGTTAATCGCTTTGATTGTTACAGTTCCATTATTGATTGTCACCTGATTGAATCCCATATATTGTCCTTTAATGTCGTATGATCCTTCTCCTCCCAGGTAGTACATGAACCACCATGTTTTATTGTCTCCACTTAAAAATGGACGAATGACCTGGTTGTTTGGTAGGAGGAATTCAAATCTTCCGCCAAGCTCTGAATTGTTGAAGTCACTTACGGCAGTAATGTTTACAACACTGTTTGTTGTGACAATGCTTGTAATGTTAATGACATAATCCTTATTTTTAACAACATGGAATGTCGATGAGTTTGAACTGGCTTCATATTCATCATCTCCGTCGTATGATACAATAATGGTATAAACACCGGTTTCAAGGTTGTCCAATACCAATTGACCTTTTTTGATTGTGTAAGTTTGAATCAAACCGTCTTTGGTAAGAGTTGCATTGATCAAATCTGGCTTATTTCCATTGAGTGTGACGTTGATTATCTCAACTTGACCCTGCTTGATGGAATCTGTTTCGATTACAATTATAGGATCATACTTGTATGAGTATATTAAACTGTCTTTTGAAGGCCAGTTAGTACGATTACCATTATAAATGGCAGTGATATTATATATTCCAGCCCGTAAATGATTGACATTACATTCAGCTACGCCATTTGTTAAATCAACAATACGGGAATACACGAGTCTTCCTTCACTGTCAGTTAAAAAGAAGGTAACGTTGCCCCTAGCAGGGTTTACTTTAGCATCAACTTTCGCAATCAATTTAATTCCGATAGCTGTTTTTTCCACGGTTAATTTGGTGGTAGTTTCATAACCTAAAATTTCCAAGGTTTCCTGTTTGACTGCACCGGTGTAATACTCATCGTCATCGTGTCTGACATTTATTTTAAAAATGCCTGCACTGTGCATGGTGAGGACTATCTGACCGTTTTCATCAGTCACAAAAACACCATCCACCATAGAAATATCATCATGGGAAATTGATACGGTAATGTTTTGACCAGATTCATTAGAATTTGCAGCAAGTACATTGGATCCAGTGTTTGAAATTCCTTTAGCTCCCCAATAGGTAACGTTTTCAAATTCTAAAGCCTCATCATTTCTTGTATAAATCGCATTCAAGTGATTGTCGTTACCTGAAAATGTGATGGTGAATACGTTTGCACTCTGCTCAATTGAAAATGATTTGGCATCCGCCTTATTTTTTAATAAAACTGTATTGGTAATTTTACTTTCACCCGGATTGTAGTAATAAATAGCGGAACCTATTTTTGCACGATTATATGTGAAATTGGAACTGTCAACAGTACCTTTGGCGGCGAAATATATTGCACCACCATAATAATTGGCGGAGTTATTAGTAAAAGTGGAATTAACCACATTACCTGTGCCTGCAAATCTTATAGCTCCTCCACCATTATAACTATACAGAGCATTATTTGTGAAATTACAATGGTAAACCTCACCTACTGATGAAGTGCCGCTAAAGCAGATTGCTCCACTACCATATGACCCCGGTGTGGAAATCTCAGCAGTAGCACTGTTGTTTACAAAGCTGCTGTAATACACCTTACCATCAGACAGGAATAGTATTACTCCGGAAGCGTCCCTTCTGTTGGATTTTGAACTGCAATTAGTAAATGTACAGTTTGTTACAGTACCGGTTGATGCAAACATGACCGCTCCAGCAGCCCATAAAGAGGTATCCCCCATCACAAAGCTATTGTTGAAATTACAATTGGACAATGTACCTTTAGATGCAAATGATATTGTTCCCGCACTGTACTCGGAACTCCTCGCATAATTATTTGTGAAATTACAATATTCAACCCTACCATCAGAGACGAATCTTATTGCTCCTGCTGTGTAAGCACCTCCGTTAGCAGTGTTGTTTATAAAATTACAATATAATACGTTTCCAGAAGATAATGAAATGGCTCCCCCTGTCATACGGGCATGATTATTGTCAAAACTGGAATTGGTCACCACACAGGCAGAACCGGAAACGGCTCCTCCATAATACCCTACACGGTTATTTATGAACTTACAATTTTCAACAATTGCACTTGCCCCGGAGTTAATATAAATTCCAGCACCTCCACCATCTTTTGCAGCATTATTTATGAAAATACTGTTTGAAACCTCACCAACAGAGGCATGGAAGTATACTGCTCCACCATTCCCCTCCTTTACACTGTTATTTGTGAAATTTGAATTGTCAACAATTCCTGAACGAATAAAGACTACAGCACCCCCGTGCCCATCTGCAAAATTATCAGTGAAATTACAATATTCAACCAATCCAGAACTTCCAGCCCCATTACTCCTAAAGAATACTGCCCCACCACCAGGAGTTAATGTTATGCCAAATCGAGAGTTATTAACAAAATTGGAATTTGAAACTGAACCTCCATTATAGAAATAAACTGCTCCTCCACCACAAAAATTAGTATATGATGAATAAGCAGTATTATTTTTAAAATTACAGTCATTTATAGTTCCATCACCCAATATACATATTGCTCCGCCGCCAAAATCATTATAACGAGCATAATTATTGGTAAAATTACAATTATCCACCATAGCAGTTGCTCCATTAGCTGCGCATCTGAAAAAGATTGCACCCCCTCCAGTGTTTTGGCCGGCATTTAATTTAGAGTTATTGATGAAATTAGAACTGGAAACTGTCCCGCCGTAATTGAAGTGGATAGCTCCACCCCCATTTAAATTCATATTCCCTATTGCAGTATTATTTATGAAATTACAATTTTCCACAGTACTTGTATCAGTGAATCTTATTGCTCCACCGAATGCTGCGGAGTTATTTGTAAAGTTACAATCGCCAACAGCACCCTTGGATGATGTATATATAGCCCCACCGCTTAAGAAATTACAATACTGAATGTTACCTGTGCTTGAACTAATTGCACCACCGTTTCCATTGGTTGCAACGTTATCTGTAAAATTACAGTACATGACTGTAACGGAACTCATTAAAATAGCTCCACCATTTCCAATATCTGCAGTGTTTTTTGTAAAATCACAATATGCAATTTCACCTGATTTTAAAAATACAGCACCTCCACCATATCTTGTGTTTTTTACAGTATTGTTTGTAAAGTTACAATATCCAATAGTGCTTGACTCGGAATATATTGCGCCACCAGCAGCTTCGGAAGATCCAACACTGCTGTTTATAAAATTACAATATTCAATAGTGCCGGATCTAGAATAAATTGAACCTCCATTTATATATGCATTGTTGTTTGTGAAGTTACAGTTGATAATTGTTTCACCCGGACTGTTGACATATATTGCACCTCCAGAACTGGTTAGAGCAGTGTTATTGAAGAAAATACAATTTTCAACTGTGCCAAAATTGTTAATAAATATTGCACCCCCTAGACGGGCAGAATTATTTGTAAAATTACAATCAGATATTGTACCTCTGTTGGTTGATACAGCACCACCCCTTAAGCCTATAGAATTATTAATAAAAAGACAATTGAATACGATTCCTGAGTTAATGTGGAGAGCTCCGCCACTTCCAAATGTTGCAGTGTTGTTGGTGAAATTACAGTTCAAAACACTTCCCTCTTGGGAAATAGATACTGCACCTGGAGCGATACTATCTGTACTCCTAGCACGATTACCCGCAATATTACAGTTTTCAACAATACCATCATAAAGTAAAAAAGCAGAAGCAGATTTAGCAGTATTGTCTATAAAATTACAGTTTAATATATTAGAATTTCCCTGAATCCTAAAAGCTCCACCAGAAGCACCGGCATTATTTTTTGTGAAATTACAATATGATAAGTGAAGTGAAGAACCGCAATAGATGGCACCACCACTATTACTGTTTCCACAAGTGTTATTTACAAAGGTAGAATTAAATATGCTTCCCCCAACGCCATAATAAGATACTGCACCGCCAGTACCGTTTGCGGAATTGTTATTGAACTTACAGTTAACAATTTTACTAACTCCTGTAAAAAAGTAAATGGCACCTCCATGTCCACTAGCAGTGTTATTATTGAATGTGCAGTTTTCAACTATATTTGTAAATGAGCCGGCCTGGCCAAAGTAAATAGCACCACCCCAAGCTTTTGAAGTATTATTAGTAAAAATACAATTTGATACGGTGCCTCTGGAAATAGTAAGTCCACCACCAAATGAACCTGCAGAATTATTAGTAAAGTTACAGTTTACCACATTTCCTAATTTCTCAATTGTAACTATACCTGCCCCCTCACAATTTATAAAACTAGAATTTTCAATATGGGCATTGCCGCCAACAACAAGAGAGGTATTTCTTAAAGTAGAATTGTATAACTCAAAGTCATATGCAAATCTCAATCCTCGGTTACCGGTGTTATCGGTAAAATTAGAATTGGAAATGATACCGGAAGATTGGGAATAAATTGCTCCAGCAACACCTGTTAGAGCACGATTGTCTATAAACTTACAATTATCAACTATTACATATGAGGAATAAATAGCTCCACCATTCCATCCTGCCACATTGTCTGTGAAATTAGAATTCAGCAAATTTAAATTATTGGTCCATCTAATGGCACCACCATTGCCTGCATAATTATCGGTAAAACTGCAATTTTCAACAGTGCCAAACTTTGAATAAACGGCACCCCCGGTTATGTTTGCATAATTGTCAATAAACTGGGAGTTTATCAGATTTAAGGTGCCAGAACATAAAATAGCTCCCCCATCACCATTGGAATGATATCCGTTCTTAATGATTATGTTCTTAAGGGTTAAAGTATACCCATTGTCTATTTTAAATATTCTTCCCTGTTTGCTTGCATCGATATAATTGCCCTTTCCATCGATTTCAAGGTTTTTAGAAATAGTAATGCCGTCACCACTGCTTGCAGTAAAGGTGTAATTTTTGTTTAGCTCAAGAGTTGCTGCAGCATTGTTTATTTCAGTCTCTAAATCAGAAACATCCCCATCTGCAGTTAAAGTTTCCTGATTTTCATCAGTGCCAAGAATTTCATCATCTAACTTCATCGTTGACGATTCATCAACTTCACTGACAATTTCTTGATCAACTGTAGCTAATGTTTCGTTATCATCAAATGCATTAACTGAATTGATTGAAACGAACAGAAGCAATAATATTGATAAGATCGTCAGAATTTTTATATTTACTTTAATAATAGCCATAGTATTTCATCCTATAAAAGTTTATTAATAATTTGAAAATCATGAAAAATTTTAAAATATTTATCAAAAAATAGTCTTAAAATTATTGAAATATCACAAATCTTATTGTTTATGAAAGATATAACATATGCAATATTATATGTTACATATATTACATAACACCATATATAAATGTTTCTTTAAAACAAGAAACTTTCATAAAAATAATCAGATTTATAAAAAATTATAGAAATTATATACATTACTATAAATTTTTAAAAAAAATGGAAAATATCAAAAAAATTACGCAAAAATAGAAAATTAATTAATTTATTGTTAACTTTGAATGATATCTTCCCATTGAACCACTCCGGCTTAAAGAAGCCGGAGAATTCTTGCACAATAATGTTAAAATAATTCAATACCTACCTTACAAAACAAACAAAAAAAATATTCAAAATGATGGAAATTTAAATAAGAAAAATAAAAAAAATGAAAATTAAATTTTTTCTTTCTTAATGACCTTAATGTCACTTATTCTGGTGTCAGGGTATTGGCCATCCTCATCCTTTTCAACAGCCTTTACCATATCCCATACTGTTAAAAGCGCAACGCTCACACCAGTGATTGCTTCCATTTCCACACCAGTCTTGCCTAAAGTGTTCACTGCACATTTTGCGATGATTTCATCATCCTTGACCTCAAAGTCAAGCTCGATTCCGGTCAATGCCAACGGGTGACATAACGGAATTATTGAAGAGGTATTTTTAACGGCCTGTATGCCGGCAATCTGGGCTGTGGTGAGTACATTGCCTTTCTTGATTTCCTCATTCTGTATCAGTTCGATGGTATGCTTGTCCAGGAATATGCTTCCTTGAGCAATAGCCCTTCTTTTCTGGTCAGGCTTGTTTCCTACTTCAACCATGTGTACTCCGCTGTCTGTTAAGTGTGTGAATTCTTCTGCCATATTATCATTTCTCGCTTACTTCCAATACATCCAATTGTTCGCATATTGCCTTGACACCAAGTATATCGCTCACGTTGGGCTGGCTTCTTCCCTCGTCGCCTGAAATCAATTCCTTGATGTAGAGTCCCCCTTCGGTTTTTATCTTCATGTTGAAGGTGGTCTCGTCAATGATTTCATATGATAGGTCAAGAACGTGCTTTACGCGAACCATATCTGTTCTTCTTCTTAAAACCCTTAATGGGGTTTGCTGGTTGATTTCATTCAATTCAAGTAATTCCTCAAGCTTACCTGCATCATATGCCTCTTCGCATTTCACGATTGCATTGTAAACCTTATATGCGTCAGGTGAGGATTGCTTTATCTCCGCCTTTCTTGGCCTTTCGCATAGGTGAAGGTTGTGGTAAGCGGTCTTGCCCTCATTGATTTTATTGATTTCAGCTTCCATTTTAGCCAAATCAAGGTTTCTTATCTTCGGCTCCTTTATTTCGAGGACGAATTGCCTTCCTGAGCCAAGCATTAGCACGTCAATGTCTTCCCTACCTGCCCCGTGGAATTTGGCTTCCTTGCCGTGAGTTACTTTAAGGAAGTGCTCGGATATTAGTTCCTCGACAGATTCAGGGTATTGCTTGCCTGTGAAGTTGCATTCCTCACATCCTCTTCCCTTGCATTTGGTGCATGGCCATTTTGTCTGCGGGATTCCGCGCTTGTACTTATTGTATTTTCCCTCAATGTATAATGGGTTGATTTGTATTCTCACCTTCGGCTCGCCGGTGAGGTCGATGTTGAACACGATGTCCTGCCTTTCGAATTCCGCATCCTTGTCGAATCTTTCCCAGATTCCAAGTCCGATTAATCTGTTGACTTCCTTTTTAAGTGTTTCCACACCGAGATTGAATTTTTCAGATAGCTCCTCATCCCTATTTTGAATGTCCTTTGGAATCTGTGAGCCGACCAGGAAAGTGTTGAATTCAACGCCCAGCTGGCTTATCTTGGCATCAATCTTATCATAGAGCGTGTCATCGAGCTTGTCGAATATATTATCACATATTACACAGTCGACATCATTCAAATCAATGTTAAGCTCATCGCAGACCTTATCTGCCCTTTCGATGTTGTTTGTGCCCTCGATTGTTTTTGAAAGTTTCCTGCCGAGGCAGTGCTTGCATATTCTGCCGTCACATTCGTCAATTATCTGTTTAGCTAGTTCGTACATGTTATCTGTTCATGAATTGACCCATCATACGGTTCATGGCTCCTCCGCCCAGGCGGCCGCCACGTTTTCCCAATCCTTTCATGGTCTTTTTGGTATTGTTATAGTATTTCAACAGCTCCCTGACTTCACTCTCATCCACACCAGAACCGCGTGCGATTCTCTGGATACGTGACTGCTTGATGATTTTAGGGTTTAGCATTTCCTCATCGGTCATTGATGACATCATTATCTTATATGAGTCAATCTTGTCCTCGGTCATCTTTGAGGCTTCCTTGGTAATCTTGTTTCCCATTCCGGGAATCATGTTGAGCACCTGCTGCATCGGACCCATCTTGTTCATCATCTCGAACTGGTTCTTCATGTCCATCAGGGTGAACTTTCCGGTTAGCATGTTGTTCATTGTCTTTTCGGCAATGTCCTCGTCAATGTTCTCCTCAGCCTTCTCGATGAGGGACTTGATGTCGCCCATTCCAAGGAGTCTTGAGATGAACCTTTCAGGGTCGAAGAGCTCGAAGTCATCCACCCTTTCACCGGTACCGATGAACTTGATTGGCGCGCCGGTTTCCGCCACTGCAGACATTGCGCCCCCACCTTTGGCTGAACCGTCGAGCTTTGTGATTATGATTGAACCGATGTCGGTAGCCTGGGAGAATGCCTTTGCCTGCTCGCCGGCCTGCTGGCCGATGGTACCGTCGATTACAAGTATTGCCTCGTTAGGGTTGATGATATTGTCCAGCTCATCCATCTCTGCGATGAGGTCTGATTCCTCCTTGTGCCTTCCGGCGGTATCGAATATGATGACCTTACGGTTCTTGAACTCCTGAAGACCCTTGGCGGCCAGGTCGAGGGCGTCCTTGTTGTTCGGATCCCCATACAACGGCACATCCATTTCCTCTGTCAGCTGCCTTAGCTGCTCATATGCTGCAGGCCTCCATGTGTCTGTACATACCACCGCAGGGTTGAAACCCTTTTTCTGAAGGTATCTGCATAACTTGCCGATGGTTGTGGTTTTACCTGAACCCTGAAGCCCTAGGAAAAGTATCTTGTAGGGCCTTTCGTTGATGTCAAGGCCTGCGGCCTCGCTGCCCAACAGGTTTACCATCTCTTCATAAATGATTGTTATAACATGCTCCCTTGGAGTGATTCCCTTTGGAGGTTCCTCTTCAAGAGCACGGTTTTCTATTTTCTTTGATAAATCCAATACTAATTTGATGTTAACGTCTGATTGAATTAATGCACGCTGAATGTCCTTCACTACTTCCTTGATTGTTTTCTTGTCGATAACGGACATTCCCACTAATTTTTTCATCGTATTAGTAAGGTTTTCTCCTAAATTTCCGAGCATAATAATCACTTGTAATAATAATTTATAAATTATATTAGAATATATTTATATTTATATAAGTTTTAATAATTTTCGTGTGATTACCATGTTAGAAGAAGTAATAAAATCATTAGAAGCATCCCCAATCGTTAAGAAAGGAGACTACAACTACTTTGTAAACCCAATAAGTGATGGCGTTCCGGCAATGGACCCTATAATGCTTAGGGAATTATCCCTTGCAGTTCACAAGTATGCTAATTTAGACATTGACAAGATTGTGGCCGTTGAAGCAATGGGAATACATCTTGCAACCGCACTGTCACTTGCAACCGACATTCCATTCGTAGTGATCCGTAAAAGGCAATACGGACTTCCAGGCGAGAAGGAAGTTTATCAGAAAACCGGCTACGGCTCATCAAACCTTTACGTCAACGACCTGCATGAAGGCGAAAAGATCCTGCTCATAGATGACGTTGTGAGTACCGGAGGAACACTGGTTGCCTTAATCAGGACACTTGAGGATATGGGCCTTGACTTGAAGTCCGTGGTGGCAATCATCGACAAGGGCAAGGGAAAGGAAATAGTCAAAAAGGAAACCGGCATAGACGTGCTGTCCATCGTGAAGCTTGACGTCATTGACGGCAAGGTAGTTATCGAAAGCACAATTGAAGATTAATCATGTCAATGTATGATATGGATGTCGATAAGGTAATCCGCAAGATTAACTCAATCGATGCAAAGACCGTTGGCCTGCAGTTTCCCGAAGGGTTGAAGATGCAGGCGACAAAGATTGCCCGCATCATCGAAGAGGAAACCGATGCGATCGTCATAATATCAGGCGACCCATGCTTCGGGGCGTGCGATGTTGGTGACTGGAAGATGAAGGGTTCAGTTGACCTCATCGTTCATTACGGCCACACCCCACTTCCGCTGAAGTATGAGATTCCTACACTCTTCATCGAGGCCTACTCAAAGATTGACATCAAAAAGGACCTTAAGAAAAGCCTTGAATACTTAAAACCATACTCAAGAATAGGATTGGTGACTACAACACAGCACCTGCATCTTTTAAGTGAAACAAGGGATTTTCTTGAGGACAACGGCAAGGAGGTTATCCTCGGCTCCTCCCCTTCAACACGGAAGGGCCAGGTATTGGGATGCAACTTCTCATCCATCAAGGACCTTGAGGTTGACGTGATACTCTTTATCGGAAACGGCAACTTCCACCCATTGGGGATAAAGCTGTTCTCAAACGTGCCGGTTCTGGCATTGGATCCGTACAATTCTGAAATCAGAAGCATGGACGAGTTTGCCGACAGGATATTGAGGATTCGCTTTGCAAGAATAACCAAGGCCCGTTCAGCCAAAAAATGGGGAATACTCGTTTCTTCCAAGGAAGGACAGTACCGCATGGCATTGGCAAAGGAAATCAAGAAAACACTGGAGGATGCAAAGATGGAGGCCTACATCATCCTCGTTGATAACGTGTCCCCTGATGCACTGCTGCCGTACATGGATTTGGAGGCATTTGTGGTTAGCGCATGTCCAAGGATAGCTGTTGACGATTCGCAAATGTACAAGAAGCCACTCCTGACACCGCAGGAATTGGAGATTGTCTTGAACAAGCGTGAATGGGAGAATTATCAGTTGGATGAGATATTATTCCATGAACGCTACCAATAACCTTATTTTTTTTAAAATTTTCAAACCGCACCATTTATATATAAATAGTTTTAAATATTAAGTGAAATCAAAATTATAATATTAAAGAAAATTTAGTATATCTTTATGTTTGGTGGATTTTAATATGAGTGTAAAAGAGGATAAAATCGTAATGCCTGGAGACAAAATCGGAATCATAGAGCAATACCTCCCAGGCGAGGGTACTTATGACGACAATGGCGACATTAAGTCAGCAGTACTCGGAAATGTTAAAATTAATCAAAAAATGAAGGTTATTTCTGTTGTGTCAGATGCTAAACCTGCCCTTTTGAAAGTGGGCGATATCGTTTATGGTCAGATAACCGACATCAAGCCTCAAAGGGCCAACGTCAAGATTGACTGCATGAAGGATAATGGAAGGCCATTGGCCCTACCTTACATGGGTGCAATACACATTTCACAAGCCAAAAAGGATTATTTGGAAAAATTGTCCGATGCCTTTAGAATAGGAGACATTGTTCAGGCGAAAGTTGTTAAGATAACCGGAGACAATGTTGATTTAGGAACCGTTGATGATGATTGTGGAGTCCTAAAGGCAATGTGCACACGCTGCAGGGATTTCATGCACACTACACAAAAGAAAGATGAGCTTCAATGCAATACTTGCAATAAAAAGGAAAGACGCAAAGTCTCTAAAAACTATGTTAATGATTAATTAAGGTTGATATAATGGAAAATTTTGAAATAGTTGAAGATAAAACCCTAGAACTCACATTTATTGTACATGATGAAAGTCACGGTGTCTGCAATGCCTTAAGGCACATTCTGATGCAGGACCCTGACGTTGAATACGCTGTCTACAATATCGATCACCCCCTAACCGGCAAGCCTGAAATGACTATCAAGACCAAAAGGGGAAAAAGACCAAGGAAAGTGTTGAAAAAGGCAGCTGAAGAATTGCAGAAGGAAAGTTCTGAATTCAAAAAACTTATCGACGAAGCTTTATAAGCTTCCGATTTTTTATTTTTTAATAGTGATTAAATGGCAGATTATAAGATTCCTTCACTGACAGCCGACATTTTTATTTTTGACGATGACCTGAATTTCATTCTGATTAAGAGATTGAATGACCCGTTCAGGGACTGTTGGGCATTGCCTGGAGGATTTGTCGAATACGGTGAAAGTGTGGAAACCGCAGCAGTGCGGGAAGCAAAGGAGGAAACCAGCATTGACGTTGAGCTCGTTGATCTGGTTAACGTTTACTCAAATCCAGACAGGGACCCTAGAGGACACACCGTAACTGTAGCTTACACTGCCAAAGGCGATTTTGACAGCAGGAATGCCGATAGTGATGCAAAGGACATCAGCATTTTCAATATCAATGACTTGGACGATATCAATATCGCTTTTGACCATGGGCAAATAATAAGAGATTGTTACAATAAAGCCAAAAAATAGCTTTTAAATGTATAATATTTAAATAACTTGAAAAAAAGATATTTTAATATTAAAGTTTATTAAATTGAGTGGGAGAGAGTTAAATGGATTTTTGTCCGAAATGTAACGCGATGATGTTTCCGGTTGACGGTGTTTTGACATGCAGAACATGCGGATACACTGATGAGTTAAAGGATAATGACTCATATGAAGTTTCACGTGAAATAAAGGCTGAAGAAAATGTTAAAATGCTCGGAGAAGATGTTAACGTTGGTCCGGAAACCAATGAAACCTGTCCTGAATGCGGACACGATAAAGCTACTTATAAATTATTACAAACCCGTAGTGCCGATGAGGCACCTACACGTATTTTCACATGCACTAAATGTAAGCATACATGGAGAGCATACGATTAAGAGGTTTTTTCATGAAGGATTCTAAAGAAAAGGAGCATAGAATCTCCAATTTGAAAAGCATGATCAATCATGTCAAGGATGAGGATGAGCCTCAACCCCTTGACGACCTTGAGGAGGACAGCGAGCTAATCGAGTACCTCAACGAGGATGCAGTTGACTTTGACAAATTGGAAATCAATGATGAATTCATCTACCATCCGGGGGATGAAGACTCTAATGCCGTTAATTTAGAAGAAAACCAGATTGATGAGGATTTCATCATTAAAGCCCCAAAAACTGAGGATATTGATGAATCAGATGAAATCCAAGAAGTCGACGAGTTCGGCGACGACCTTGTCGGTGACATAAGTGAGAATTTTGACAATGTCATTAATGCAAGAATCGGTGGAAAACCTATTCTAGCGATTGTCAGTACTGTTTTAGGAGTGATACTTTTAATTATATCCTCTTTTATTTTCCAATCACGCAGCGATAGAGTGATTGACAATGTGGTAGCTGGAGAAACCAGTTTCATATTTATCATATTCCTTATTTTAGGATTATTGTTATTAGGCTATGGAATCTACAGATTATTCAACATCAGCAATCCGTTGAGCAGGATGACATATAGCATAGATTCTATTGAGAAGGATAAAGACGATGATGATAAAACTGAAACACCTAAGGAAAAACCATCTCCGAAAGTTATACCGAAAAGCAAAATCCCATTGGATAAGGAATCCTTCAAGATTGGGGAATTCAATAGGGATGACCTGAAGACTACTCTTAAAAAACCTGCTGATTCTATAAGTAAACCTAAAGTCAAAGAGGATTTGGAAGATATTCCACCCGCTAAGGAAAAGCCTGATGAGAAGAAGGGCCTGACCAGCGAGGAGATTGAGGATATGGAATATGAGCAAGTCAAGCTTGACACCGAATCCATTGACGATATTTTTGCTGAGGTAGAGGATATTGATGACTTGCCTATAATTTCAATTGACTCAAAAGAAGAAAAATAATAATATTATATTTTAATTTATTTTTACGGGCCTGTGGTCTAGTCAGGAATGACGTAGGACTTCGGATCCTGAGGTCGGGGGTTCAAATCCCTCCAGGTCCGCTTATTTTAATCTTACAACCGCTTCCTTGAAAAAGTCAGGTATCAGTGAACGGTACATTGGGCTTTTAAACAGCATGTTGATGTCGCTGTCTATGATGTAGGTGTAGCAGGAATCGTCTTCCGCACGCATTCCGCGCCCGTAGGCCTGCATCAGTGTCATCACTGTCTTGTAGGCATACCATTTCTTGTCCCTTTTCATTCTCATGTTGACCTGCTTGTCGCCGAGGTATGGGAATGGTATCTTGTATATTATCTGGAAGCGGCACTTGTCGTATGGCAGGTCAACACCCTCGCTCATTGACGGTGAAACCAGCACCAGCGGGTTTTCATCCTTTTCAAAGAAGTTCAATACCTGTTCACGGTTCTGGGATGAATGTGACACGAGCCTTGAATTGTTAAGGTTTCTTGTGATGTATTGTTGGCACTTGTAGCTGTGGGTGTGTATGAGCCCCTTGTCCCCCTCGTGCTTCTTAAGGATTTCCTGAAGTATCGGGATTGTCTTTGGTGCGGTTCTCTTTATCCTGTTGGCGGACATCTTCCCTGCAAGGTTGAGTATAATCGGCCTTTTCTCCTTTGTGAATGGGCTGTCGACTTTTATATGGTAGACTTCGTTCGGGTTGAGTCCGAGCCATTTGGCGAACATCTTATGGGAGAGTATTGTTGCGCTCATGAAAATCACGACATCCCCGTATTTTAGGAGATTGTCCTTTGCGTAGTGGTGCACTCTCAGCGGCTTGAATGATACGCTTGTCTCGTCGGTGTCTATGACCCAGTTCTTAGGTTCCTTTTCAAGATTGTTCCTTAATGATTTCAGTCTTCCAATTGTGGATCTTATCCTGTCGGCCTTGTTCTTTTTAACCTCTTTAAGGTCGATTTCCTCATATGCGCTTCTGAGAGCATCGACTTCCATTATCCAGTCTTCAAGCTCACCCTCTTCGAGAAGGTCCTTGGTCATTGTCTTGTTGATGTCCTTTTCGATTACGCGATTGTAGATTGTGACTTCCATTGTGGACATCAGCTTGTTTTCAATGTTATGGGCCTCGTCCAGTATCAGCAGGGATCTTTTGCCGAAGTGCTTGACGTAATTGAGCTCCACGATGGCGTAATCATAGTTCATGAGTGTTATCGGGGAGTTCACAGCGTTGGCCTTCTGGTTCCAGTAGTGGCAATGGGCATCGGACTGGTAGAAGACTGTTCCTCCGAATGAGTCCTCAAATGCAAGTTCCGCATCCAGTGTAGGGTTTTTGGCCACGCCGTATGGGCAGAAGAATTTCTGTGATGTCGGTGTTGTCTTGCACGCTCCCATGTCACAGGTTGACTCGAGGTTGTCATGGAGGCATGCGAAATTGCCCCTTCCCTTGACGAGCGGGAAGCTGAACTCATCGGAGTATTGGGCCTGCAGTTGCTTGGTCATTGTCAGGATATATGCTGACTCGTACATCTTGGCCAGGGTGGTTGCTATGGCTGATTTGCCTGTACCGGTTCCGGCTTCAAGAACTATGTACTTGTATCCTTTCCTTATCGCATCGTTTATATCCTGTATGATTTCAAGCTGGCCGCTTCTCGGTTCCTTGAACGGGAAGTTCACTATTATCTCATCGTCGATGTGAGGGTAAATCTCCTTAAGGTATGCTGCGGTTCCCTCATCCTGCTGGAAATTGTCAATTGAATAAACGTCAGGTATCTCATCATCAATGACTGATGATTTTCTTGGCTTAGCAAAGCTAAACAGGTTGGTTGGGCCTTTCGGTTTATTTTTAGAGTATTTTCCACAGGTACAGTTACTTTTAAGCATGCCGCAATTTGGGCAAAACATAGAATTAGACATTAAAAATATATTAGTCAAGTAGTACTATAAATAAGTAGTAGACAAGTATTTTGCAATATTGAATTTAAATTATTTAAGTGATTATAATGGTTAAAAAAGGAAAACTAATCGGAATCGGTGTTGGTCCCGGCGACACTGAATTATTGACCCTTAAAGCGGCAAGGGTTTTGAAATCAGTGCCTGTCGTGTTTTCACCGAAATCATCTAAGGAAAAAGAGAGCATAGCATTATCAATAGTGAGGCCTGTGCTTGAGGAAAGAAAGGATTATAAGAGATTGATGCTCGTTGAGCCAATCTTCCCTATGATTGAGGATAAGGATGAGCTTGAAAAGATTTGGAGCAATGCGGCTGAAATGATTGCCCAGTACCTGGACAGCGGAAGGGATGTTGCCTTCATCACCCTTGGCGACACTTCAATCTTCAGCACCTATTCTTATGTTCAAAAGAAGCTCTTCGGCAGGTATGAGATTGAGACAATTCCTGGAATCACATCATTCACCGCATGTGCGGCTGCAAGGAACAAGGCTCTTGTTGAGCAGAATGACATCCTCACCATCGTTCCTAAGATTGATGACAGGCTGGAGAATGTTCTTGAGTATAGTGATTCTGTAGTTCTCATGAAGGCTTCAAGAAACACCAGCGATTTGGAAGCGACTATTGAAGCTAAAAACAGGCCTAAGGAAATCTATTCAGTGCAGAATTGCACTCGTGAAAATGAAAAAATAATTGAAGGCTTTTCCAATGAAAAACCTTACCTGACAACCACCATCATTAAGTTCGATGATGACTAGTAGTTCTTGATGTGTTGAGGTTCTATCTCAAACACACACTTCTCATCACCCATTGTGTAGCATTGGGTTTCTATGACGCTTACCGGCAGGTTGAAGAATTCTGTGAATAACCCTTCGAATATTCCTGTGTCCAGAAAGCAGGCAGGCTTTCCTGTTCTTGGCAGGAGCTGGCATTCGAAGCAGTCGTAAGTGGTGATTTTTATGATTTGACCGATTTTATAGGTCATTCTTCCCAGCCCTTTTGTCTGCCAGAATTCTGCTATGTTTTCCATGAACACGTCAAGGTCCTCATCGTACATCTTGTCGAAGATTGACCTTCCGATGCTGTTTCCTGTGGATTGCAGGATCGGGTCGATGTTTACTCCTTCCTGTATGAGCATTGCCTTCAGGGTGTGGAATAGCAGTGTTGAGAATTCGGCGTCCTCATCTACTATGTTTTCTATGAGGTAGTTGGATTGGGTCTGCTCTATTTCCTTAGGTTCGGATATGTTTACTGAGCCGATGTATTTTGAGTTGAGGTAGAATATTTTTTTACGGTTGTCGACGGGATGGACTCGATAGGAGATTATTCCGTTTTCCCGCAGGCTTTTCAAATGAACTGAAACTGTGGATTTTGATTTTCCGGTGTTGTTGACGATTTCATCAAATTCCATGTCTCGATCTCTAAGCATTTCTAGTATTGTCAGTTTTACTGGACTTTTTACAACGTTGACCCCAATGTTCTCGTTGAGGTTGGAAAAAATCTGTATCGGTTTTTTTTCGCTCATTACTAATATCCCCCAATATATATAGTTTAATTTATATTTTATTGATTAATAAAGTTATCTGAAAATTAAAAATTAATCAAAAATATAATAAAAATGATAATTATTGAACAATTATAAAAATTAAATAAACAAAAAATACGAACTGTTCGTTTAAATACATATAAAATAGTTCGTGCAATTAAAACATTCCACCATGGCGAACATCAAAAAACCTCAAACCCAAACAATTCCCCGGCATTCTTCGAGGTCATCTCAATGACACCCTCCTCGGCAATGCCCAGCTCATCGGCGATTTTTGCAGTAATGTGTTTCAGGTTCAGCGGCGTGTTGCGCTCACCACGCACTTCCCCTGGAGCAAGATAGGGCGAATCGGTTTCCAAAAGCAATCGGTCAAGGCCGACTTCACTTACGGTTCTGCGCACCTTCCTGTTGTTTTGATGAGTGACCGGCCCTCCGACGCCAATATAGAAGCCCATCTTGATGAATTCCCTAGCCATCTCAACGGAACCCTGATAGCAATGAAGGGACCCTACAACGTCATGGCTCTTCAACATGTCATAAGTGTCCTGGATCGATTTTCTTGAATGCACAATGACCGGCAAATCATGTTTCTCGGCCAATTCAAGCATCCGATTGAAGAGATGAATCTGGGCATCCCTATTTTCCTTGCCGTGATAATAGTCAAGGCCGATCTCGCCAACTGCAATTACATTTTCATCCTCAAGTTGCAAGTCCAAAAGGTCAATATCCCCCTCATCCACATCATCGGCGAAAGTGTAGAGGAACCCCAGTGCGGCATGGACATTGTCATACTCACCGGCCAGCTCCAGCACTTCCCTGTTGCTTGATGGGTCGGTGCCGTTCAGTATCATGTGAATATTGCTTCGCAAAGCCTCCTCGATTATTTCCCGGGCGTCCTTCATTTCACTATCATAAACATGGCAATGCGTATCGACCATCATGAAAAATCCTCATTCAAAAATATATAAGTTTCAACAAACTATAATTATATAACAAGTTGAATTAAATTAAATTTTTTGGTGAAATGATATGGAGGATAAGTTTTCAAGGACAGAAATGTTGATTGGAAATGAAGGAATGGAAAAACTGGCCGATGCCAAGGTGGCTGTATTCGGCCTCGGCGGCGTGGGCTCCTATGTCTGCGAGGGGCTTGCCCGAAGCGGAGTGGGGAATTTCATCCTGGTGGACTTTGACAAGATTGATGAAAGCAACATCAACAGGCAGCTGATTGCAACAGAAAAAACCATAGGCATGTACAAGGTCGATTTGATGAAGGAAAGGATTCTTGACATCAATCCGGAAGCGAATGTCGAAACCTATAGGGAATTCTACATGGACGATTGTGAAATAGACATCATTACAGAGGACCTATCATATGCAGTCGACTGCGTGGACACAATACTTGCCAAGATTGCAATCATATGCAAGTGCGACGCCCTAAACGTGCCGGTAATCTCCTCAATGGGCACCGGGAACAAATTGGATCCTACAATGTTTGAAGTTGCAGACATTTATGAAACCTCGGTATGCCCGCTTGCCAAGATAATGAAGAAGGACCTTAGAAAAAGAAATATTGAAAAATTGAAGGTAGTGTATTCCCAAGAGCATGCAATAAACACCAATGACCATCCGATAAATCAGGGCCTGAAATACAAGGTCAAGGGAAGCGTCTCTTTTGTGCCTTCCGTTGCGGGACTGATTATTGCAGGCGAAGTGATAAAGGACATTGCTGCAGAATGATTTTAGAAACAATACTATTAACAAGCGCGTACCCGCTATATCAACAATTTGAAATTCAACTAAGATGAAAACATCCAACAGTTAACGTCAATTCACATTCATCAAATAACATCTTACAAGGAAACTATTGATTTTAATTAATGGAAAAATCAATTATATGGACTTAATAAACATGAATAATTTTGGTTATTCTTATAGTTTACAGTTAAAAAAATACTGTTTAACGAACAAAACATCAATGTAAAGCTTCAAAACCGATGAAAAAATAATTAAAAAAATAAATAACACATAGCTATTAAAGTATGAGGAGATAACTTCAATAGCTATTGTAGACAGTGAAAGAAACCTATATATTTAAGTTTTATATAAATTTCGTTTTTTGTTAATTAATTCCATATTGATAGAGAAAATTGATAACTAAAAACCGTATGCTGTCAATTAATAGTTATCGGCTAATGATGATTTAATCAACATAGAAATAATTACTTCGAAAAATAATCAAATAGTATCTATCCAACTATCTTTCTAACATCAGTAACGTATTACAAATCTTAGAAAGACAATTAGGAGAGAATAGTTATTTGAAAAACAACTATTCCCCTATGGCCAGCTATAAGTTAAAATCTATGATTATAATTCCAATGGCCCGAGTTTAGTTAATGTTTTATGAAACTCCTCCATAGTTCTTTGGAATTTTTCACCTTCTGATGCTGAAATCCATTCATGACGGAATCTTTCTTTTTCAATTCCGAATTCCTCTAGAATGTCTTCAACAATTTTGGATCTTCTAGACCATTTGTAGTTACCAGCATCATAATGGCAATCTCCAATATGGCAACCTCCTACAAATACTCCGTCGGCACCTTCCTGAAATGCCTTAAAAATCATTGAAGGATTAATTCTTCCAGAACACATTACACGAATGATTCTGATGTTTGGTGAGTATTGCATACGTGCAGTTCCTGCTGTATCAGCACCACCATAACAACACCAGTTACACAATAATCCGACTATTTTTAAATCATCTGTCATCTAACCACCTCTATAATTCTGTTTTTTCCGGACTGTATAATGGAGGCTTGATGTCATCTGATACTCCTGCTATATAACCAGTCCTATCATAGTATTTTTTCTGCAATTTGTCAAAAATCAATGAAACAGGAATGTCCATAGGACATACATCATCACATTGTCCACAGTCCACACAGCTGAAACTCATGTGTGATAATCTCACGCCTTGAAACGCTATTGGAGTTGGTGGAACAGTAGCTTCATCTTTGAAGTATGATTTGTTTAATTCACAGTTTTCAAAACACCAACATATTGGGCAAACATCACGACATGCATAACAGTTAATGCAACGATTCCATTCATCCATTTCACTAACTGTAGGATACATTGCATTCTGAACCTTCTTAGCCATATTAATCATGATGCCTTCGACTTTTTCCCTTCCGTCAATAGCTCCCTGGGAAGGATTTTTTGTTTCAAGAATCCCTGCTTTTTTAGCGCCGTCCATTATTTCTTGACCTTTTTCATCATTGATTTCAATGAATGTCCAACCATCTTCAGCTCCCCAGTTTCCACATGCGATATTGGCTTTTCTTGGAATTTTAACATCACATCTTTGACAGTTGCTTCGACGACCATATCCCTCTTCCTCAAGGTCATGGATTTTTACTGCTTCTTCGGAACCGTCTGCAAGTTCAATTATGAATTTGCCTTTGTCAATTTCTTCACTTACAACATCATCAGGATTAGCTTCGTAGAACAAGTCAATCATTTTTCTGCCGCTTATCGGAGACACTGTTCCTCCGCAATTTAAACCAATCATGTAAATATTGTCTTTATTGATTTTATGTCTTGTTATAAGTTCTTCTACAGCCCTCATATCACATGGTTTGACTGTGATTGCTATTTTCTTATCAAATAAGTATTTTTGAACAATATCGCCAACCATTGTAGGAGCACAATGATATGATCCTGCAGTTTTTAATAAATCATCAGAATTTGTAATGAATGTTGGGGTTGCATCGTATACGTCATTTTGAGGACTTAATGCTAAAACTCCCTCGACTATTCCCTCATCCAGCAAATATTTTAGAATGCTTGTTACAGCACCGCCACATTCACCGGCACTGTGAATTTCATCATTTTGGGATTTTGCTAAAACATAACTCATATAAATCACTATCCTCTTAACTTTTCAATTATTTCAATTTCACTTAAAGCATCTGATTCAACGGCAGCGGTAAACATTTGGGTTTCACCCATATCATTTACAAATGATCCATCTTTTTCAAGCCAGGTTTTAATCGGAACAACTATGTCTGAAATTTCAGTTGTTTTATTGGAACATGGTGCAAAACTGATAATTTTTGATATTTTTCCAAAATCAAAGTCCAGTTCATCAACAATATCATCGTTGAATACAAGCAATACTTTAGTGTTGTCCAGCAATTCAAAAAGTTCATCTGAAGATTTGGATTTAACAATAGCGAAAGCTCCCTTAGAATTTGATTTGCTGAATACGGGCAAACATTTGCAGTTTAATGTTTCAATTTTTTCCAAATCATCTTGTGAATCAACATAATTGAACACTATAACTGATTCTTCATCAATATTTCCGTGATTATTCTCTAAAAATTCCCCAACAGTTGAATTTGATGTTTCATCGGCAATGTTGAATGTGACTGATTCTTCAGTTTTACCGCATGCATAAATTTTTGCCCCGTTTTGTTTTGCATGAACTATTCTTCTTCCTATTAGAGGATTTTCATACAATAAATTTCCAATTACAAAAACTTTGCCTGCGCTTGCAACTTCATCATATGAAGCAACATCACTGAAATCTTTCAAATCATCTGCATAAAAAGCAATATTGTAATTTTTAGATTTTCCGAATTCATTTATTGCTTCAATTTCTTCAAGGTCGTTATTTCCAGAACAGATTATTGATACTTCAGAATTATCAGCAGAGTTCAATACCATTGATACTTCATCAATCGCTTTTTCAATATCTACTTCCGTTTTGGATACAATTGCTTTTTCAAATTTGTTTTGATAACATTCAATTGATTTTCTTCCATTTAAACAATTTTTTCCGGCATTAACTGGATGTCTTTTATATGGAAAAGTTCCCACAATTTCTCCATCGTTTATAATAACATTAAGTCCGCATCCAACACTGCATAATGGACATAATGTGTGTTTAATCTCCAACATACACTTCACCACAATTAGTTATAGGGAGTATTAGAAGTGGCATTTTCACTGTTTAAATTTGAATATTTTTTCTTTGATAAAACATGAATAGATTCACGTGTTACAGAAATCATATCCATTAGAACATTACATGCATGATAAAAGATTACCTGAGAACATTCATCCTGAATGAATTCCTCAAATAAATCTAATTTTATAACCCCTTCAACTTTAAAATTAAGATTAAAATTTCCACATGATTTTAGAACAATTGTGAAATTTATATTGTCTTGATCGGTATTTGTATATTCAACAAACCAATCAACATCTAAATTCAAGTTTGTATTTTTGGGATTTATGTCATCTCTAATCAATCCGATTTTCTGCATGTAAATTTTCATAATACTCCCCATTTAATTAATAACAATTATAAAATTAGGCATCTAATTATATAATCTACTCTTCCTTTGGAGTAATAACCATATAAATATTTTTAAAGTATTATCTTTAATGTTTGTAGTTTAATTTGAAAAATAAGCATTATAAACAGTTTAATTTTTTATAAAAAAAATCAGACTTGTGTAAATTTAATTTACTAAATTAATTTTTAAGTTATTTAACTAATTATTACTATTTAAAAAATTATAAATTTTAATAATTAACGTTTAAATCCAAAATTAAGAAATTAAATCAAATTTTATTATAAAAATCAAATAGTGAAAAATTAGATTAGGAAAAAATATTCTGAAGAAAGAAATAATAATAAATGGAACTTAATAGATTAAAATATATAAGTAATACTTTTTTTAAAATTATTACTATTTTAAAGCATATAAAAATATAAAAAAGTATTACTAATTTAACAATTATCAGAATATATTAAAAACATTATCCATCAAAATTCATGAACAGAAACTTAAGTGACTGTGACATGATTTTTTTATTTTTTCATTTAATAAATTAAATCAATGCCTTAAGTTTCTGTGCATGATCAAAATTATTTGGTAAAACCCATGATTTGAACCTCTCCGGCTTGTAGAATCCGGAGAATTCTTGCACAATAATGTTAAAAGTTGTGCCCTTTGAGTGGTTGCAACTTATCGATAGATTTTTCAATAGCTAAACATCATGCTTTCAGCCATATATTTTAGATATTTAAAATCTTTAGAGAGAGCGCTTGATTAGTAATAAGTATCTGAACTAATAAAACATATGATAAAGTTGTCATACTTATAGATTTCAAGCACTGAAAACTCTAATACAAGGTTTATTTTTTAAGATTATAAAAATTTGCTGACAGATTAAAAACAATGATATGAAATGTTAAAATAGAATCTCCGACTAAAGTTAATATCAAAATCATTAATGTTATAGCCATGATCAAATTTTTTTGAAAGTATTGTCTGATATTGCAATATTGCTCCCACTTCTTAAAATTGTTTTAACTTAGCAAAATTGCTTTTATTTCAAACAAAAACTATATTTACTTACCAATTTAATATAATAATAAGTAATTTATCCTTAATTAATTGAAAGGAGGAGTAGTTATGGATGAAAAATATGCTATCAAATTATTTGATGAATATAAAATCAGAACAAAATGGGATCCTGAAATCGAGGATTACTATTATTCAATAATAGACGTTATTGCAGTACTTACAGAAAGTAAAAACCCTAGTGCTTATTGGAGAAAATTAAAACAAAGATTATCTGAAGAATCTAATGAAAGTGTGACAAATTGTCACAGGTTGAAAATGCCTGCTAAAGATGGTAAAATGCGCGAAACTGATGTGGCAAATACCAAAGAATTATTACGCCTCATTCAGTCAGTCCCTTCACCAAAAGCAGAACCATTCAAACAATGGCTAGCCCAAATGGGTAAAGAAAGACTTGAAGAAATAGCAGACCCTGAAATTGCCATGCAAAGGGCAATCAATACCTATCGCGAAAAGGGCTACACCGAAGAATGGATAACCCAAAGAATGAGAAGTATTGAAACCAGAAAGGAACTAACCGCCGAATGGAATAGGGTCGGAGTTAACGAAGGAATCGAATATGCAATATTAACAAATGATATCTCAAAAGCATGGTCTGGAATGTCAACAAAAGAATACAAACAATACAAAGGACTTAGAAAAGAGAGTTTAAGAGACAACATGACAAATCTTGAACTAATTTTTAACATGTTGGCAGAAGCATCAACAACCGAAATAAGCAAAGTTGAAAATCCCGATGGTTTTGAAGACAGCCGTGATGTTGCAAAACGTGGAGGAAACATTGCAGGAAATGCAAGGCAAGAACTTGAAGAAGTAACCGGCAAATCAGTCATCAGTAAAAAGAATTCTAAAAATCCTGAATTATTGGATGAATAATTAATTCATCTACTTTTTTGTTTTTTAATAAAATACGAATGTTCGTATAAAACATAGGATATTGTTGTCATACTTATCAAATTCAACCACTGAAAACTCAAAAAAAAATTTATTTGTGATAATTTAAATAATCCAAAAATCAATTAACATATTCATTTATTCCTGTGAGCTTTTCAATATCAGAATAATCCCAATATTTGTTCTCCCAGTGATAGTACACATCTTTTCTTTTCTTGAAAATCCTGAATGGAACAGTAGTATTATCATAAATATGAACAATATCACAAATTTCAACCAATTCAGGAATTAATTTTAGTGCCTTATAATATCTTGATTTGATTTTATCTTCAGGAACAGGATGGCCGCCCATTGATTCCCTCATTCTCACTCTTGCCACATTAATTCTAAAATCAGAAGTTAAAACATAAATACATCTTATAAAAAATCCTTTTTCTTTAGCTTTTTTAAGCAAATTAATATTTCTATCAGTAGAAAGCACAGTTTCAAATGTAAAATCTTCAAAATTATCCAACATTGATTCTCTAAGTTCTTCAGCTTTAACTGCAGCTTCTAAATCACTGCACAAACTTGATTTTTTAATATCATCGGCATTAATGTAAACACCAACAGTTCTGGCCATACGAGTTATTGTGGTCTTTCCACTACCGTTTGGACCTGCAAAAACAATGATTTCAGGAAGTCTTTCAGTCTTTGACATAAACTCTCCTTCCATCAGGATATTCTAAATAAGCGCATTTAGTTTCATCATCATAACCAGCAATAGGAAGTCCTTTAATTCTACATATTTCTTGATCAATTCTAATAGCTGCTTTAAATCTTTCAGTAAGCTCTTCATCAGAAATGCCACAAGTAGAATCCAATTCATTACCTTCAGTCAAAATAATTCCTCCCTATTTAATTGTACTATAATCTATTAACTTCATTAATAATAAATATTTTTGAAGTGCGACTTTATGAAAAAACATCATATTTAAAATAATAGTTATTGATACAGCCAACTGCTAAACACGAAACTGTTCGTACAAAACGTATGATATAGTTCGCAACCTTATCGATTTGAACTACTAAAACTCTGATGTAAAGATTAAATATAAATAGGAAAATTTACCATCTAGTTAATTAAACCTGTTTCTTGATTAATCCTCAGATTTTGCAGATATAATTTGAAAAGATTGTTTTTTAATTTGTATTTGCCTCTTGATGGTTTGATTATCATGCTTTTGTTAACTAAATTTTTTAGCAATGCTGAAGGTTCTGAATTCAAGTTGGCGTTTTCCTTGATATAGGAATATGATAAAATTGTTTCCTCACTTTCAGCCATTAAGCATAGTATTTTTCGCTCTTCTGTAGTGGATTTGCTGAATAATGATTTAAATTCACGTTGAGCCAAAATGTTTAAGGCATACTCGGATGCTTTTTCAAATTCGACCATTGTTACTTTATAATCATCATTATTTTCTTCAAAACAACTGTAAGCAAGGATTTGCATATAATATGGAATTCCATTAGATAACTCATATATTTCCTTTAAGACATCCTCTTCAAAGAATACACTTTGTTCTTCAGCGGGAATGTTGATTGCATCACATACTTCACCATAAGATAATGGTCCAATCAAATAAGGCTCGAAAATCCTTACTGCTGAGTCAAGTTTGTCCTGTATTTTATTGAAAATGTCTTCTGATCCTGTGGCTACGAACATTATGTTTTTTCCTTTTAGATTTAATTCGACAAGTGCATTTTGCAATATGCTCAATATTTTCATTGTTTCATCATTGCTCATAATCCTTTGAAGATCATCAAACAATAGAATTAATACAGGATTGTCAGCGCCCAACTCATCATATATCACGTTTAAAATTTTTTCAAAAGCCACAGCAGGACTGGTTTTAGGAATTTCGCGTGATACTGAAACTCCACCAATAAATGGTATATTAATACCTAATGAACTTATTTTCTCCCAAAAATGGCCAATATTAATATCTAATGTGTCAGAACATTTTTCTATTATTAATGAATAAATATCTTCAAAATTTCCCTCTATTAATGGAATTCTAACTGAATATACATCATCAAGATTAGTTATTTTCTCTTGAAATTTTAATAACAAAGATGTTTTTCCAATTCCTTTTGGCCCATATAATATTAAATGGCCCGGAACTCCCATTTTAGTTGAGTTATATATTTTTTCAAGTTCGTTTAATTCGTTTTCACGGCCGGTGAAATAGGATGGCAAGATTCCAGTTCGTTTTCTAAAAGGATTATTTTTCATGATTATAATCTCCAATAGTATAGTTCATAAAAAACATAAAAAACATAAAAAAAATTTATGATTCTTATGTTTCTTATGTTTTTCAGAGTATTTAAAAATTCGCATTAAAAAACATAAAAAACATAAAAAAAATTTATGATTCTTATGTTTCTTATGTTTTTCAAAAATATGAAAATAATAATTATCTAGGAGAAATATTTTCAAAGAAAAAATACGAACATTTCGTATAAAACAAAACTATATATAATAATAAAAGCAAAGATAATATAAATTCATAGTTAACATTATGGATTAAAAAGATATAATGGAGATTTAAATAATGAAAGCTAATGCACAAAAAATAGCTGATGGAGTATACTGGATCGGTGTGCTCGATTGGGACTTAAGAACCTACCACGGTTACACATTAGACGGAACCACCTACAACGCTTACCTCGTTTTCGGTGAAGACAAAGTAGCATTAATCGACAATGCATACCCAGGCAAAACAAAAGAAATGATGGCACGTATCGACGATGCATTCGCACAAGAAGGAAAAGAAGTCAAAGTTGACTACATCATCCAAAACCACGTTGAAAAAGACCACTCCGGTGTTTTAGTGGACTTACACAAAAGATTCCCAGAAGCACCAATATACTGTACCGAAATTGCAGTTAAAGGATTGTTAAAACACTACCCATCATTAGAAGGCGCTGAATTCATCACTGTCGGAACCGGCGACAGCTTAGACGTTGGCGGAAGAACCTTAGCATTCCTCGATGCATTCCTCCTCCACTGGCCTGACAGCATGTTCACATTACTTGCCGATGAAACCGGAATCCTATTCCCTAACGATGCATTCGGTCAACACTTATGCTTCACACAAAGATTCTCAGATGAAATCCCAGAATACGTATTGATGGACGCTGCACAGAAATTCTACGCAAACCTAATCACACCACTCTCAAAACTGGTTCTCAAAAAACTCAACGAAGTAGTTGAATTAGGTTTACTCGATCAGATCAAAATGATTGCACCATCCCACGGTCAAATCTGGACCGACCCAATGCAAATCATCGGAGCTTACCAAAACTGGGCAACAGGTGTATGTGAAGACAAAATCACAATCATTTACGACACCATGCACTACTCAACCCAACAGATGGCTCACGAAATCGCTGAAGGTGCAATGAGCGAAGGATACGATGTTGAAATCTTCTTCCTCCATGAGGATGAAAGATCAGAAATCGTTAAAAGCATCCTTACCAGTAAAGGTGTAGCTATCGGTGATCCTACAATCAACGATGTGCCATACCCAAGTATCGGGGACATCATGTACTACTTGAAAGGATTACTGTTCAACAGAACCGGTATCGAAAGAAAAGCAGTCACATTCGGTTCAATGGGTGGAAGAGGAGGAGCTCCTGCTAAACTCGCTGAAGAATTAGGAAACTGTGGATTCGATATTGTAGACACTCAGGAAATCTACTTTGTACCAACCGCTGATGAAGATGAAGCAAGCTACGAATTAGGTAAAAAATTAGCACAAGCATGTAAAGAATTATAAATGGTGATAATATGGTTAAATACGAACATGAAATTGGAATTACAAAAGACACCCCTGTGGAAAACTATGTTGCAGGAAACTTCGAAGGAGAAACCAATGAAGTAGGAATCTACCTTGCAATGTCCAGACAAGCATCCCGTGAAGGCTATGGAGAATTAGCTGAAGTTTTCAAAAGATTAGCATGGGAAGAAGCTGAACACGCAGCAAGATTCTGTGAAATGAACGGAATCATCAAGGACGACCTCAAAGCAAACATCGAATGGATGATGGGCGGAGAAAAAATGGCTAACGCTGAGAAAAGAGAAGCAGCTGACAAGGCTGAAGAAGCCGGCATTGAAACCGCTGCTGATTTCTTCCGTGAAAGCTCAAAAGACGAAGGTCGCCACTACAAAATTTTGGAAGGAATCCTGGAAAGGTACTTCTAAACCGAAAGAATTTAATTATTCTTTCATCTTTTTCTTTTTTTAATAACATTTAATCGCTGATTTTTAAAAATATCATCTGGTAAATCCCCACAACCCACAATGGAAAAATTAATCACTCAGCATACGTCACATGAAAATATTTTGAAAAAAAGTATTAAAAAATAAATGTTAAAAATTAAATATATTTTTAGTGAAAAAATTATCACTATAAAAAGCCAGCCACCAAGCTGAACACTATTATCATTGCCATTACCGCTGATATTGCATTCACAATCGGCTTATACTGATTTTCGGACAGTTTGTAGCTTAAGAGTATTTCAAGCATGTATCCTCCATCCAACGGTTTGAGTGGAAGCAGGTTGAACAGCCCTATTCCCAGGTTGAGCATTGCCACCCATTGGAAGAGCTCAAGAAGCTCGAATAAAACCCATGGCAGTGAGCCTAAGCTATCGTTTACCAGCTCGAAATGCTTGTTTGCCTGTATTCCGAAAAATCCCTTGGATTCGTTTGACGGGTTCTTGTCCAACACTATCGAATATGTTCCCTGATCCGTCTGGACGCTGACATTGTCCCCCGGCTTGAATGAACCTATGATGTTTACATATGATTCTGAATCGTTGACCTTCTGATTGTCGATTGCCTCTATAACCATTCCTTCCTTTAGGATTCCGTTTGACGGTGACTCCTCAACCACGCGGTCGATGGCAATTCCATCCTCTGCAAAGTAATGGGGAATTCCCATTGAAACCAATGATACAAGCAACAGTGCTATTACCGCCAATGTGATGTTTGCAACGGATCCTGCAGCATACACCCTTAATCGTGATGTTCTTTTGGCGCTTTTAAGCTCCTCCTCATCGGGCTCGACGAATGCCCCGGGGATGATTGCGAACAATAGCAATCCGATTGACTTGATTGAAATCTTTTCGCCAACGGACTGCACACCGTGTGAGAATTCATGAACCACGAGCACGGTTGCAAGGGCTATCAATCCGTATATGAACGGTATGTAGATTGATGAGCCGGGCATTTCAACCCCCGGTATGACGATTGAAACTGCTGGCGTGTCGAAGACTGTCGGCAGCGTTGACACTAGCGTGTAGGTTATGAATATCATGGCGCCGAAGGCTACAATCACTCCAATGTTCATGTACCAGCGCCAGAATCTTGGTGATAGGTTGTTTATTCTGGATATGAGTCCCCTTAGGCGTTGTGTCTTCCACATTATCACTGGGAAGTTCAAATCCACCCCATGTGTGGAGAGTTTTTCATGGAACACACCGACCAATATCCAGATGACAGCAAAAGCTATCAAATAATAGTAAATCCCATTCATTAAAATACCTCTTTGCCTACCAAAGTAGTGAATCAAAGAAGACTACGTCAACTATATCATCCTTCTGGTATCCTTCATCATTCTCGTCGATGATGATATAGCTGTTCGCCTCAACCATTGAGCGAATGATACCGGAACCCCTGTTGAGCACATGCTTTGCATGAGTCTCGTCACTTACCGCACGGATGAAATCTGTACGTCCCAACTGTGAAGGAATCTTCAGCTGAGAGGTTCTCTTGACAATATTGAAATCAAATGACCTTCCCTGCATCTCAAACAGGTACTTTCTAGCAAGAACATCGAACTGAGACATTGCAGCTACAGGCTGACCGGATAAAGTGAAAATAACTTTTCCATTAATAACACCTGCACCGGCAGGCTTGCCAGGTCTCATCGCTATGCCATGGAATAGTATTTCACCAAGGTCATCCACAACATCCAAAACGACATCCCCCTTACTGATGGCGGTGCCTCCAGTGGTCATTATGACATCATACTCCTCGCTGGCTTTCAATACGGCTTCCTTAACCTCTTCAAAGGTGTCGCCTGCATGTCCGATTTCGCAGATTGCACCGGAATCCTCAATCATCGCCTTGATTGTGAATTGATTGGAATTGATGATTTTAGCCTTGTCTATTTCCTCCTTGGTAGGCTCGACAAGCTCGTTTCCAGTAA
This sequence comes from uncultured Methanobrevibacter sp., assembly GCF_902774605.1. Classification (GTDB taxonomy): domain Archaea; phylum Methanobacteriota; class Methanobacteria; order Methanobacteriales; family Methanobacteriaceae; genus Methanocatella. The sequence continues at coordinate 76,756 of NZ_CACYJE010000003.1, forward strand.
TGATGAGCTTAACGGTAGGTTTCTTGAATACCTTGACTGTATCATAGCCTGCTGATGCTATCAGACCCAATTCCTGATAGCGGATGAAAGTGTTCTTGGATAGGATCTTTTCCCCTTTCTTGATGTCCTCTGATTTGGGGGAAACGTTCTCTCCAGGAGTGACCTGTGAATAGATGGTCAGGTCATCGCCGTCAGTGGTGGTGTACTCCTTCATCAAAACCGCATTTGCTCCGTCAGGTATAGGTGCCCCTGTGGCTATGACTATTGCCTCGTTTTCACCGACTGTCTTTGCTGAAAAGTCCCCTGCCCCAATGGCATCTACAATCTTGAATTCCTTCGGATTGGATTGGGATGCTCCAAAGGTATCTTCAGCAATCAGTGCAAAACCATCCATAGCAGATTTGTCAAATGGAGGGGAATCGTGAAATGCCATAATGTCCTCGGCAAGAACCCTCTTGTGGGCTTCAGCGATTGGAATTTCCTCTATGTCTGTGACTTTCTGATTGTCCTGCAATAGTTTTACAGCATTTTTTAATGAATCCAGCTTAGATAAAAACATTCAACTCCCCCAGTAAATATTTAAGCCATATATTGTTCAATGACGCCATGGTATGCATCGTTTAAATCCTCATATGAGAATTCATGGTCATTCACGTTCAATGCTGTTCCCTTAACTTCACCGATGACCTGAACAGGAACATCTATTTTGACCAGGACGTCGTCAAGTGCATCCGCCTTGACTGTCAGCAGGTATCTTGCATGGCTTTCAGAGTACAGCAATTGGATTTTATCTAGTTCGTCATCTGTTAATTCAACTTCACATCCGAGGCCTGATTTTATGACCATTTCGGACAATGCCACCGCAATGCCTCCTGCTGATACGTCGTGGACTGCAGTGATGTTTTTGTCCTTATCGTTTGAAATTAAATCCAATACTGTTTGACCGTTTGCAACTTCCTCTTCAATCCTGATTCTTGGAGCGGTACCCTTTTCAATGCCGTGGATGGTCCTGTGATACTCTGAACCGGTGAGCTCATCGTAGGTCTTACCGATTAGAAGAATCTTGTCACCTTCGTTTTTGAAGTCCATTGTCCTTATGTTTTCAATGTCCTCCACACCGATGACGCCCACTGCAGGTGTTGGGTTGATTTTGATTCCTTCAGTCTCATTGTAGAAACTTACGTTACCGCTGATTACAGGTGCGTTGAAGTTTTCAGCCACAAGACTCATTCCCTCGATGGCTGTCTTGAATTGCCATAATATTTCCGGTGTTTCAGGGTTTCCGAAGTTGAGGCAGTCAACCACTGCATATGGTGTTGCTCCCATTGAGATTACGTTACGTATAGCTTCTGCAACGCAACCGGCTGCACCGTCGAATGGGGATAATTTAGTGTGTATGGTGTTTGAATCGGTTGTTAGCGCAACGGCAGTGTTCTCGTCTATCCTTAAAACGGCTGCGTCGTCACCAGGTTTCACGACTGTTCTCACTTGAACCTCATGGTCGTATTGCTTGTATACCCATTCCTTGGAAGCGATGTTTGGACTGGACAATAGTTTTGGCAGGGATTCGTGAAGACCAGGGTCTTTTAATTCTATTTTTTCTGTGTCTTCAGGGATTTCCTTGATTGGCCTTTCGATTGAAGGTGGGTCTGCCAATAAGATTGTTGGAAGGTTTGCGATTTCATCCCCTTCATCGGATATTATCATATTGTTTCCTTCGCGAACTTCACCGATTACCGCTGAGACTATCTCATGCTTGTCGCAGATTTCCTGTGCAAGTTCAACATCATCAGGGTTTAGGACGAACACCATTCTTTCCTGGGATTCTGAAAGCATGATTTCATATGGAGTCATTCCGGTTTCCCTTAACGGGATGGAGCGCAAGTCAACGAATGCCGCATTGTTTGACTCGTCAACCAGTTCGGATATGCAGCATGTGAGTCCTCCTCCACCAAGGTCCTTTACACCGCTAACATCGATTTTTTCCAAAATCTCTAAAGAAGCTTCAAGCACTCTTTTCTTGGTGAACGGGTCAGCCACCTGCACTGCAGGCCTGTCTTCGGTTTCTGAATCGGAGGTCAATTCCTCTGAAGCGAAGGTTACGCCGTGGATTCCGTCACGGCCGGTTGTTCCTCCCATCAATAGGAACACGTCGCCGATGTTCGGTGCCTGTCCACGCACGATCTTGTCCTTTTCAACCAATCCAACGCACATTACGTTGACGAGAGGGTTGGTTCTGAATGATTCGTCGAACTCGATTTCACCCGCAACGGTTGGCACACCTACACGGTTACCGTAATCGGAGATTCCTTTCACTACGTTTTCAAATAGGTATCTTGATTTCTGGTCGTTTTCCAACGGTCCGAAACGCAGGGAATCGAGGAGTGCTATTGGCATTGCACCCATTGAGATGATGTCCCTGAGTATTCCACCGATACCTGTTCCTGCTCCTCCGTATGGTTCGATTGCTGATGGGTGGTTGTGTGATTCCATACCCACTGCCAATGCGTATTTATCGGTTACGCTTACAAGTCCTGCATCGTCACCCGGACCTAAGATAATGTTTTCTCCTTCGGTTGGGAACGCGCCTAGGAATCTTCTGCTGCTTTTATATGAGCAATGTTCTGAAAACATTACGTCAAGCATTCCTTCCTCGAGCTCGTTCATTTTCCTGCCGAGGATTCCTTCAATATATTCCATTTCAGAATCTGTTAAAGTCATTTTTACACCCTTAATTTTTAATTGAGATTATTACTTTTTCTCCTTCGATATCCCATTCCTTGGTATAATCCTTAGAGTCTTTGCTGCATTCTTCTGTGTCTGTTATGATTAGGCTGTTTGCCCTTACCTCATGTGAAATCATTTCGGATTGCGGTACAATCAGGTCCTTGAATTCAGCGGAGGTTTCAACATCGACGTTGATGTTTGCTTCCACATCAAGGTCCATGTCCTTCCTCATATCCTGTATTCTTCTAATCAGTTCACGCGCCATCGCTTCCTGCCTGATTTCCAGGGTGACATTGGTGTTTACGAACACGTTTCCTCCCTCGAATTCAGATGATACGAAGTCATCCGGCAATTCTGAGTCGAACAGTACCTCTTCACTGTTGAGCTCGATTCCTTCGATTGTGACTGTGCCGTTCGCTTCAAGCTCTGCTTTTATCTGATTGCCGTCAGCGGTTTTCAATCCTTTAACGACCTTGCCCATGTCTCCCTTGAGTTTAGGACCGAGTATCTTGAGGTTAGGCTTTGCATTGTATGAGAGTTTCTCAAATTCACTGGCGCCCAATACTTCCTTGGTGTTGGATTGGTCCTTGATGATGTCTTTCAATTCTTCAATTGCATTTAATACGTTTTCATCATCGGATACGACAGTGATGTCTGATACCGGCCATCTGAGTTTGTATTGTGCCATGTCACGTGCCCTTATGGATGCTTCTATTACTTCACGTGCAACATCCATCTTGGCTTCGAGTTCCGCGTCAATAGCTTCGCCATCGTATCCCCAGTCAAGCATGTGTATGCTTTCCGGCGCGTCAGGGTTCACTCCCTTGACGAGGTTCTCGTAGATTTCCTCTGAGACGTGAGGTGCGATTGGGCATAATACTGTGATCAGCTTGACGAGTGCTGTGTATAGGCTGTAGTATGCTCCGAGCTTGTCCGGATCGTCGCTTTCAACCCATGTCCTTCCACGGATCAATCTCACATACCAGCGACTCAGGTCTTCCAGGATAAAGTTGTTTATCTTACGGGTCGCCTTGTGGAAGAAGAGATTGTCCAGGTCTTCGGCAACATCTTTAATTAATGAATTTGCCTTTGAGATAATCCATCTGTCCTCTGAGCGCAGGATCATGTCATCTTCGGTTAATCCTATTGGGTTGAAGTCATCCAGTGACATGTAAGTGGTTGAGAATACGTAAACGTTCCATAGGATGTTGAACATCTTGTTGATGTTGAGGAGTTCTTCCCATACGAACTTGAGGTCGTCCCATGGTTTTGAAGCCCATAAGAGGTAGAACCTTAAGACGTCCGCTCCGTATTTTTCAATGACCTCTTCCGGTGCCACTACGTTTCCTAATGATTTTGACATCTTGTTTCCGTGCTCGTCCAGCACGAATCCGTGCATCAATACCTTTTTGTATGGGCTTTGGCCCATTGAAATTACTCCTGTACCTAATTGTGAGTAGAACCATCCTCTGGTCTGGTCGTGCCCTTCGGTGATGAAGTCATATGGGAACCAGTCTTCGAATTTCTCCTTTTCCTCAGGGTAGTAGAGTGATGCCCATCCGGCCACTCCGGAGTCAATCCATACGTCCAGCACGTCAGGGATTCTTTTGATTGATTTTCCGCACTTGTCACATTTGACCTCCACTTGGTCAACGTATGGTCTGTGGATGAGTTCTGAGTCTGTTACATTGATTTCATTTAAGGATTCTTCCTTGAGTTCACTTAGTGAACCTATTACCTTCAGCTCTCCACAGTCTGGACATTCCCATATTGGTATCGGTATTCCCCAGTATCTTTGACGGGATATTGTCCAGTCACGTGCGTTGTCCACCCAGTCATGGAACCTTCCTTCACCTGCCCATTTAGGCACCCATTCGACCTTTTCGATTTCATCGAGCATTTTCTGTTTGATGTCGGTGACTTTTAAAAACCATTGTTTGGTTGCACGGTAGATGATTGGGGTTTTGCATCTCCAGCATACTCCGTACCTGTGCTCTATGGTTTCTGAACGGTACATCAGGTTTTTGGCTTCAAGGTCTTCGATGATTTGCTTGTTTTCCTCTTTGGTGAATTTTCCATCGTATTTTCCGGCGTCTTGTGTGAAGCATCCGTCTTCACCCACCGGACAGAATATTGGAAGTCCGTTTGCCTTTCCAACTTCAAAGTCGTCCGGACCGTGTCCAGGTGCGGTGTGAACGAGTCCTGTACCTTCTCCGAGCTCTACATGGTCGCCCGGAAGTATTGTGTGGACCTTTTCGATCTCGGCGTCGAATTCCATTTGTTTTGGAATCTCATCTGCCAGAATATAATCGTAGCCCATTCCAACTAAATCCTCGCCCTTGACGGTTTTGATGACTTCATACATCACTTCCTTTTCCTCAATGACCTGGTCTTCCTCATCTTCGTTTTCAGCAGGGATTTTGGTTCTGTGAATCTTGATTTGCTTGCCCAGTACGTCTTCCATGAGGTTTTCTGCTATGATGTAGGTGACGCCATCCTTTGAAACGTAATTGTAGTCGAATTCAGGATTTACACAAATTGCAAGGTTTGCAGGCAGTGTCCATGGAGTGGTGGTCCAAACCAGGAAGTAAGTGTCCTTTTCTCCGGTTACGGGGAATTTGATGTAGATGGATGGGTCTTCTTTTTCCTCATATTCGATTTCGGCCGCCGCCAGTGCGGTTCCGCAGTGAGGACACCAGCTGATTACCCTTTGATCGTTTAAAAGAAGGTCCTGTTCGTTTGCCCTTTTAAGCATCCACCAGGAGGATTCCATGTATTTTGGGTCAAGTGTCATGTATGGGTCGTCCCAGTCCATCCAGACTCCCAATTGGTCGAATTCATGTTCCATTGCGATCTTGTTTTCGATTGCGAATTCCTTACACTTGTCGACGAACTTGTCGATTCCAATGTCTTCCTCGATTTCCTGTTTGGATTGGATTCCCATTATGTGCTCAACCTTGTTTTCGATTGGCAATCCGTGCATGTCCCAACCGGCCTGTCTTCTTAGGCTGAATCCGTTCATGGATTTGTATCTAAGGTATGAATCCTTGATGATCTTGTTCCAAGCGGTCCCCAAATGTATTTTTCCGCTGCAGTATGGTGGACCATCCAGGAATGAGTATCTTGGGCCTTTCTCTCTTAGTTCATTTACTTTTGCGAAAGTCTCTTCTTCTTTCCAGAATTTTTGGACTTTCTTTTCTATCTTATCGTGGTCGTATGATTTGTCAGCCTCTTTTATTGGCATTTTAACTCCTCAAATATTATAATCAATGTAGTTAGTAATTTATAATATGTATCTTTTTGTTTTAGATAATAAATAAAGGTTATTATGAAGGGCATAATTCCGCAAATGAAAGGTGATTTAAGTTTGATTTAAATGAATTTTCACTAATTTATTTTAACAGTTGCAAGCCAAAGTCACATTATTTTAATTGTAATTTGCATTAACAAGAGGGTTGGTTGATTTTGAATTTGAATGAAAAATGGGATATATATCAATTTGGAAATTAAGTTGGAAGTTGTGAAAACCTGACGATAAAGTAAAACCAAACATTACATATAAGACTAGCTTGAAATATTTAACCATGAGCTTCTACAGAAAATACAATTCACTTTTTAAACTGGTAGACAATCTAATGAAACTCTATAAAATCTACAAGAAGGATAAGAAATCCAAAAAAGAGAAAAAACATGAGAATAATGCACTGGAGTGACTTCAACTGTCCAAACTCCTACATAGGACTTCACCGCCTCAAAAAGGCGGCGGATGAATTGGATGTTGATGTCGAATGGGAAATGAAACCATTTGAACTATATCCGACACTATTCAACACTCCCACAGGTTCGATAATCACTCAAAACATCATAAAATACGGCCTTACACCAGAAATTGCCGAAGAGAAAATCAGTGAAACCGAAAAGATCGCCCATGAAGACGGGCTTGAAATGAACTACCACACCATTCAGATGACATCATCAAGAAAAGCCCACAGGCTAGTCAAATACATTCAAAACAAACACACTGAACTTGGAATTGAAGTCGTTCTAAAGATTTATGAAGCGAATTTTGTTGAAAACAAGGTCATAGCCGATACAGATGTGCTGGTTGGAATAACCAATGAATTGGGATTGGATGAAAAGAAGATTAGGGATTTTCTTGAAGGAGACTCATACAGCTTCGAGGTTCAAATCGAGGAGGAGGACGCCATACACATGGGTGTCGAATCGATACCGCTCTATTTTTTAAACGTTTCCGAAGAGCAGCTGATCATCCCCGGGGCATTCGAAAAGGAAGACTTTAAAATTGCAATTGAAGACCTCATAAACGGTGAAATCCAATCAAAATCATACCTTTAGGTCAATATTGCATTGCGCTTGTTGAAAACTTAAATACCAATGAGCATAATTATAATGTATGAAAATCATACTGGCAGACACTTTCTTTAAACGCCTTATAGGACTAATGGGAAAAGGAGACTTTGAGGATGGACTGCTTTTCACAAACCTTAAAGACTCGTCAATCCACACCATGTTCATGAGATTCACGATTGATGTGTATTTCATCGATAAAAACAAGATAATATATGATAAAACAACGTTAAAACCTTGGAGATTCTATAATCCTGAAAAGCAAGCGGAATATATTCTGGAAACAAAAAAAGGATTGTTAAAATTAAAAATAGGAGATAGATTAGATTTTTTCTAATATATCCTCAGGGTTCTCGAATATTTGAATGTCATCGATTTCGGCGAGCTTTCGAGTGTTTTCAATGTCGATGTCCCGCATATAGATTGTTATGATCTTGCCTTCTGATATCGCATCGTTTGGGCATGAGTTCCTGCACAATCCGCAACCTATACATTTTGTCAGGTCAATCTCGGAATGCGGGATGATGGCTCCCTGTTCACAGACTAGTGCCGCAACGCAATCGTCGCAGTTTTCACATTTTGACAGTTCCATTTTTGATGGAAGCACGGTGTCAATCGGTCCTGGATGAATATCTACAGGCACCATATATGTCTTGACGGCACCCTTTCCAGCTTGAGCCACTGCATTAGTCACTAATGTGTCGGCTATTCCATAAACTATTTTTGAAACCGTATTTGCTGTAGCCGGTGAGACGATTAAAAGGTCGTATTTGCCCAGGGATAAACGACCAGTTATTGGATATGAGAATTTTTGGTTTGAATCAGTTGCAAGCTCACGGTACTTTCCACCAGTGATTTCAACAACGCTTTCATAAAGTCCATACATCTTAAGGACTTCTTCAGCCGCTCCTGATAGAAATACTGTTACCTCATGGTCTTTTGACAATTCACGGGCAACATTAACTGATTCACGAAGTAAATGACCAGCTCCAGTAAATGCAAAGGCAATTCTCATTTTAATCTATAATCTGTGATATTCGTATGCATCCCTGTCTGAGAATGCGTAATCGAGTGTTGTGTACTGGTTCATGAACTCAGCAACTTCATCAGCGATGTCTTCCTTGTCAACTGCTACGCGCTTGATGAACTGTGCGACTTCTTCCATTTCTTTTTCTTTCAATCCTCTTCTGGTAATTTCCTGAGTACCGATACGGATACCTGATGGGTCATCGGAGTTGTCACGATTGTCTCCAGGCAAGAGGTTTTTGTTTAGGATAACATTGTTGTCGGCCAATTCCTTAGCGATGTCGGATGCTGATCTGATTGAGCTTAAGTCAACTGCAATTTGGTGGGATTGTGTGAATCCTAAATCTTCACATAAAACGTCAAAGCCTAACTCATACATTGCCTGACCTAATGCTTGTGCGTTTTTAATGGTTTGTTTTGCGTATGCTTCACCGAACTCCAGCATTTCAGCGGTTGCAATACCTAAACCTAAGAGGTGGTGCAAGTGGTGGTTACTGACAACACCTGGGAAAACCGCATTGTCTATGATTTCCTCGTTTTCCTTGTGGGAGAGGATGATTCCTCCTTGTGGACCAGGGAATGTCTTGTGGGTACTTCCCATCATCAAGTCTGCACCTTCTTTTAAAGGTTGCTGGAATTGTCCACCTGCAATTAAACCTAGAACGTGTGCACCATCATACATTATGGTTGCTCCGACTTCATCGGCCGCTTCACGAGCCTCCTTGATTGGGTGTGGGAATAGGAATAGGCTTCCTCCGAATAAAACTATTTTTGGTTTTTCCTCGAGGATTTTCTTGTTCATTGCATCGATGTCAATGTTCATCACATTCTTATCTAACGGATGGAATACTGTTTTTAGTCCACGGATTCCTGCCGCACTTACGTCTGCGTGGGAAATGTGTCCTCCGGATGGTACTTCAAGTGCCATTACCTTTTCACCAGGTTTTGCAAATCCGAAAAATGCCGCAAGGTTGGCGGTTACGCCTGATACAGGTTGAACGTTGGCATAGTCACAGTCATATACTTTACATGAAAGTTTTTTTGTTTTGTCTTCTACTAAATCCACGTATTGGCATCCTTCGTAGAATCTTTCAAATGCTTGTCCTTCTGCGTATCTGTGTGCAAAATCAGTTGCAAGAGCTTCTGTAACTTCTACGCTTGTAACGTTTTCAGAAGCAATCAGATTGATACTGTTTCTCATGTACTGAGTATGTTCTTGTGCTATTTTTTCAAAGTTTAAAATTTCATCATGATAATTAGTCATTTACTACACCTAATATCCAATTATAAATTTATGATTTAATTTTTGTTTATCATTTAATATAAATTTAATATTTCAGTGGAACTTTTAAAATTAAAATGACATAACACAGTAAAATAAAGGCTAAAAGTAAAAAGAGAATTCCACTGGTGAATATTGACATTACTCCAAATCCATCAACCAAAAATCCTCCAATTGCAATACCAATTGCTATTCCACCATTTAAAACGCTTAAAAATATTCCGTTTGCAAGTTCGGGGCTGTCAGGCAGGACAGATGTTTCTATGTATTGGATAAGGTTATAGCCCATCCCATCCAAGATTCCAAAGATTAAAATCAAAACCAAAACAGGGATTAAAAATTCATTAAATAAGAAAATGCCTAAAAACACTGCTGCACATACAAGCTGAAAAATTATTAATGTTGTCTTGTCCTTTTTTGCAATTAACTTTCCACCAAGCCATGTTCCAAAAATGGATATGATGCCGTAAGCAAAAAGGAATATGCTTAACTTATAAGTGTAAACATGACTAACAGTCTGTAAAAAGTATGGCAGGTAATTATAGACAATGCTTGCACCAATCGGCATCATGATGATTCCAACAGTTGCCAATATGAATTCCTTTGATTTCAAACTAGACAATGGCATCTCATAGCTTTTAGATTTTCCAGGTATTTCCGGGAAAAAGATTATTATTAAAATCAATGTTATTAAGTTAAATAAAAATATCCAACTCATGGCAACCTGATAACCGAAGATTGTTCCGAGTCCTGTTGTGATAGGCAGTCCTACAATGCTTCCGATTGAAATTCCAAGCAGTATCTTTGTGATGTAGTCCTGCTTTTGATCAGGTGGTGCAATCTTTTCACAGAATGTCAATGCAATTGAGATGAATGCAGGGTAGAATACTGCTGAAAAGATTCTAAAAAAACTTGCAATGCATATGTTATGTGTAAAAACAATTATAATGTTTGATAGGGCAAAAATACTTAAAATTGTGATGAATGTCTTTTTAATCTCATATTTTGAAAATAGGATTGGTATAAACAATCCGGTTATGGCGATTGTGAATGTGAAAGAAGATACATATAATCCGGAAATTGCAATTGATATATTGAAATAATCTGATATTTGTGATATTATACCGATTATGCTTAATGGAGTGTTGATTGCCATTGTTGATAACATTAAAATGTACAGCAATACTTTTGGATTATATTTCATATTTTTCATTCCCATTTAATAACAATAGTTATGTAAAAAATAGCATATATATTTTGAGAAATGAAAAGTCGATGAAAAAATAGCGTTAAAAAAAAAAGTAAAAAAAGAAATAGAGAAATTAATCTCTAAATCTATTTACCTATGTCTTCAAGAGCAGCACTGATTTGTGCCATAATTTGCTCGGTTTTGAAGTGTTGTTGGTTCATTGCACCGGATGGACAAGCACCTACACAGGTTCCGCATCCTTTACATAATGCAGTGTTAATTTGTGCAAATTCTTTTCCACCTACACCGGTTGCGATAGCGATAGCACCGTATGGGCATAATTCTACACATACTTGGCATGCTCCACAAACGGTTTCGTCGTTGGATGCAATAATAGGTTCGATTTCCACTTGTCCTTTAGCCATTGGGATTGCTGCCCTGGATGCTGCAGCTGAACCTTGTGCTACGGAGTCAGGAATATCTTTAGGTCCTTGTGCTACACCAGCAATGTAAACACCGTCAGTTAAGGTGTCAACAGGTCTGAGTTTAGGGTGAGCTTCCATGTAGAATCCGTCTGCGGATCTGGAGAGACCTAAGGTTTGTCTGAGTTCGTCTGAACCAGCAGAGTGTTCGAGACCGACACTTAATACAACGAGGTCGTAAGTGTATTCGGTTACTTTACCGAGTAAGGTGTCTTCTGCTCTGATAGTTAAGGTTAAGTCATCGTTTTCGAAGATTTGTGCAGGTTTACCTCTGATAAATTCGATACCGTATTTTTCTTGAGATGTTTTGTAGAACTCTTCGTATCCTTTACCGAATGAACGGATATCCATGTAGTAACAGGTTACTTCGGTATCAGGTTCGTGGTCAATACATAATTGAGCGTTTTTCATGGAGTACATACAACATACTCTGGAACAGTATGGTTTACCGATTTGTTCATCTCTGGAACCGACACAGTGGATGAATGCTACACGTTTAGGTTCGATACCGTCGGAAGGTTTTACAACGTGTCCACCGGTAGGACCTGATGCGTTGATCATCCTTTCAATTTCCATAGCAGTGATTACGTTTGAGAAACGGCCGTATCCGTATTGGTAGATTCCGGATGGGTCGAATGGGTCGTAACCGATTGCAGCAACAATAGTACCAACTTCTAATTCGATTTCGGTAGGTTGTTGGTTGTGGTCGATTGCGTCTGGTCCACATGCTTGTACACATAAGTTACATTCGATACAGTAGTCTTTATCGATGGTTGCGCATAATGGTACAGCTTGAGGGAATGGGATGTATGCTGCTTTTACCATACCGACACCTTCGTCGTAGTAGTTAGGTATTTCGATAGGACAAGCTTCTTGACATGCTCCACATCCAGTACATAAGTCTTCGTCAACGTATCTTGCTTTTTTCTCTACGGTTACTTTGAAGTTTCCGATGTATCCGTCTACTTCAGTAACTTCTGCGTAGGAGATTAATTCGATGTTTTCGTGTTTGGAACAGTCTACCATCTTAGGTGCTAAAATACACATTGAGCAGTCGAGAGTAGGGAATGTTTTATCTAATTGTCCCATACGTCCACCGATGGTTGGGTTTCTTTCTACCATGTAGGTTTTGAAGCCCATGTCACCTAAGTCTAAAGCGGTTTGGATACCAGCTACTCCACCACCGATAACTAATGCTTTGTTATCCACTGCTACTTTGGTAGCTTCTAATGGTTCGAGTAATCTTGCTTTAGCAACTGCCATACGGGTTAAGTCTTTTGCTTTAGCGGTAGCTGCTTCAGGTTCGTTCATGTGTACCCAGGAGTCTTGTTCTCTTAAGTTAGCAAATTCAAATAAGAATTTGTTTAATCCTGCTTCTTCTACACATCTACGGAAGGTAGGTTCGTGAAGACGAGGGGAACAAGCTGCTACAACAATTCTGTTTAAGTTTTTCTCTTTGATGTCTTCTTGGATCATTGCTTGACCAGGGTCAGAACACATGTATTTGTAGTCTGTTGCGTGTACAACATTTGGTAAGGTCTTAGCATATTCTGCGACGTCAGGACAGTCTACTACTCCACCAACGTTTACACCACAGTGACAGACGTAAACACCGATCCTTAATTCTTCGTTATTATCTATCTTTTCTTCTGCCATATTAATTCACCTTGTACAAGTCGTGAAAAATATCTAATATACATAAAAAATTGCAATTTTAAAACAAGTTAGTAAAATTTTACATAGTATTAGATATACATATGTAGTAAATACACATATATAAAGCTATCCATAAAGAGCTTGGAGTAAACTTTATATATGATGAATGAAAATCTTTCTTAAATCAAGGTTAAATCAATAACAAAGATTAAACAATCATTAACAATTAAAATAAAGAATACTGATTGGTTTTATAAAAAATAATAAATTTAGGTTAAATTAAAATATGCATTTTTCACCTACAGCAACATGATGATGACCGGAAGTGTAATCAAAGAGATTACAGTGTTGATGAGTATGCAGTCGGAGGTCAACTCATAGTCAAGTTTATATGTAATCGCAAGCAGCAATGACATCATTCCCGAAGGCATGGCAGCCTCAACAATGCTGACGCTATGCTCAAGATTAACCAAACCCAACCAGGAGGCAATCAAAAAGGCAACAAAGGGGAACAGGGCCAATTTCATGATGGAAGTGAAAACAATCATGGACCTGCTTCTGGATAAAGCCTCGAAGTTAATGGACAAGCCCAAAGCAATCATGATCAAAGGAATGGCGCCCTGACCAAGATAGTTAACAGTATTGTCAACGACCGGACCTATAGGAATGCCTAAAATGTTAAAACCCAATCCTAAAACAACCGCCCACAGCGGCGGAAACAATGCAATCTTGCGAACAGCAGTCTTGACAGTACCCCCGAACCTTAAAATCAAAACAAATGACAAAAGCAGGAAAGTGCATAAGGTGGCCATGTCACAGAAAATAGCCCTTAAAAAACCGGCATTACCATAAATGCCCAATGTAACCGGATAACCCATAAAAGCAGTGTTGGCAATCATCACAGTGACCAAAACACTCCAGAGAGTAACATCATCAAACTTAAGCTGTTTCAAAATAAAATAAGAAACAATGCCTGTGACAAATGAAGATGCAAGAATGATGAACGGTAAAATGCTCAACTTTGGAATCTGAGATAGATCTGCAGCATAAATGGCATGAAAAATCATGCACGGCATTAAAATGTACATTACAATTTTATTAAAAGGGTCTATATCCTTTTCAGATAAAAAATCGATGCGCTTGAGAAAGTAACCCAAGCCGATCATGATAACGATTGATAAACTTGTAACGATAATAGCATCCATACAGTAATATTAAATGAAATAATATATAAAATTTGTTATAAAAAAAAGAAAAAAGAGAAAAAATTAAAATTAGCTAACGATACCTTCGCTAGTAATTTTAAATACACATTCGCCTTCAGGCAAGTGAGGACTGTCCACTAGACGAGCAATCCTTTTACCTGCAAGTCCTTTCTTAAGCCAAATCCTGTAAGTGGAAGCGTGTCCTAAAACGTGACCACCAATAGCTTTGGTAGGGCTTCCGAAGAATGAATCAGGTTTAGCTTGAACCTGGTTGGTTAAGAATACTGCAACATTGTAAGTGTTAGCGATTTGTTGAAGGGAATGTAAATGCTGATTTAGTTTTTGCTGTCTGACAGCCAAGGATTCTCTTCCAACATACTCTGCCCTGAAGTGAGCCATCAGTGAATCGACAATGACCAATTTAACATTGACTCCACTTTGAATGAGCTCGTTGATTTTATCTACCATCAAGATTTGGTGGGCGGAGTTGAATGCACGAGCCACGTGAATTCTGCTTAGAACTTGTTCTGTATCCAATTCAAATCCTTCAGCAATTTGTCTTATTCTTTCTGGACGGAAGGTGTTTTCAGTATCTACAAATACACATTCACCATCAAGCCCGCCGAGTTCTTCTGGCAATTGAACGGTAACAGCTAATTCATGGGAAATTTGACTTTTACCAGATCCGAATTCACCGAACACTTCAGTAATGGATTGGGTTTCAATTCCACCACCGATTAAATCATTGAATTCTTGGCTTCCAACAGTGATGTGTCCTACATCTTTTCTTCTTTCATCCACTTCCAATGCGGTTTCAAAAGTGATGTTTTCAGCTCTACGTGCAGCTTCAATAACTTTTTCAGCAACACCTTCACCTATTTCTGCTTTAACTGATAATTCTTTTGGAGTAGCAGTTGCTAATCTCATCATATCAGCGAAACCTGCATCTTTTAATTTTTCTGCTGTTTTTTCACCAACACCTGGTAAATCACTTAATTCTACCATAATAATCATTCCTTTTAATTAATTTACATGTATTTTTTTAAAATTTTCTTAGGATTTAACCTATTAGTTTCATTATATTCATCAAAGCTTACGTTAGCAATAATTTCGATTGTGTAACCGACCAAATCTTCAATTTTGTCTTCGATTCCATATCCATCATCAAGAAGGGCAATGACTTCTTCCTTATTCATGCCTATGAGTTCTTCTGCTAGATTATCGAAGAATGTAGCTTGGATTGCACCAGTATCATCTTCAATAGTGGTTGGAATCATGAGAGTGTATTTTGGCTCGTCGAATACATATCCGCAATTGTCACAAATGTACTCTTCAGTGCTTTCCTCAACACTTGCATTACAGTTTGGACATTTAACGAGTATTGTTCTTTCACTGCCTGCCTCTTTGATGGTTGCAGTGATGTGAACGTTAGTGTCATCCTCTAATAAGGATTCGATGGTTTTAGGTGCGAAAATTATTTCCATCAACTCATCGAATGTAGGCAATTTATCCAATTCATTTTCACTAGGTTCTAAAAGTGTGGTTGAACCTGATATGTTGGCTTCCACACGATTTGTCCTGTCATTGTATCTGAAGCGAGGATTCTGTATTTTAAGTGCTTGACCTAATTCAAATTCTTTTCTGGCATCGTCATTCCAAAGAACAACAACTACTGAACCGGTATCGTCAGCGATTTCAATGTTCCTTACAAGTCCTTCACCGTCATCCCTTTCGAATGTGCGTGGCTCGAACATTTCAATGACTCTTCCTATTATGATCTTATCTTCTTCGTCCTCTTCAACATCCTCTATTGGGATATAATCATAAAGTGCTTTTTCCAATGTCTCTAATTGTGGAATGAACATTGCAGATGCTTCCTCTTCGGATAGTCTGATGATTCTTGATCCTCCGCCAATGTTTAAATCGACACTGTACATTCCTAGTCTGGTTCTTGCATTCTCTATCCTGTATGCTTCACCTACTTCATATGCGCCTTGTGCCTTTTCATTCCAGAAGGACAATCTCACCTTACCGGATTCATCAGCAAACATTGCGGAGCGTACATGACCAATTTCTCCTTCGTCCCTTTGGAATTCGCGAATGTCTTCCAATGACAATATTCTTCCAGTGATATCAATTTCGATTCCATCCTCATCCATGAACTCGACTTCGCCGATTGGTGTTGGCTGGAGGTCTTCCCTTAATTTATCCAGTTCATCCATTTCCTCAAGGGACAGGTTTTGCGGGTTGATTGTGATTTGAGTGTTGAAATTGGTATTCATTGAGTATTGGCTTTGAGTGTACTCATCATAGCGTACGTCTCCACCGATGACCTTAACGATGTCTCCCTTGTTTAAAGGCAGGGATGTGTCGTCACCCCATAATGTGACTCTTATTTCACCGGTGACATCCCTTACGTCGAAGTTTCTTAATTTTCCTTCGGTGTTGTCGGTTTTTCTGGTGAATGTCTTAATGTCCTGGAGTCTTGAGACTATACCAATGATTGAAACGTCTTTTTGTTCGCTCACGTCTCCTATAGGTGTGAATTTCTGAACTATTTCAGGAAGGTCGTAGTCCCCTTTTATTATTCTTCCATCCCAGTGAGTCAGTGAAATTTCGCTTTCGCCGTCCCTGTTCATTCTTTCACGTGCTTGGGCTTGGAGGATCTTGACTGTGTCGCCGTCTTCAAGTTCCAATTCACTGATCAATTCAACGTTTTTATTCCATAAAGTGTAAGAGATTTGTCCTGAACTGTCCTGTAGTTCAAGGGATGCAACTTTTCCTTCTTTTCCATTCTTTTCATAACTTCTTATGGTTGGAATCCTAACGATTCTTGCAATGATATTGACTTTGGTTTCAGGTTGAATGTCAGCGATGTTAGTGATTTCTTCCTCGTATGCCGGGAATTTAGAGGTGTCCTCCTCGAGGTGAATCAGTGTTGACCTTGGTCTTAAGTTAGCTTCCAGACCTGAGTATCCTTCCTTAATGTCCACTTCTTTGATTTGGATGATGTCTCCTTCATTGACATTTTTCAGAAGCTTGATGTTTTGAGTCCAGAATACTGTCCTCATCTCACCGGTGTTGTCTTTCAGCTCGACATTACATACTTGCCCACTTTGACCTTTGCGTGTTTTGAATGATCTTGGGTTTGAGATTGATATTACCCTACCTGAGATTGTTACATCTCTGCTTCCTTTTTCAAGGTCGCAAATTGGCTTGTAGTCACCGATTTCCTCAGTCATTGGTTTGACATCCACTGTGACCAGTTCTCCAACAACCATATCAGCGAAACTTACATCAGTCATGAATGGGTTTTCTGATTCATTTTTCTTGAATTGCTCCATTCTTTTGAAGAATTCCTCTTCTGAAATCTGATCCTTGACCTTGTCGTATCTTTCCTGCAGGTCCTCTGTCATGACGAATGATGATTCCTCATTTGATTCCTCGCTTTGGTCGAATATTGAGGTGTCAACTCCATTGTGATTTTGAACAACCATTTGTGCTGCTCCGAAATCGTCGATGAAACCTATTTCATCATTGTCCGCTTTCATTTTTTCAATTTCTTCTAAGAACTCTTCTTCAGAAAGTTTATCTTTGACTTTTTCGTATTCTTTTAAAATTTCTTCTTGCATACCAAACCCCTCATAGAAAAGTTAATTATTATTTTATAATCATAGTGTATATAAAGTATTAGAGAGAGCGTGTGAGTAGTATTCACAATCCATTATTTATAAAAAAATTTTAATAAATATTATCCAAGTGCACAAGTGTGCAAAAGCACAATCCTTAATATGCGTTAGGATTCTTCTTCAATGCGGTTTTTATCATTATTGCTAAGTCCAAACCCATGTGCCAGTTTTCTACGTACTCAATGTCATATTCTATACGTTTTTTGATTGAAGTGTCTCCACGGCAGCCATGAACCTGCGCCCATCCGGTCAAGCCGGGCTTTACCTGGTGCTTGACCATGTATTTCGGAATGGTTTCCTTGAACTGGTCAACGAAATATGGTCTTTCAGGCCTTGGGCCAACTACGCTCATGTCGCCTTTCAAAACATTGAAGAATTGAGGCAGCTCATCTATACTAGTTTTTCTGATAATGTCGCCGACCTTGGTCTTTCTTGGGTCATCACGGGTGGTCCATTCTGATTTCTCCTCGTTCGGGTCCTGCACTTTCATGCTTCTGAACTTGTACATCATGAATGTCTTACCGTTGTAGCCCATCCTCTCCTGCTTAAAGATTATCGGACCTGGAGAGGTCAGCTTAATTGCAATGGCTGTAATGATCATTATAGGTGATGTGATAATTATTGCAATGATAGATATTACGTAATCGGAGAGGTACTTCAGGAACTTGTTGAACTCGTCATCCAACGGGACATAGCGTATGTTGATGATTGGAATGTCCTCTATCATGTCCACTGACGGCTGTGCCGGGAAGTACTTGATGTAGTCCGGAATGATTTCCGCCTTGATACCGAATTTCTCGCAGCTTTCCACAAGCTCGTTGATCCTGTAATAGTATTTCAATGGAATGGCCAGAACCACCCTGTCATACCTGTTCTTTTCAAGAACATTTTCCAAATCCTTGAATGCTCCAATCACTCGGCTTCCTTCCCTTTCCAATCCGACATGCTCTGACCTTCCCAGAAATCCGCTGACCGTGAATCCGAGGTATGGGTTTTCACGGATCTTGCGGGCGAAAGTGTATGCCAAATCATTGTCCCCTACGATTAGGATATGCTTCAGGTTGCGGTTATTGACCCTTAACCTTTTCAATACGCTCCTGATGATGAACCTTTCGATGATTCCGAAGAATGTGGCTATTATCGCCAGGAGAAACAGCATTATCCTTGAGAAGTTAGGCTGGTTGATGATGAAAAGAATCGCAACCAGTGTGAAGAACGCCAGAATATTGACCTTTATGATTTGAGTGGCCTCGGAGAAAATGTTCTTGTAGGTTCTGCGCGGCTTGTACAAGCCAAAGGCGAAATATAATATAAGGTATACCGGAATAACGGCGAATGTCAGGAATAGAAGATAACTTTGGAAACCTAAATGGCCCCCTAGTGGCCCGAACAGTGTGG
The DNA here is from genome assembly GCF_902774605.1 of uncultured Methanobrevibacter sp. GTDB lineage: Archaea > Methanobacteriota > Methanobacteria > Methanobacteriales > Methanobacteriaceae > Methanocatella. The sequence continues at coordinate 95,778 of NZ_CACYJE010000003.1, forward strand.
TTTTGAACCTGAGCCATATGGAGCACAGCAGTGAGACGCTAATCATCAAAACGTCTATCAGCACCAAGATTATATTCAATATTCTCTGATTTTCCTTAATCATAATAACTACCAGAAACTAGTTTCTAATAATTATATATTGTATATAACAGATATTTAATGTTTCTTTTTAAACAAATTCAAAAACAGTTTCAGGATGCACAGGACCGCAATGCCAATGTAGACTATAATGTTCACTATGAATGATGACTCGCCCGCATGATGCTTCCTATAGTAAATGTACATTGCACGGTAAAACTCATATATGAGCTTGTTCTTTTGCTTTTTGCTGCTTGCGCCCTTAAGGTGAGTTATCCTGGATTTCCCATAGTATATGATTTTCCATCCCGCCTTTTTGATGCGGTAGCACAGGTCAATGTCCTCCCCGTACATGAAGAATGTCTCATCCAGAAGCCCCGCCATGTCAAGGGCATCCTTTCTCATGAACATGAACGCACCGGTGAGGCAGTCAATCTCATATATCTCATCATCTGGAAGGCTTGTCAGGTTATAGTTGTCGTCCTCGCTTTTTGTCGGAATGTGGAAAAGCCTGAAAAATGAGTTCTTGACGTTTGGAAATGACCTCTTGCATGCCTTGTCAAGCTCCCCGTCCTCAAGAAGCACCCTGCATCCGCATGCTCCAACGTCATCATGCATTTCCATGTAATCGTAAATGTCCTGAAGAGTGTCCTGCCAGACTATGGTGTCTGAGTTGAGCAATAGCTGATACTTTCCTGTTGCCTGCCTCAATGCCTGGTTGTTGCCTGCTGCAAAACCGTTGTTCTCTCTTGATGCTATGAACCTTACCTTGTCCTTGAAGTAATCCTCTAATCTGGCCAGGCTGTCATCGCTGGATGCGTTGTCCACAACGAATATCTCATACTCGAATGAGTAATCGTATTTGAGAATGGAATCGATGGTGTTTTTGGTCAGCTCGAAGGTTTGGTAGTTTACAATAACAACAGATAAATCCATATTATCACTAATCTATTTTTTCAGGAATTTCAAGGTATTAATAATTAATCTGTATTCGATTTTAAAATAGTTTTTCGTATTTTTGCCCTTGAACTTCACCTTGTCTATCTCTCCCCTGTTTGACAGTCCCTCGCGAATGCCTGCAAGGTATGTTTTTCCAAAGCCTTTTCTGGTGAAGAAAAGGTATTTGATCAGGAATCCGAAAAACAGGAAGATGAAGTTCACTATCTTCATCGGTATCGGCTGGTTCTTGTAGACTGTCCAGACATTGTTTCGTGCCGCCAGGCGGACCTTGAAGTCATTGTGCCTGCTTCCGCTTGTGGCGCTGCCTATATGGTATACTATAGCGTCCGGGCACAGGAGGTTGGTGTATCCGTTTATCCTTGAGCGTATCGCCAAATCAACATCCTCCATGTATGCGAAGTAGTTGTCGTCAAACATTCCAATCTCGGCCAGCAGAGATTTCCTGTACATTGCCGCTCCTGCGCATGCCGAGAATATTTCCTTAACCTCGCAGTATTCATTGGAATCATGGTTTTCTCCAGTCTTTTTAGTCCAGGCAAGGAGGTTGTACTCATCCCCGACATCATCGATCAGTTCCTTATTGTCATACTGGAGCATCTTGGCCTGAACGGAAAATATTTCGGGTCCTGATGATATTAAATCAAGCAATACCTTTATTGAACCTTTTTTGACTTGAGTGTCATTGTTGAGTGAGAAGATGTATTCGTATTTGGCTTTCCTGATTCCCTGATTCACTGCAGGGGAAAATCCGAGGTTTTCAGTGTTCTCTATCAGTGTGACCGGGAAGTTGAATTCGCTGCGCTTAATGTATTCCTTGCTCTTGTCGGTTGAGCCATTATCCACTATGATTACCTCACCGATATATTCCGGGTCACTGTTCAGTGACTCGAAGAACGTTTCAAGGAATCTTTCCCCATTGTAGTTTGGTGTTACGATTGAAGCCTTCATTTTAATCAATTGAGTTTTTAAGTTTTTTCCATGTCTTATAGTATATCTTAGGGCTCAACAGGAATAGCCTTATCTTTGACTTGAACTTATTGTCCCCCTCGAATTTTGACAACTTGTCGAGCAGGTCCATTTCCTTCATTTTTGACAGCACCTCATCAAAGTCGTAATCGTTGTAGAAGAAGTAGTTCATGTTTCCGAATATTGCCTTCGGGATTCTTGATGTCACTATTAGCCTGGCCAGGTCATCCCTTCCCTGGCTCCTGTAGAATTCGGCCAGGTTTTCGAATATTTCAATTACTTCAAAACGCCTGTATTCGGATGTTTTAATGGCGGATTGTGAGTGCTGGATATAATAGTAGGTTGCCTCGTTGCTGATGGCGACCTCATCACCGTAAAGCAATGCTCTGAGGGCGAAGTCAATGTCCTCACCGTAAATCAGGTTCGGGTTGAATCTTATGCTGTTCTCTTTTATTATGCTTGCCTTATACATCAGCTGCCAGAAGTTGAAGGGCATCTCCATCCTCAACTCCTTTTTTATGAATTCGTCGCAGGTTATTGATTCTGTTGTGAAGCGGTGGGGTGTTGACAGTTTGTCGTTTTCCTTTTTTATGAACTGGACCATGCTGAAATCTGTTTGGCCATTGTATAATTCTGACAGGTGGTTTCCTGTAACGTAATCATCAGCGTCTATGAACACCAGATACTCTCCTGTTGCATCTTCCATTCCACGGTTTCTTGCACTGCTCACGCCGGCGTTGTCCTGGCGGATGATTCTGTAGTCTGCTGTGGATTTTGTTAGTTTCTCGCTGATGATTTCGGGACTTTGGTCGGTTGACCCGTCATCCACCACAATGATTTCATAGCTGTTGAAGTCCTGATTTATTATCGAATCCAATGTTGCACCTATATACTCTTCGGCATTGTAAACGGGAACTATTACGCTAACCTTATAATTATCCATTTTACCCCTCATTATTTAATAGGAAATCCACTATTCGCTTGGATGACTTGCCGTCTATCACATCTAATTGGGTCTTCACGAAATCTGATATCCTGCTCATGTCAAAGTCATCATCATGAATGATGCCGATCAGCTCATCCGAGGAATAAGCTATCGGTCCCGGCACGGTTGTTTTGAAATCATAGTAGAATCCGCGCTCGTTTGCCAGGTAATCATCCAAGTCATATGTGAAAAAGAGTATCGGCCTGTTTAGAATAGCATACTCTATCATTATTGATGAGTAGTCGGTAATCATAATGTCACTTATAAGCATCAGCTCCTGCTCGCTTTCAAATCCGCTGACGTCAATGTATTTTCCCTGTGAGGAGATGTCATCCTTATGGAAGTTCCTGATTTTCGGATGCAGCCTCAATGCAAGAACATACTCATTGCCCAGTATCCGGTTGAACTCCTCCAGGTCAAGATAATCGAAAACGTTGTTGTACTTTTCCTCATCCCTGAAAGTCGGAGCATAAAGGATTATTTTCTTGTCGCTTGAAACACCGTATCGACTGCAGAAATCCTGCTTTAACCTGTCGAGGTCATGGTTTTCAAAGTAATAGTCCATGCGGGGAAGTCCCAGTGCCCTGATTTTTGACAGGGGCATTTGAAACGCCTCGCTGTAGTAATCCTTAATCTTGTCAGAGGTCACTATCAGAAAATCGGTGTTTTCAGATATTTTAGCAAGTATTTCCCTGCTTTCGAAATCAACTGATCCTCCGAATTTCTTGGATGCACCCGGCGCATGCCACAATTGAACCACCATTGTTTCAGGCTTGAAGCTCATGAAAGCCAATGGGAAAAAGTTATCGTTTAGGAAAACATACTTGGATGATGCGAGCTTCTTAAAGCTTGCGAAGGATAACTTGTCCTTGTAGAAAAAGTGGAATTCATAATCTCCCCTCTTCTCGAATTCCTTTTTAATGTAATCAAGATTCCCCTTGAATGATTCGCGTGAATCGATGATGAATGAAATTCTATTGCCGTTGACCTTGGCTTGTTTAAACAGTTTAAACAAGACTCCGTAAACCTTATGCTTTAGATATGACATTTTAATCTAATGGAAAAATGCTAATATTCCCGGCATTGCACCTAGCATTGACTGGAGACCTAGAATGAAGATTGCAAGACCTCCGATGAAGTTAATGGCTCTTGCATATTTCATGGCAATTTTTGTACCGAAAGTTCCAAGTAAAAACCATATAATAACCGCAGTTAAACTCAATGCAGCCAATCCCACTGGGTTTACACCCAAAGAAACCCCTTGAGCGGCCAGGATAAGGTTTTCAATGTTACCAAATACTATTAATCCTAAAAACTGTCTTAATTCCCTATCCATATTATTCGCCCCTAATAGAAGTTATCATTGCTTGGGCACCTAAAATGAAAATAGCAAGCCCACCTATAAATTCAATGAAGCTAACGTATTGAATGAAAGTTTGAGTAGCAAAAGTTCCAATTATAAGCCATAAAGAAACGCAAATGATACTTGCAATAGCCAATTTGAGTGGATTTACTCCCGCTACAACACCCTGTGATGATAAAACCAAGTTTTCAATATTCCCAAATATTATTAATCCCACTAAAGGTAAATATTGCTCCAACATCCAAATCACCATTTCCCCTAAAAAAAGTAATGTGTTACTAAATAATATTAAAGGATTATAATATATAAACCTATCATTAACATGGCATATATTTTTGATTTTTGAATTGAAGAATATTTAATTCTTAAATAGAAAAAACAATAAAATAATGAATAAAATTATAATAAATAATGAAAAAAATATATGAAAATTTAATCAGAGAGGTATATTTCAAGTGTAAACCATTTACCTGTTGGAATACATTTTCTCATAGTACTCCTGATACTGGCCGCTCTTAACCTGTGCAGTCCAATCCTGATTGTCAAGATACCATTGGATGGTTTCCCTGATTCCCACTTCAAAAGTGTATTCAGGAGACCAGCCAAGCTCATCCTGGATTTTGGTTGAGTCAATTGCATAGCGGCGGTCATGACCCAAACGGTCGGTTACAAACTCAATCAATGATTCGTCCTTGCCGAGCTCGGAAAGTATGAGCTTAACGATATAGATGTTCTCCTTCTCGTTGTTACCCCCGATGTTGTAGACTTCACCAAGCCTTCCCTCATGCAACACCAAGTCTATGGCGTGGCAGTGGTCGTATACGTGAAGCCAGTCACGGATGTTCTTGCCGTCACCGTATACGGGCAATTTCTTATCCTCCAGGACATTTGAAATCATCAGTGGAATCAGCTTTTCCGGGAACTGGTAAGGTCCGTAATTATTTGAGCATCTAGTAATGTTTATTGGCAGGTCAAAGGTTTCACCATATGCTCTTGTAATCAAGTCTCCACCGGCCTTTGATGCTGAATATGGGCTGTTAGGCTGCAATGGAGTGGTTTCTGTGAAATATCCGGTTTTGCCTAGGGTGCCGTAAACCTCATCGGTTGAAATCTGAATGTACTTTTCGACTCCATGCTCCTTGGCGGCATTTAAAAGTACCTGAGTGCCCAGCACGTTTGATTTTATGAAGATTTCCGGATCGGTAATGCTTCTGTCAACATGGCTTTCTGCAGCGAAGTTGATCACATAGTCGCATTTCCTGACCAGTTCATCCGCAATTTCCTTATCCCTTATGTCCCCCTTGACGAAGGAGTAGTTATCCCTATCCTCTATGTCCTTAAGGTTTTCAAGGTTTCCGCAGTAGGTCAATGCATCAAGGTTGATGGTATGGTAGTCTGAGTATTTCTCAACCATGTATCTTACGAAATTGCTTCCTATAAATCCTGCTCCACCGGTTACTAGAATATTAGTCATTTTATCACTCAATATTTAATCTTAGACTCCTTGAGGGTCTTCCATTCCTTATCCTTGTCGGACAATATTATCTCATCAATATCATCCAATGGCCAATCGATGCCTATTTCCTCATCGTTCCACATTATGCCGCTTTCATCATCCCCATGGTAGAATTCAGTGCATTTGTATTGGAATTCCGCTTCTTCTGACAATACCAGAAAACCATGGGCGAATTTAGGTGGAATGTACAATTGCTTCTTGTTTTCCTCGGAAAGTATCTCCCCATACCATTTTCCGTAGGTGGGTGAGTCCCCTCTCAGGTCGACTCCAACGTCGAACACTTCACCCCTGATTACTCGCACGAGCTTTCCCTGAGGATGGTTGACCTGCAGGTGAAGGCCCCTGAGCACTCCTTTTGATGATTTTGACTGGTTGTCCTGAACGAACTTCAAGTCATGTCCAGCTTCCTTGAAATCATTTTCCTGGTAGGTTTCCATGAAGTATCCCCTGTTGTCCTCAAAAACAGTGGGTTCGACCACAAACATTCCCTCTATTCCGGTTTCAGTAAATTTAAATTTCCCCATATTATCATCATCTTTTAACTAGGTTAAACAAGTATTCTCCATAATCGGTTTTCTTAAGCTCTTCAGCTGTCTCCAACAGTTGGTCGTCATCAATGTATCCTTTGCGATATGCTATCTCTTCCAGACATGCTATGTAGAGGCCTTGCCTTTTCTGTATTGTCTCAATGAAGTTTGATGCCTCAAGCAGTCCGGCATGTGTTCCAGTATCAAGCCATGCCATACCACGACCGAGCAGCTCAACTTTAAGCTTTCCCCTTTTGAGGTATTCCTCGTTGACCGAGGTGATTTCAACTTCACCCCTGTCTGACGGCTTGACGTTCTTGGCTATCTCTATCACGTCATTGTCGTAGAAGTACAGTCCCGGCACGATGTAATTTGACTTTGGCTTTTCCGGCTTTTCCTCTATTGACAATACATTCCACTCGTCATCGAACTCGACCACACCGAAAGCTTCCGGGTTGTTGGTGTAGTATCCGAATATCACTGCACCCTCCTTCAAATCGGTTGCCCTTTCAAGTATCTCGGTGAACCTGTGGCCGTGAAAGATATTGTCTCCCAAAATGAGCGCAACGTTATCGTCGCCGATGAATTCCTCGCCGATTATGAATGCTTCGGCCAGTCCGTTAGGGTTTTCCTGAACGGCATATTCAAAAGTGATGCCGAGGCTTGACCCGTCTCCGAGCAAGTCCTGATACATTGGCAGGTCCCTTGGAGTTGATATGATCAGTATCTCCTTGATTCCTGCAAGCATCAATACTGATATCGGATAGTAAATCATTGGTTTATCGTAAAGTGGCAGTAATTGTTTTGAAACCGCCTTGGTAATAGGATATAGGCGAGTTCCAGAACCGCCTGCTAAAACAATTCCTTTCATAATAATCACTTATAAAAATATCTATTTCAATTCATTTATATAGATTGGCAAGACCTGAAATATCCCATTACCCGCAAATTTCAAAATTGATTTCAACTCGTTAAATGCTAAACTAAAATCAATTAAATCATTATTAAACAATTTATGATGAAACTCAGGGCGTAAGGGAACTGCTAATTTGAATTTCAAAAAAAAATAATAATTTGAATTAATTAATATATGAATGTTAAAAAATCATTCTCGGATGCGGCATCTATAAAGGTGTCAAGAATATCCTTGTCAACCTCATCCGGATTAATCAATTCAATTTCACATTCCATTTCAGTCAGGCAATCATATAGAGCATCCAGATTCTTACCGTAGTAATCGGGCAGGTTCAATGCCTCCATCAAATAGTCATGCCCGTCCCGTTTGATTAATTTGCCGTCCAATTGCATTTTAAACCTCAGTGAATGTGTTGTAGTGATCGTCAGTGTAGTACACCTTATAATCACCGGTATTGTAAACTATCCTTTCGGCCCCACGACTGGTTCCGTTAGCGTTGATGTCGCATTCGACGTATCTTGAATCGCTGTCGGGAAGTACATGTTGCCTGTTGGTGAATGTGTCTCCGCCTATGCTTTTTCCAGGAGCATATTTCTTAAGGGGTCCCCCATGCCAACCTAGGCTTTTGGCCTCTTTCTTGGTTATGTAATTGCTTGGAAGCTTATGATACTCCTTGATGTAAGCTGAAACCTCATTCACTGTGCAGTATTCTCCATCTTCCACTACATTAACATCACTATTGTCATGGCCGAAGTTTAAAAAGTCCAGAAAACCTGCACTTACGGCACCGATGCTGAATAGGGCGATGATTAATGCAATGATTAAAACTAGTTTCTTGTTCATTTTATCAACTCAACATATTCTTTTATTGCTTCTTTATAATCTCTCAATGGTTCAAAACCGTTTTTTATCCAGTTCCTGTTTTCCAGGACGGAGTAGTGCGGTCTTGGTGCCGGCCTTGCAAACTCGGCTGCAGTCACGGGAATCACCTTAACGTCAACATCCGCTATTTCAAAAATGTATCTTGCAAACTCGCACCATGAGCAGCTTCCGGAATTTGTCAAATGGTATGTTCCATAGCAATCGGTTTCTATCAGCTCAGAGATTCCTTGAGCCAGATCAGGAGTGTAGGTTGGAGTTCCCACCTCATCATACACCACTGTTATTTCAGAGTGGTTCTTGGCCAGTTCAAGCATTGTCTTTGGGAAGTTGCCTCCGTTCAAGCCGTACAGCCATGCGGTACGGATTATGAAGTACTTGTCAAGTATTTCCAAAATGGCCTCCTCGCCCTGAAGCTTGCTTTTGCCGTAGACGCTGATCGGACCTATCTCATCATCCTCAACCCATGGGCGAGTGTTCTCGCCGTTGAAAATGTAATCTGTGCTGATATGGACCAGTGGAGAGTCTATTTCCTTGCATGCAATGGCCAGGTTTCTAACCCCCTCGCCATTTACGGCATATGCCATGTCCTGATTTTCCTCACAACCGTCAACATTGGTGTATGCAGCTGAATTGATGACCAGGTCTGGTTTGTTTTCAACTATAAACTCCAGCACATGTTCCCTGTCAGTGATATCCAATGTCTTGGAAGTGGTTAGGATCAAGTCATGCCTGTCCTCCAGGACTTTTGTCAAGTCGTGACCGAGCATTCCATTGGAACCTGTTATTAAAATCTTCATGTTCATCACTTAAAAATTAATATATGTTAAAATATATATTATATTTAATATTTAAAAAGGAAGGGAGATGGAGTAATTATGAAAATATGTATTATGGGTCAAGGCTATATCGGACTTCCAACAGCGGCACTGTTCACAAGAAACCATTGTGAAGTTGTTGGAGTTGACGTTAATGAAAAGATTGTTGACAACCTGAATAAGGGAATTATTCACATTGAGGAACCTGGAATCAGCGACATCATTCAAAATGCGGTCAAGCTTGGCGTATACACAGCTTCACTAACACCCCAAAAAGCGGATGCTTTTATAATTACAGTACCAACCCCTTACATTATAGAAAACTACAGCTGTGACTTGAGCTATGTCGTAAGCGCATGCGAGTCAATAATACCATTTTTGGAGAAGGGAAACACTGTCATAATAGAGTCAACAATCGCTCCAATGTCAACCGATGAAACCATTAAGCCGATTTTTGAAAATGCCGGATTTACAATTGGTGAGGACCTGTATCTTGCACATTGCCCTGAAAGGGTTTTGCCGGGCAAAATCATCGAGGAGCTGATTCACAACGACCGCATTATCGGCGGAGTTACAACTGAATGTGCCGTCAAGGCAAGTGAAGTCTATGGACAGTTTGTTGAAGGTGAATTGATGCTGACTGAAGCGAAAACCGCTGAGCTGTCCAAATGTATGGAGAACACTTTCAGGGACGTTAACATTGCACTTGCAAATGAGCTTGCCAAAATCTGCGCTGAGATTGGTGTTAACGCATTGGACGTCATTAAAATGGCAAACAAGCATCCGAGAGTAAACCTTCACTCACCGGGACCTGGCGTTGGCGGGCACTGCCTTGCAATTGACCCTTACTTCATCTATGCCAAGGCTCCCGAAACCGCCAAGATAATTAAGCTTGCTCGTGACACCAACAATTCAATGCCTGGTTTCGTGTGCGAATACGTTGAGAAAATGATTCCTGAAGGCAAGATTGCACTTTTGGGAGTTTCATATAAGGGAAACACTGGCGATGATCGTGAAAGCCCTGCCTATGAGATAATATCCAGGCTAAGCGAAAATTATGAAATAGCAATCCATGACCCTCACATTGACAATCCGTCCTTTGTCGGTTTTGCCGAGGCCGTTGATGATGCCGATTTGATTTTGATTTTATGCGACCATGACGAGTTCAAGTACCTGGATTATGATTTGATACTTAAAAAGATGTCTGATCCGATAATATTCGACACTAAAAATATAATAAGAGAAGTTCCAAGTGAAATTAAACTATTTAATTACGGGAACTTGTATGAATTATAATCTAAAAATTAATTGACTGGTCAGGTTTTATTGAATTACCGTTCCAAGCCTTGAGACTGCTCCATTCCTCAGATGGTGATTTCCAAAACACATCATCTGGGCGTAAACCTAACGGCAGGAACACTGCACAACAAAGGTATAGGCTTCCGGTGCAAATGTTTTCCTCACAGATGTCTGCCTGTGAACCGTTCAATCCGCAGATCAACCATCCTTCACTGTTGAAGTTCTGATTGCCTGTGAATTGCCTTTGAATTACTTTTGTCAGTGCGCTTCTGACTTGGGCTGGATAAATGTTTCTTGGCAGTATTTTCAGCAATGCCGCCTGTGAAAGCAGGTGGAATACTCCACACCTGTATGACAAGGATTTTCCTAGAAGGGGATATGTTCCTTCAGGTGAAATCATTCTTTCAAGCTGTGAGGATAATCTGGATGATCTCATCAATTGAACATCCAAGAGTTCACCATCCCTCAATTCGTATTTTCTCATTACCGCTAAAATATCGTTTAGCATCGGATGAATCACTAAACTGTTATAGTAGCTTGACTCAAAGTCTTCACCGTCTGAGTAAATCCCGTCTCCGACATACAGTTCATCGCGGAATTTGGAAATAGCATATGTTAACCTTTCCTTGTCGCATTCGCCTGTGAATTCCAATAAAGCCGCCTCTATCATTGATGTGAAAAGAAGCCAATGATTTTCATAAGGGGCTATTATCCTTGTATTTTTCAATTCGCGGATGATTCTTGCCTGAACATCCATTGGTAAATTAAGCCAAATCTGGTTTTTAGCCCTGAGCAATCCTTGTGCAAATAATGCAACATCCACTAAAGATTGTTTTGGCTCTACTACAAAAATATAATCGTTGTTGTTTGGATTAACAGCGTTTGTAATTGATTTCAATGTCAATTTAATGTATTTACCGCGCAGCTTACCTTCTTCGGAATTGTCCACACCCAATTCCAGCCATGGCGCAATTCCATTTAATACACGAGCAAATGCTTCTAGATATGTGAATTTTTGTCCTTCTGTACTGTTAGACTCATAAGGCATTGTTTTTCTTAATGTGCCTCTTGATAAGTTATTCAGAACCGGATATGCTATTTTTTGTAATGTTGAAATCCAAAAAATCCTATCTTCCCAAACAGGAGGTTTCTCTTCCATTATTGGAGGTTCTTCTTCTTTTTTGAATCTGTTAAAAAATGAATTGCTCATGAATAATATTTTGTTAAACATTATATATAAACATTAAAAAATGCCCAATAATATGAGAGTATAAATAGTTATAAAACATATATAATTATCATTATTAAGAGGTTTAAAATATGCCAACAATGTCTGAAAAAATATTAGCTAAAGCTTCCGGAAAGGAAAAAGTCGAAGCTGGAGATATAATCATTGCAAATATTGATGTAGCAATGACACACGATTTGACCGGACCTCTTTCAGTGGAATCCTTTGAAAAAATCGGAGCTGAGAAGGTTTGGGACCCATCAAAAATAGTCATACCTTTTGACCATCAGGTTCCCGCTGACTCAATCGATTCAGCCAACAATCATATCATAATGAGACAATTCGTCAAGAAACAAGGTATCGAGCATTTCTACGATGTCAACGCTGGAGTGTGCCATCAGATATTGCCTGAAAAGGGGCATGTTGTTCCCGGCGAGGTCATTGTGGGCGCCGATTCGCATACCTGCACCCATGGAGCATTGGGCGCTTTTGCAACAGGCATCGGTTCTACAGATATGGCGATGGTGTTTGCTGAAGGCAACTTATGGTTCAAGGTGCCTGAAACAAACAGGTTCAATGTTACAGGCCAGTTGAAGGACAATGTTTATGCAAAGGATGTCATACTACATATAATTGGCGAGATGGGTGCTGACGGCTCAACATACAAGGCATGTGAGTTTGCCGGCGAAACCATAAGTGACATGAGCGTTTCAGACCGCATGGTGTTATGCAATATGGCTATTGAAATGGGCGGAAAGACCGGTTTGGTGGAACCGGACAAGAAAACAATCGATTATGTTGAAAAGCGTTCCAATAAACCGTATGAAATATTTAAAACTGATTTAGACTCAAATTCTCTTAATATAATTGATATTGATGTTAGTGACCTTGAGCCGCAGATAGCCTGTCCCCACAATGTGGACAACGTCAAGCCGATAAGCGAGGTTGACGTTGAGCTTGACCAGGTGTTCATAGGTTCATGCACTAACGGAAGGCTCAGCGATTTGCGCGATGCTGCAAGAATATTGAAAGGAAACAGGATTGCTGAAGGCACCAGAATGCTGGTCATACCTGCATCCACCGAGATTTACTCAAAAGCCTTGGATGAGGGACTGATTAAGATATTCGTAGAAGCGGGAGCGTTGGTTTCCGCCCCATGCTGCGGCCCATGCCTTGGAGGGCATACCGGAATTATCGGCCCGGGCGAGGTTAGCCTTTCAACATCCAACAGGAACTTCAAGGGAAGGCAGGGCTCACCTGACGGTGAAGTTTACCTATCATCTGCAGCGGTTGCGGCAGCATCAGCCATTGAAGGAAGAATCGTGGCTCCGGAGTGATAATGTGAAAGGAAAAGCATGGAAATTTGGAAACGATATTGACACTGACATCATAATTCCTGGAAGATACTTAATCTACACTGATGAGGAAACATTATCCCAGCATTGCATGGAAGGATTGGATCCGGATTTTAGTGAAAAGTGCAGTGAGGGAGATTTCATTGTGGCCGGCACTAATTTCGGCTGCGGTTCATCCCGTGAACATGCTCCAATAGCCCTTAAGGGAGCTGGCGTTAAAGCGGTGATTGCAGAGTCTTTTGCAAGAATATTTTACAGGAACGCTACAAACGTGGGCGTTCCGCTTCTTGAAGCTCCAGGAATTAGTGAACTGATACAGGATGGAGAGGAAATAACAGTGGATATGGAGAATGCTACAATAACATCAAGCAATGGCGATAGCATTGAATTTAAGAAACTTCCTCCATTCATGTTGGAAATATTAAAGCAAGGTGGTTTGATTGAGTACCTCAAGAACAAAAGATAGTTATCAGATTGCAGTCATTCCAGGTGATGGAATTGGCCGTGAGGTAATGCAGGCAACAATAGAAGTTTTAAACTCACTTGACATTGATTTCGAATACGTTTACGGCGATGCAGGGGATGAATGCCTTGAAAGGACAGGCACTGCCCTTCCAAGTGAAACCCTAGACATCATTCGCGAATCAGACGCATGCCTATTCGGAGCAGCGGGCGAGACTGCGGCTGACGTTATCGTCAAGATCCGTCAGGAAATGAAAATGTTTGCCAATCTAAGGCCCGTTAAAGCTTATCCAAATACGAATTCATTGTCCGATGACATTGACTTCATGATTGTGCGTGAAAACACCGAGGGAATGTACATTGCAGACGAGGAATCATACACTGAGGAGGGTGCAGTGGCAAGGCGCATCATCACCCGTGAGGCTGAAAGGCGCATCATCGACTATGCCTTCAAGTATGCTGTGGAAAACAATAAGGGTAAGGTCACAGGGGTTCATAAGGCCAATGTGTTGAAGAAAACCGATGGACTGTTCAGGGAAATTTTCTATGAAGTTGCAAGGGACTATCCAGACATTGCAACCGAGGACTTTTATGTGGATGCAACAGCGATGTATCTAATCACTCAGCCTGAAAGCTTTGACGTTATCGTTACAACCAACCTTTTCGGGGACATACTCTCTGACGAGGGTGCGGGTCTTGTAGGCGGGCTTGGACTGATACCATCCGCAAACATTGGTTTGGATGCTGCATTGTTCGAGCCGGTGCACGGTTCAGCACCTGACATTGCAGGCCAGAACAAGGCAAATCCGATAGCCATGATGCTGTCAGCGATAATGATGCTTAGATACCTTGGCGAAAACGAGGCGGCTGACAGGTTTGACGATGCAATATTGAAATTATTAAATGACGCTAACACTTTAACTGGTGACTTGGGCGGTAAAGCCACAACAATGGAAGTGGCCAGTGAAGTTATAAACAATTTAAACGGAGAATAAGACTATGAATTTTAAAAAATTAACTAGAATGCAAATGGCAGCACTTTTTATCATATTCATTATGGTAGTTAGTGGGGTAGCAGGATTTTTACTCATTATATTCAGCGGTAACGCATAAATAAAAAAAAAACAAATTTTGAGGATTGATAAATATGGCAAAATATGAAATAGCAGCAGTAGTTGCAGAATTTAATTATGATATTACACAAATGATGTTGGAACTTGCAAAGGCGGAAGCTAAAAACAGGGGATGCGAAATCACAAAAGTGGTTGCAGTACCAGGCGTCTTCGACATGCCTCTTGTAATCAAAAAGTTATTGCAGAAAGACGAGTACGATGCAATAATCACCCTCGGTGCGGTTATTGAAGGTGCAACCGACCATGATCAAATCGTGGCACAGCACGCTTCCCGTAAAATAGCTGATTTGGCATTAGAATACGACACTCCAGTAGCTCTTGGAATCACAGGTCCTGGAATGACCAGAATGGATGCTCACAGACGTGTCAAAAACGCAAAAAGCGCTGTTGAAGCAGCCATTAAAATGTGCGACAGATTAAAAGAAATTTAGATGATTACATGGAAATTCTAAAACCAGATGAATTAAGAGAAAAATTCCAAGACCCTTGGATTGCGCCATACGAGAAAGTGTTGACCATGGTTGATGGCGATAAGGTTGAGCTTGTCGAGTACCATCCATGCATTTCAGGGTCTCATTGGTTATTGAACCAGTACAGGAACAATTCTGAACTCATTGATTCAGCCCATCGTGACGGTAACAGGCATTTCTACAAGTGTCATGTTGGCCGTGCTCCAATCGATTTGAAAGCCAGTTTCAATGCTGCTGGAATCGATGAGATTGCTGTTGTCGGCGATGAGGTTAAGGTTACACATGCGGGCCTTGCAGGTGCCGGTGTTGGAGCTGGAATGTGCAGAGGCATGGGTGAAGGAGTTAAGTACATTGAGCTTATAGACGTTGGAGGAGGTTCCAAGGTCGGAAGGGCAACTGTTGTGACTCCTAAGCTTGAAAAAGTGGTTATCGGTGTTGATGACACTGACGTTAAGGATGCCGGTGCTACATGGACAATGGCTCATAACCTTGGCGTGGAGCTTAGGGATGAAGGCTTTGAATACCTTGACCATATTATTGTCCAATTATATCCTCATAACCCTCACAAGACTCAGAATTGTGTTTCAATTGCTTTGACTTTCGCTGTTGAAAGCGAGAAGAAGCAAGAGCTGATTGATAGGGTTATTGAAATTCTTAAAAGAGACACATTATCAGACAAGACTGCAATAGCCATTCTTGAAGGCTTGGATATTCCTCCTAAGTTAAGGGAGTATTCAATTGCAACCAAATCCGGAATGATGGATGTTGAAACTGCTGAAAAGGTGGCTGAAGAGTTGAACATTCCTTTGATTGCAGTTACCGGTGAGCAGGGTAAGGTCGGTGCTTTGGCTGCTCTTGGTCTTTATGATGATGTTGAGGAAGCCGTTAAGGCTTATGACAACAAATAACCTTAGTATTTAAGGTTATTGCTATTTTTATTTTTTTTAATCTTCTTTGAGATATTTTTTTAGATTGAAGTCCAGGAAGTTTCCATCGCTTTCGGCCACGTACTGTTTTATTGATGTTGAGTTAGTGTTAGTGAACACTATGTCAACGGTATTGTTGCCGTATTCGAATGATGTGTTTTCAAGGCTCTTGATTGATGTGACGTATTCGCCGTCAATCGCTATATTGTAAACCGATTTGGCCTTGAGTATTCCTGCTGAACCAACTACTGATTCGTTGTTTATGAATATTTCAAAGCTTTTAGCGCCCTTGAACCTGTCTGAGACTATGTATTTTTCATTGACTGAAACGTTTCCGTTCTCATAATTGTGGGTTATGAGTGATCCTGAGAATATTTCATTCAGGCGACTGTTCTGTATCACGTCTTCACTCTCGACTCCAAGGTCCTTTTTGGCATGAATCGGCAGTCTCAGTATGTCCGGCTCGCCAGGTCTTGTCTCATTTATCGTGTAGGTTTCACCATCTATCACAATCGTGTCATTTAATTTAATGCCCAGAGTCATCATGGCATCTGATGGCATCCGTATGATATCTGATTCATTTTCGATTGCAGTGTCGATGGTGTATGGGCCTCTCACTGAAATAGTGTTGTCACGAGGTGAATCATCGGCGTATATGATGAGATTCCTGGAGTTCGGTTCAATTGACAATACCCCATGCTCGAAATGGGCCGCCCCTATGAATGTGGAAATCATCAAGAGAAGAACAATGATTGATATGATCATCGGGAAATGAATCTTGATGAATGACCTGATTAAATTACCCCTTGGGGTTTTCCTGAACATGGTGAGTGACTTGACTATTACCTTTACCATGTAGTAGATTGCAATGACGATTCCGACAACGGAAACTATGACTCCGACTGACAATGGCACGAACTTTACAAAGAATATTGTAAAAAGCCCCAAGGTAACCATAGACAATCCGACAATTGACATTCTGATGAAATAACCTATCTCGTCAATCATGACAACCCTGCCGTACTTGTTGGCACGGCCTATGATGGTTCTTACGACCTCATTGGCCATTAGGTTTAAATCTGATAATGGAGACATGTCATGCTCGATTGCACCGATGTCCACTTCCATTATTGAAATTCCAAGTACATCAGCATCGATGACTATCCCTACATCGACACCGTAGTCCTTCTCAAAATCTATGCGCTTCAATACTTCCTTACGTGCTGCAAACTGACCGCTTAAAGGTTGTTCAAATGAAATTTCCGGGAAGAAAAAGTTCAAAAGCGGCTTTGCGGTCAATTCGGTTACGCGTCCGCTGGCACGTGAAAACTTGGTTTTTGTAATGTCAGTTTTGCCTTCCAGTATAGGCCTGATTATTGATTCCACCTTGCGGGAAGTTAGATTGTAGATGTCCGCATCTATGAATGCTATAATGTCGCATTCAGATTCCCTGTAACCGGTGTTCAATGCTTCACCCTTACCCTTGTTGACTTCATGAGTTATCACTCTTGCTCCTGCTTTAAGGGCTTCCGATTCGGTATTGTCCGAGGATCCGTCGTTTACAACGATTATCTCATCGACAAACGTTACTTTCTTTACCACATCAATGACCTTGGCCACTGTCTCCTCTTCATTGTATGCGGGAATGATAACTGAAACCTTCTGGTATCTCCTCGGCTTTTCAGTTTTGATACCGGCTAATAAAAATGCAATAATTACAAAAAACCAATACACTTAAAATTCACCATTAAAAAGTTATTATTATATTACTTTTATTAATGGAATAGATATAAATGTTTTTGTAAAAAGAGTGTTTTTAAAGGATTTTTAGATTTAAAAAAAAAGAAATGAAGAAATAATATTATTTTCTATTTCTTCTTGGAATTATTAAGGTTAAGATGACCAGGAACAATATCAATATAGGGTTTCCTGTCACGTTTTTACCAGCGCACAAGGAAGCTTTTGAACCTTTATCAATGTTTCCAGTCTTTTCATCCTTTTCATAAGCGTATGAAGTGGCCTGTCCTTGTGACTCGTCACCGCCTGAAATTTTAATGTCAGGTGTTGAATCGTCGTCAGGCACTGAATCATCATCGCTCGGGGTTGTGTTTTCCGGTGCTGAATCGTCAGTCTTGTTTTTAACTTCAACTGTTGCATTGGCGATTTTGTCCCCGCTTTCAACGGTGTTTGTCAAATTGCCGATATTTTCAGCAGTGAAGATTATGAACAGCGTTGTTGTTTCATCAGGAGTTATATTGGTTTTGATGCTCCATGTTAGACCGGCGCCTGCACTCCAGAAGCCCTGCGGGTCGATGAATGAATCGTAGGTCAATCCATCATCAGGCCTTTCGATTATGGTTAAATCAGTTATGTTGACCTTTCCAGTGTTTTTAACTGTTATTTCAAAGTAAACCTTATCTCCAACAGTTACTGTCGCATTTAATGCTATTTTTCCAATAATGTATTGTGGAACAACCACTTCAACCTCATCACTGGCTATTTTAGGTTTGGTCTTGTCTGAGCTTCCAATGATCGAATTGACAAAGGTTCCCTGAGCGGTAGTGTTGAATACCATGAAGAATCCCAATGTCTCATTCACATATAACGGAGCGCTCATTTTCCATGACAATTCATCTTCTGATGCGCCAAGCAAGTCTGAATGTGTTAATGATCCTGCCTGATACCATATGCCAGTGTGGTCTTCAATATGATCGAATACAAGTCCGTCGAATGAGTTTTCAGAAATGGTCACGTCATTCAATACGGCATCACCCCTGTTGATTACAATGACTTCAAATTTGATTTGACTGCCTGCAACAACCAGCGGGTGAATTGCAGTGACTGTAACCTCCAAGTCCGGATTTTTCCCATTCTCTTCTGGAACTGTCTCATTGACCCACACGGTAGCATTGACTTTTTTGGAAACTGTCTCATCTGACCCCACAATAGCAAAATTGGTGAAGTTTCCCACAATATGGGTGTTGAATGTCACCAGCAAGCCTATTTTTTCGCCAGGGGCAAATTCCTCAATAAAAGTCCATTTATTCTTACCGTCAACGACTTCATATCTCCACAGGTCATCATGCAGATAATCGCTATAGGTCAAGCCTTCGAATGAATCCTCTATAATGTATAGGTTATGGATATCGAATTCCCCATCATTATAAATCACTATTTCAAACATTGTTTGATCTCCAACCTTTGTTATAGGCATCAGTGAAACCTTTTTACTGTCCAAATGAGGATACAAGACTTTAACGCTTGCATTTGCAGTTTTATTCTCTAAATTAGTTCCATTGACAACAATTGTATTGTTGAATGTGCCCATTGAAGTTGTGTTGAAGTAGACGAATAATGATACTGTTTCCTTTGGAGCGAAATCATCAATCAAAGTCCATACGTTCTTTCCGTTGACTGTTGAATGCTTCCACAGCAATGACTCGCGATAGCTGTCAAATACCAGGCCTTCGAATGAGTCTTCAGTTACTGTTAAATTCTTAACGGCAACATTGTCGGTATTGTGGATAAGTATCTCGAACTCTGCCTTATCGCCTATGACAACAATCGGTTTCAATGTTATCTTCTCAATGGCTATTTTCGGCTGGTAAGGCCTGACGTTTATTGTCACTGATGAAGTGTTCTCGTCTGCATTATCACAGTTTACGACAGCCACATTGGTAATCATGCCCTCTGAAGAGATTGTGCAAACGTATGAGATGTTCACTATTTCACCAACTTCCAATTGGTCTATTTTCCAGACATTTCCTGTGAAATTTCCCTTGTTGGATGTGGTGTTGACCAATATCAATCCGAGTGGAAGGTCATCCCTGATGACAACGTTTATTGCCATGCCCTTGCCGGTATTGTTAACGATGACATTGTAGACTACAGTATCCCCGCCGTAATATATTTTATCATCAACTGTCTTGATGATGGATAATACTGGAGGGTTGATTCTTATCAAACCTGTTTTGACAACTGTTTTTTCAAGTTTTGAACCGTCATAAGTACCATTAACGATTTTTTCACCGGTCATGAAATCAACAGTATAGTTGAATTTCACTGTTCCTTCAACGGCTTCAAGCGAATAGTCATTGCCATTTATTGAAGCACTGATGTTCTGTCCTGTTATTGTATTGCCCATATCATCGGTCAGATTGGCGAATATCAGGATTACGTCACCATATTCAGCGGCAATACTCTTTGCATCGATGAATGTCAGATAGGATGTGCCTATGGAACCGATATTGTAGATATCCCTTCCAAGTTCAGCCTTTGAATCGATTACAGTATTATTCTCAACTGTCAAATCCAAATCATTATACATTACTCCGCCGGTTATGGCAGTCACATTGTTGAAAATGTTGTTTGAAAGGGTTGCGATACTGTGAGCGTATATTGCACCTCCAACATCCGCTGTTGTGTTGAATATCCTATTTGAATCAAATACTGTATTGACGCCGTTTGCATTATTGTAGAAATACGCCGCACCACCTTTCAATGCTTTAGCATTGATGATTGTGTTGTTTCTGAAGGTGGATGTTGCATCAAAGTATTCTAAAGTTCCAATAGCTCCTCCAAGATTATCAGATGAAGAGTTGATGATGACATTTCCAGTGACAATGAGGTTGAATCCGTATATTGCACCTCCAAGACTGGTGGCAGTGCTGTTAATGATTAGGTTATCATAAGCACGAGCGGATTCGCCGCCTATGGATCCGCCAGTTTTAGCGGAGTTGTTTATGAATAGGCATTTGTTGGATATATGGTTCCATCCTCCAACGGCTCCTCCCACATCACCTGCACGGTTGTTTGTGAAGTTGGAATATACTATTCCTGATCCATAGTGAGCATAGACTGCTCCTCCTGTTCCGAGTGCAGTGTTGTTGTTGAATGTGGAATTCTCTATCTTCAACCGATTGTAGCTGTGGTGGTGCCATTGGTATATTGCACCGCCGGACCATGCGTAATTGTTTATGAACGTGCATGACCTGATCAAGTCCGCTTCAAATATTGCACCTCCATAATAATCTCCTCCACGATTCTTCAATCCGTTTGCGTCAAAAACTGACCTGTAGAAGTTTGTCGCCTTGGCGGTTATTGCAGTGTAAACCGCTCCGCCCTGGTAGTCCGCTGTGTTTCTAACAAATGATGAATCATGAACATCAGCTCCGCCATCCACAAATATCGCTCCACCCCGTGAGTCTGCATTGTTTTTAGTGAAGTTTGTATTGTAAACATTTATGTCAAATGCACGTATCGCTCCACCAAACGTTGCCTGTGAATCTTCGAATGTGGAATTATATACATGGGTGGTTCCGGATGCAGTGTATAATGATCCTCCATATGATTGCGCGCGATTGTTTGAAAAAGTGGAATTGACAATAGCCAACTGTCCATTATTGATCAGCAAACCCTGATAATAACTGGAACCCGGCAGATTGTTAATGTCCGCTCCTTCAACGTCAGGACGACTGGATGGAATAATAAAGTTAACTTGCCTTGAAGCGATTACAGTGGAACCATATGAGTTATTGACAATAGAATTTGCCCCTACACATAATGTGAAATCTGAATAGGTTATAGTAATATTCGGTCCAATTCCAATACTGTAACTTGAAATAACATGAGTATTCTTTCCAATAGCTATCGCATATTCTCCACCGGCATATGTGCTTGATCCACCGTCATCTGAATTTCCTTGAGATGTTGCATTAATAACTCTGGAGGTTTTCTTCCAGTAAACGGCTCCTCCTGTGTCACTGGCCCTATTGCTTGTGAAATTCGAGTTTGTAATGATTGTCGAATTTGCAATTATATACATTCCAGCACCATGATTTGCTGAATTGTCCCTGAATTGAGTGTTGTTGACAACCAGGCTCAATCCGTCATAGTAGACAGCTCCTCCGGAAGTTGCTGAACAGTTGGTGAATGTGCAGTCGTTTATAAAACCGCTTGTACCATTATAAAATATTGCAGCTCCGTTTCCATTGGTATGGGCATTTACGAAGTTTACTCCTGAAATATAAAATGTTCCGTTTTTTATCACGAACAGTCTTGCGACATTGCCTCCGTCGATTGTGCAATTGTTTCCCATGATTATCACTGACCTGCTTATCTCTATACCGTCTGTAGGGTCGCCTTCCTTATAGGAGTAATTCTTATTCAATAAGTATACTCCTCCTTTTAGAAGATTCTTCAAGTCTTTTAATGAGCCTGTATCGTTTGGTGCTGTTGGTTGGGTTACAGCTTCAAGCATCTCTTCACTTTCAACTTCCCCAACAGTATCCTCATCGATTTCGGTTTCAAGAATATCCTCTTTCAGATCGTTTTCGGAAGTTATGATTGTTTCATTAATCCCCTCATCATTTGCACTTACCGAAGCCATGCTTAAACATGAAATGAGAATTATGATTAGAATTAGTAGATGTTTGCTTTTGATATTTTCACCTCCCTTTACAGTGAATTAATGGCAAAAAATATAACCATTGATATAATTATGCTAACATATAATATATAAAATTATTCAAAATGATAATAAATAATTAAAAAAATATACAGGTGGAAAATTTTTAAAAATTATATTAATAAACTGGAAATCATTTTAAATATAAATGATAAAGCTGGACAATATCAAATATAAAGTTCTATAAAAAATTTGGATAACTTAACCGATTGGATTTCGAAAAAAACATTTATTAACAGTCTTTTAAATTAATTCGAAAAATTTAACATGAAGGTTATTGAAAAAAATATTGAAATATCTTGAAAACATAAAACAGTATTGGGTAAAATGATGATAGAAAAAACACTTGAAAAGGAATTGGGCCTTGAAGGCTGGCAGGTTAAAAAGGTAATCAAACTGATCGACGACGGCAACACCATACCATTCATTGCAAGGTACAGAAAAGACGTCACCGGTTCACTCAATGATGAAACACTTCGTAAATTCGATGAGCGCCTTAAATACCTTAGAAACCTTCAAGACAAGAAGGATAAAATCATTAAAAGGATAGAGGAGCTTGGAAAGCTTGACGATGAATTGCGAAATAACATTTCAAAGGCTGAAACACTGGTTGAGCTTGAGGACCTCTACCGTCCTTTCAAAAGCAAAAAGCAGACTCGTGCAACCAAGGCACGCGACAAGGGGCTTGAGCCGTTGGCTGATATAATACTTGCCCAGGAGGTCAGAAAAAGCGTTAAAAAGATAGCTGAAGATTATTTGACCGATGAGGTTAAAACCCCCGAGGAGGCGATTCAAGGGGCGCAGGACATAATCGCCGAAATAATCTCCGACAATTCAACCTTCAGGAAAAAGATAAGGAGAAACACTTTCTACACAGGCCAGGTTGAAACAAAGGCAAAGGACAAGGACACCTCAACAGAGTATGACCTATACTACAGCTACACTGAAAGCATCAGGAAAATACCTCCGCACAGGATATTGGCCATAAACCGTGCCGAAAAGGAAGGGGTCATAAGAGTGAAGCTTGCATGCGATGCTGATGAGGTGTTGAAGTACCTGAATCGTCACATGCTTAAAAACATCTCCAGGATTCCTGAAAAAATCGAATACAACCGCTACACCACACCCATAATAAAGGAGGCCGTGAGCGATTCATATAAGAGATTGATTTCACCTGCAATAGAGCGTGAAATACGAAACTATTTAACCGAGAAGGCCGAGGAGAAATCCATTGAGGTGTTTGCCAAAAACCTGAATCAACTGCTGATGGAATCCCCACTAGTAGGAAAGACCATTCTCGGATGGGACCCTGCTTTCAAGACAGGCTGCAAGATTGCAATCATTGACGAGACAGGCAAGGTGCTTGACACTGCACTAATCTATCCGACCGCCCCTCAAAAAAAGATTGCCGAATCCATAAAAACGGTCCGGGATTTGATTGACAAGTACTGTATTGATGTCATTGCCATAGGAAACGGGACCGCCTCAAGAGAGTCCGAGGAGATAGTGGCTCAAATCATAAGAAACACCAGTGTCGAATATATAATAGTCAATGAGGCTGGAGCGTCAGTTTACTCCGCTTCCAAGTTGGCCGATGAGGAGTTTCCGGATTATTCTGAAGGGGAGCGCAGTGCCGTTTCAATTGCAAGAAGATTGCAGGACCCATTGGCTGAACTGGTTAAAATAGACCCAAAGTCAATCGGTGTGGGGCAGTACCAGCATGACATGAACCAGAAGAAACTGAACGAGTCCCTCACAGGGGTTGTTGAAAAGGTGGTCAATGAGGTTGGAGTCGACCTCAACACCGCATCGGTGAGCCTTCTAAATTACGTTTCAGGCATCGGAAACACTACTGCGAAAAACATAATAAGCTACCGTGAGGAGAACGGCAGCTTCACTTCCCGTTCAGAATTGATGAATGTTAAAAAGCTGGGCAAAAAGACATTTGAGCAGTGCGCTGGTTTCATCAAGATCGACAATCCCGAACATCCCCTTGACAACACCACCATCCACCCTGAGTCATATGATGCAACATTGAAACTATTGGAAAGGCTTAATTGCTCCGTCAATGACATTGGCAAACGCAGTCTTAAGCTGAACAACATTAACATAGAGGAAATCTCCGATGAGCTCGATATCGGCCGGGAAACCTTGAAGGACATTATCAGGGAGTTGAAAAAGCCTGGTCGTGACCCAAGGGAGGATATGCCAAAGCCTATTCTTAGGAAAAACGTTTTATCGATTGATGATTTGGAAATCGGCATGATAATGCAGGGGACAGTTAGGAACATTGTTGATTTCGGTGCATTTGTTGATATCGGCGTTCATCAGGATGGTCTCGTGCATATTTCCCAACTTGTGGAGGACAGATTTGTAAAGCACCCCCTTGACATTGTCAGCGTGGGCGACATTGTTGACGTTAAGGTCTTGGATGTCGACACCAGAAGAAACAGGATTAACCTTTCAATGATAGTTTAATATATTTTAAAATCAATATTGTATAGTGAATAAAAATTTTATATAGAAGGGATTTTTAAATGACACCAAAAATAATGATTATTCTTGGAAGTGGATCAGATATTGCTATTGCAGAAAAAGCTATGGACATACTCGATAAATTAGAAATACCATACAGTTTAAAAATCGCATCAGCACACAGGACTCCGAACTTAGTACGTGAAATTGTACAGCAAGGCACTGATGCTGGAATTGAAGTGTTCATTGGAATTGCCGGACTTGCAGCTCACCTGCCGGGCACAATAGCCGCATATACGCCTAGACCAGTTATCGGCGTTCCGGTTGATGTGAAGACCGGCGGTATCGATGCATTGGAATCAATAGTCCAGATGCCGTACCCGTCCCCGATAGCCACAGTCGGCATCGACAGGGGAGACAATGCCGCAATACTTGCAGCCCAGTTCATCGGGTTGCATGATGCTGAAGTGCATGACAGGGTCGTTAAGTTGAGAAAGGAATACGCTCAAAAGGTAATAGCCAGCAATGAAAGCATTGTTCAGGCAATCGACAGACCATTCATCAATAATGATTTCTTAAGGATAAAGGACTTGGAAATCAACAAGGCCGAATTTGATGAAAGCGAGGTCAACTGCAAGAACCCTGATGCGGAAGTTGTAATCATTGTCGGACGCCAAACCGATGTTGGGGTCGCTAAAAAAGTGACAACGATTCTTGACAGGCTCAAGATAACCCATGAACTCAAGGTCGTCTGTCCTATAAGGTCTCCCAGGAAATTCATTAATTACGTTAAATGCATGAAGAACGCTAAAATATTCGTTGGAGTCAGCTCAAACTCATCACAGGTTACCGGAGGCATAGTGGGCTTGACTGCAAGGCCGGTCATCGGTGTACCATGCACCAATGAAAACGGTGATGACTACATGCTTACAACCGTCAGCATGCCGCCGGGAGTTCCTGTTGCAACAGTGGGAATCAACAACGGCAAGAACGCTGCAGTGCTGGCAGGTGAAATTCTTTCTATTGACAATCCAGAAATAGTGCAGCTTCTTGGAAAGCTTAAAGATAAAAAAATTACATTATAAAGTGATTAAGATGAAACTTGATGATGAAAACATTATAGAAATCACTGATGAATTATCCAGTGAATATGAAATCTCAAAAGTCCTGAGGCAATACCCTAAGGACACTGTCATTGTTAAAAACGTTAAGGGATATGACATTCCAGTCATCACCGGTATCTGCAATACCCGTGACAAGATTGCAAAATCAATCAACTGTGAAGTCTCAGAGATTACCGAGAAAATCATTGATGCAATGGAAAACCCATTGGAAGTGACTAAATTCACTGACTTTTCAGAGTATGACACTTTAGACATTGATTTGGGCAAAATCCCTATACTTACTCATTATAAGCGTGACGGCGGAGCATACATTACCGCTGGGGTCGTGTTTGCACGTGACCCTAAAACAGGTATCCAGAACGCTTCAATCCATCGTATGATGGTTCTTGACGATAAAAGACTGGTCATCAGGATTGTTCCAAGAAACCTCTACACCTATTTCCAGAATGCACAGGAGGCTGGTGAGGACTTGGACATTGCAATAGCAATCGGAATGGACCCGGCCATACTTCTTGCAAGCACCACCTCAATACCTATTGATTATAATGAGATGGAAGTTGCAAATGCATTCAAGAACGGTGAGTTGGAATTAATCAAATGCGGAGAGCTGGAAGTTCCTCAAGCCGACATCATCCTTGAAGGAAAGATTTCAGTTACTGAAACCGTTGCCGAAGGGCCGTTCGTGGATCTGACCGACACTTACGACATCATACGTGACCAGCCAATCATTAACCTGGAAAAGATGCACATCAAGAAGGACAATCCATGCTACCATGCAATCGTACCTGCTGGATTTGAGCACAAGCTATTGCAGGGCCTTCCGCAGGAGCCTAGGATATTTAAGGCCGTCAAGAATGCGGTTCCTACAGTTGAAAATGTTGTTTTAACTGAAGGAGGCTGCTGCTGGCTGCATGCAGTGGTGTCAATCAACAAGCAGACCGAAGGTGACGGCAAAAACGCAATTATGGCCGCATTGTCCGCACACCCTTCACTCAAGCACTGTGTTGCGGTGGACACTGACGTTGACATTTTCGATGCTGAGGACGTCGAGTATGCAATAGCCACCCGTGTGAAAGGCGACCGTGACATCATGATTGTTCCAAATGTGCGTGGATCATCACTTGACCCAGTGGCTGAAAGTGACGGCACAACCACAAAGATTGGTGTGGACGCCACCAAGTCACTTAAGACATTGGAAAAATTCGAAAGAGTTAGTTTTGGAGAATGAAACTAACTTTTAAACTCTTTTTTTCAATAAAATTAAACTAAAAAACTAATCACCATATTTAATAGTGAATCATTAAAAAAAAAAACAGATTTAATAAAAGATAGGGTTAAAAAGAACCCTAAACAATTATTAAAAATTGGAACTACAAATGAATTCCAACAAACATCCAAAAAATTTTATCCTCCTAAGGAAGGTGATTGATGGTGGAAATGCTTGTTGACTGCATTATATTTTTAGCAGCAACATATATTTCTAGCAGAATATAGTTAGAGATATTAAGCATCTGATTAAAAATTTGACATGAATCAAGAAGATTAGGTTAATAGTTTTCAAGTCGAGCCACTCGATGAAAAAGAAGCGATGAAGCGGAATTTTAATATGTGACATGCTCCTTTTGAAATTGACATGATAATCAAAGTGGATTCACCATCCACCACACCATCACTTAAATATTACCCAGATAAACGTTCTCAATACCCTTTTCAAGTGCAATCTCCCTTGCCTTGAACAGTATTTCTGCCCTTGTCGGCTCAATGTCATTCATCTTGTAATATGGAAATGCCCTTGAAAAATGTAGAGGCACTTCAGGACCCAACTCATCCACTACAAAATCACACAGGTCTGAAATCTGTGAGATGGAATCATTGTAATCATTGATTATTAAATTTGTCACTTCCAAGTGTTTCCCTTCAAGGTATATTCTTCTTAAATTGTCCAGCACCACATCCAGGTCCGCTCGGCAGACCTTCTTGTAGAAATCCTCAGACATTGACTTCAAGTCCACGTTGAATGCGTCGACAAAACTTAAAACCTCATTGAGTGACTTGTCTGAAAAGTACCCGTTTGTTACATATATCACCTTGAGGTTTTTCTGCCTTGCAAGTAGGGAAGTTTTCTTGTTGAATGGCAAGTGTATCGTAGGTTCATTATAGGTCCAAGCAATTGACTTGCAATTGTTGTTAAGTGCATTTTCCACAATCGCTTCTGGTGTTATCTTGATGCCTCTTGAATAGTTATAGTATTCCTGAGATATCATATAGTTCTGACAATGCAAACATGCCATGTTGCACCCAAATCCGCCTATTGAGTATGTCAATGTCCCCGGCAGGAAATGGTTCAACGGCTTCTTTTCAACCGGATCCGGACTTAAGGATGAGACGATGCCATAAGACTCGTCATGCAGTTCCCCGTTGATGTTTTTATGCTGCGCACATATCCCGACATTGCCGTCGGCTATCTTGCAGTAGTTCGCACAAATCTCGCATCTGACCTTCTGGGTCTTGGAACTCTTCTTGTATAAATCGCTACTCACTAACATAATGCTCATAACCTTCATTTCTTATTCTTTCGACAAAGCCGTTTTCAAGTGTAAGCTCAACAACATCGGAATCGGTGACCTCGCCTATGACCATGCAGTCGATTGGCAGTTTCTCAAGGTTTTCCCTTGATATGGTGAACAGCAGCTCAAAGTCCTCGCCGACGTGAAGCGCCAGGTCAAGGTAATCAAGGCCCCGCCCTTCAGATATTGACTTGTACTCATCCGTAATGCCAAGCATTTCCTCATGGATCATGAATCCGAAACCGTCCTTTTTGATAGTGTAGAGTTCGCTTGCAAGCCCGTCGGTAATGTCCGTGGCGGAAGTGGCATAATCCCTTAGGATCAATCCTTCCCTGATTCTTGCTTCAGGCTTCAGTGCCTTTTTAACATAAACATTGTCCAAAACATCAAGCTCAAAGCCTAAAGCCGCATGGCCAATCGGACCTGTAACAACTATCAAATCCCCCTTATTGTAGGTGTCCTTCATCAGTGGCCTGTCCGTGAGGCCCATGGCTGTTCCTGTGATTATGATTTCCGATGCCTCATTGGTGTCGCCACCAATCAAGGGTATCCCGTAATAATTGCAGGCCTGGGTCACCCCATCGATTATCTGCTTAAAGTGACTGATTTTCAAATCCTTTGGAAGGGCAATTGCCAACAGAAATCCTAAGGGTTCGGCTCCCATCGCCGCAAGGTCGCTGACATTAACCGTGACTGCCTTGAAGCCCATGTCGAAGTAGGACATGTTGTCTGGAAAGTGCCTTGACTGGATCAGCATGTCGCATGTTGAAATCAGGTTGGTATTTTGAAATGATGTGATTGCAGTGTCATCAGGCGTTATAGTGCTTGAATGGGAGATTATGTATTTTATTAATTCCTTTTCACCAATATCTGAGACTTTGAGAGTCATGAATATTAGTATAATTTTTAAATTTAATAAGTTTTAAGAAAAAAAGAAAATGGGGAGTGTCCGATAATTATTTTAATTTTCAAATCTCCCATTTTTTATTTTATTTTTATATCTATTAATATTTCATCCTTAAATATGAATTCTTTAATTAATTCATCTATAATATTTATATCTACTTTTTTACGTTTTATTTTTTCTGTTTTAATTAGGTTTAAAATTGTTTTAAGTACATTAACGGTTGTATGTTTGTGTATTTTTTTAATGTTGTGTGTGATTGCACATTGGGTTAATTCATCGTTTACTCTTTTTGTTCCTCTATTTTTTATTCCTCTGAAGTTTCTAGCCTCTATTAAGGTTCCAAAGTTGCCTTCAGCATTTGAACCTCTTCCAGGATAAATTTTTTGGGGTAAACATTTCGTAAAATACTATAATTTTGAAGTATTTTTTAATGTTGGAAAAAATACTAATCCGGTGCTCTCTGGTTTCTTTTATATATTAAGCATGTGCATATATCATTAATATCTTGTGAGCGTATATTTTTTTAATGTATATTATAGGAAAAAATATGGTGTTTTTTTTATGAGTAGTGTTGTTAATAAAGGTTTAAAGGTACGTATTTTTCCAGATAAATCTATGGAACAGGTTTTAAATCAAAATATGGGAAATGCAAGGTTTATATGGAATAATATTTTAAATCAATACAATGAACTATACAGATTGTTCAAATCCCACGGTTATCATTTAAACCCCAATATACGTAACCTGAATGCTATTTTAAAGATGCTGAAACAGGAACATAGTTTTTTACGTGAAGGCGAATCCACAAGCCAGCAGCAGGTTTTTAGAGACTTAAACAAATCATTCACAAATTTCTTCAAAGGAACACACAACTACC